>NZ_JAGDQK010000030.1:0-84231 GCF_017498755.1 Bacillus sp. XF8 | reverse complement strand
TTCGCTACTTCTTGCGCTTTCGCTACTTCTTGCGCTTTCGCTACTTCTTGCGCTTTCGCTACTTCTTGCGCTTTCGCTACTTCTTGCGCTTTCGCCACTTCTTGCACTTTCGCCACTTCTTGCGCTTTCGCCACTTCTTGCGCTTTCGCTACTTTTTGAACCTTAGCTACCTCTTGCGTTTTCGCTACTTTTTGAACCTTAGCTACCTCTTGCGTTTTAACAGGCGCTGTACTTGTTAAGAAAGGAACATGTACATAAGCTGTTTTTCCATTGTATTCAAATTGTAACCAATCATTTTGTACTTGATGTGTTGTTTCGATTACATCGTCTTTTTTCAATTTACCAAGAATTTCTGAGTTTGTGTTTGCTTCAGCACGTACATTTAATACGTTTGCTGTTACGTAATAGATATCCTTTGTAAAGTCCGCGCTTACGAACGCTTCTTTACCATTTAATTTGATTTTTGACCATCCGTTTTCTGTATGTATAACATTTAATTTATATCCATCTAGTAATTTACCAACAATGTTTGATTTCGTAGTTGAGTTTTCTCTTACATTTAGTACATCAGCTGTTACGACAGTTTCTGCATTAGCAGATGTTGTGAAAATCCCAAGACCCAAAACTGCTGCTGTTGCTACACCAATTATCTTTTTCATAATAGCCTCCATTGCATTTGTTTTCGAGTTCTCATTATAACAATCATTTTTTGAGATTTGGATAAATCATAGAATTACAAACGATTCGTAATATATCATTAACACTTTGTAACAATGATAGAAACAACAGAAAGATGCTTTCAACCGCTTGTATTCAGGAGGTTTATTGACTTTAATTACTATAATTAGCCATTAATTTATTTCAAAATAATGAAATGTGTTTCATGTATATTTCATTTTTATTAATATATCATTACTGTTAGTGGTGATTTTACTATGAAATGAACAATATAGTTATATAATAATAATATTTTTCAGTTTGTAAAATTATAAAAACATGATTATTATTAAGGGGAATTCGTACAATTGTTACAAGGAGCAAATATTAAACGGAAAGATTTACCTTTTATCCTCGAGTTCTCTAGTCATTCTTTTGATAGTAATATTGACTATTTGACGGCTTTAACCAAGAAATAGAAATTCTCATTATAGAGATATTAGAAAGAGTATGCTTCAACTTCTTCAATATAAACTGTATCTTCTTTACGAATAAGTACAATATCTCCTTTATTCATAAAGTCACGACGTTTTAAAAAAGTTGCGAAGAAACACCCCTTTGAATCTTTTTATCTACAGGGGTGTTTTTTATGTCCAAAAGAAAAAGAACACCAAAAATTGAAAAGTAGATTCAAGAAGATCGAGGTTCAGGAATGGAATGCAGATTATAAACCATGGCTAAAGATTCAAGACGTATCTTCAAAAGGTCGCTCTACACGTTTAAAAGAGATAAAAACCAATTAGCAGAATGAATTTCTATAAGATCTAGAACGAAATCACTTTTATTTAACCGAACATTCATACCTTTCCGTTGGTATTTGAGAACAGTTTCTTTTATTAACGTAGGAGGAAAGTATTGTCATTGCGCAGATGAATTAGGAATTAAACATCCTATATCTCCTAAAACTGGTAGGTAGTTTATCATAAATTGAACTCCCCCCACCTTCACTTCGTTTAGAGGAGGGGGTCTTCTCGGTTAAAATAATAAATACATAACTATGAATAAAGAAACAAGATGATATAAATAAAGACTATATCACAGTATGCTTTTCACGATATTGTCTAGGAGTCATGTTACATATTTTTTTGAACACTCTTGTGAAATAACTTTGATCATAAAAGTTAAGCCAAGCACAAATATCTGATAATGGATATGTAGTTAATGTTAATAGTTTTTTTGCTTCGTCTACTCGCTCCCTTTGAATATATTCACTTAAAAGGATTCCCACTTCCTTTTTAAACAATTTAGATAAATAAGTAGGATTCATATCAAGTAGTGTAGCGAGATCATTGAGAGATATTTCATGGTAAATATTTTTGCTAATATGATTGAAACATGTAGTAATTGTATTCGAATATCTTTGAATATTATACTCCTTAACACGATCAGCAAAAGCACATAAAGCATCCTCAATTAATCTATTCACAGAATACATGTTATCTAGTTGTTCAATGGTCTCCATTTACTTTATCTTCCACTTGTGTTTGAATCAAATATGTCCAGTAATCTTTTGATGCATTTTTCATTGTTAGTAGCAGTTCTTCTTTCGTTGTACTTTCTTGTACATCTTTAAAAGAAAGACCTGTATAATCACCTTTATTGTCCCTTATTTCAAGGTGTGTTATTTTTTTATTATTCTCTTGAATAAGTTGTGATAAAGCAAATAACCGATCTAATTCTTTTGATTCAAATTGACTATAATCAATCTTATTACTAGATTTTAAAGTTAATAATAACTCATTCGTTGGTGTTTCAGTCGTACCTCCACTATCAACAACAACATATTGAATAGCATTTTCCTCATCAAACTCCGAGTAACCTATATAAGAAATCGTTAGCTATGGAACTGATTAGAATGGGGCATGACTTACACCATACGATGAGAAACCGCAGCAATCCTAAGTATCAAATTTATGTAATGGTAGAAACACCAGAACTAATACATGATATGCTCGCTATTAATCTCCGAGATGAGATGATATTTCAAGCCAAACGGAAGCGAGAAATAAAATGAAACGTATAAAAAACATCATAGCTTCACAACGTGTGCAGATGATTTTGCTATGTATCTCCGTACTTGGAATGTTGTTCTTATTATGGTTTACAATTTGGACTAGCCTGTTCTCTACTGATCCAGCTGAAGAAATAAAGGCTGAGCAGATAAAAGAACGGCAACAAGAAAGAGTGAAAATGCTTGAGAAGCATTTCGAATAAACATTGCTAACTCTAGCGAAGAACTACATAATCGGGCTATAAAAGTTCAATGTGTCTACTTACCAATACATTATATAAATCTATTTATATAAATAAATTAATTTATATAATGACCTCAAGCCCTTTTACATATAAAAAAAAAGAAAAGGAGTCAATCACATGAGACAAGAAATCTTAGCCAGCGCAATCCACGCACTGCAGGAACTTTTTTATAACAAGGAGCATAAAAGTCAATTTCTAGCAATGAAGACGCTAGAGATGTACATGGATTTGAACTTATTTCAAGATGTAAAACTTGCAGCAAGCGAAATAGAAAAACAAAATGCATTTAGCCTTTTAGCGCCAATGAAACTGTACGATATGACAACTGCCAAGCAAATCGAACAGCAACTACGTGGCTCAATCTATTAAATAAAGGAGATATGAAAAATGAACATGCAAATCTTTGAAATGACCATAGATGGAGAAACAATAAGATGGGAGGAAAAATCACACGCTCAAATCTTCCGTAACTTCTGGAAGTTTTTCACGGAGAAAGACTTCCAACGAACAATCAAAATAGTTGAACTTGTCGGTATCCGCACTTCCAAGTTTCCATATTTCACAGCTAAAAATGGAAGCAAAAAGAAAAACATCTTTATGAAAGACAACTACTACATTTACGGACATTTAACCCCACAACTTATGCAAAACACATACACAAAATTCATCGCAGAATGGGAGGAAGGAACGGAAGCGAAAAAGAAAACAATCCCTATCCCATTAAGCGTATGGTTCAATGAATCAAACGGAAACATTCACATGAATGTTGGTGGTACATTCACACGTATAAACAATGACCCAGCATGTACATGTGGTGATCCAAGTTTATATGAACTTCTGGAAGAACATCTGCGCCAGGCAGGGAAAATAGAATAGTATGTTCGTTGACGAATATACCTTTATAAGAAAAATAAACAAACGATAGAATTCAATATACCCTTTGAATTCTATTTTTTATTTATTCTCCTTCCCCTTCAAAATAGCAAATTTATCACGGAAATATTGGTATATTTTGTCTCCCCCCCTTTTTCGGAGGATGGGCAAAAATACCCTATCTAGCAATTTTTTGTTTGCTTGGCTACATATATTTCAAACAAAACAAAACCACTACGCTACAGCATAGTGGTTTTGTTCCCTACATAAAAAAACCCAACATATCACAAATTACCTATCTGAGAACAGCAATAATATGTAAACAAACTTCACCATTGAATCCGTTCGCATTATATCGATGTCGCTATGCCCCTTAAGGGGTCTTTTTTATGCTGCAGGTTCTATTGGAGCTGGTTGAGGAGTTACTTCCCCGCCATCCATTCCATCATTCATCATGGATTGATTCATAAATTCACCAATCATTTTTTGCAACTCATCCATTGGAACAATGTTCTTTTCAGAAGTATCGAATGTGAATTTGATTGGTTTATCGATAGATTTGATATTAGAATGAATATTCATATCAAATTTAATTTTTTCATTTTCATCTTTAGGATTTTTTGCTTCGATATGAATTACTGCATCCTGTTTTTTAATTGTGTTTCCATCCATTGTATAAGTTAAAGAAATAGAAGATTTACCAAGATTTGCATTTTTCAATTCTTTCTTAAAGTCTGCAATTTCTTGTTTTGTTCCAGTGAAGTTTTTCATTTTAGACATTTCATCAAATACCTTTTCAATCACTGTTTTTAAATCTTTACCTGTTAATTTCACAGTATATACATCTTTTTCTTTTGTAAATTTGTCTTCAGGAAGCGCTTTGATTGCATCTAATAACGCTTTCTGTACTTTCTCTTGGATTTCCATAGATTCTTTTGTATCTACTTCTCCTAAATCTTTCATATCCATTTTGATAACTTTTCCTTCTAGCGTAGAAAAACTATCACCAGGAATGCCAGCTAATTGTAATAGCGATTTTACATTATTCGCTTTTACGTATAAAGCCTTTTTCCCTTCATCCATAAACATTGGAATCGATACATCCATTTTCATTCCATCTGTTTTAATATTTGCACCAATTGTTATTTCGTCTTTTTTTGCATCTTTATCTGTTTTTGAATCAACTGTAATTGATACGTTTTTTAACATATCCATTGCTGCTTTATCTTCTGGTTTCATATCTTTCGCATTAGAATCGAATTTAAAAGAAACTGAACCGCTTGCTTCCATTTGTTTTGCATTTAAAATGCTTTCTGTTGAAGAAACGACTGTTTCTTTTGCAGATTTTCCACACGCAGATAAAGCAAAAAGACTTAAACTTGCTGCAATCAATAATCCTTTTTTACCAAACTTCATAAAACCACCCCCTTCAATACATTAACATATCCTTCCTATCATAACAATGATATAGAAGAATTTAATGGTGATTCTTACACCACCTAACGAAAAACACCTTAGCCTGCAATTCACTAAAGACAAAATGGTTCTGGTGCAAAAATAAAAGAGAATAAAACACATATATTCTTAACGGAATCGTATCTTATGCTGCAAGTCGAAACAATTGATGGATGAATTCTTTCTGATTTTGAACAGACTGATCCCGTAAATCAATCTGTTCTTTTTTAGAGTACTAGTATCAGTATGTCCAAGTTTCAGAGATTAGTTACATAAATCTTATAGTTTTTGCACCAGAACCTTTATTTATCAATTAGTAAAGTCCCAATCAGGAAAGATTCGTAAAAGAAGCTTATGGCGTATCTCCGGAATTATACTTTTCGTTATATCTATTACTATTATTCCATTACTAATTTATAGTATAGGATTTTCATGGCATTCGATAAAAATATTTGCTGCTGATATTGCACTACTTACTAGAATCATGGTTACCTTCTTGACTTTGAACGGTTTATTATCAATGGATCACTATTAGATATTTTAAAATGACTTACCTATTGGAGAAGCCATCATAAAAACAAAGAAACGAATGTACGTTCCCTTTACCGCTAGTATATATGAAATTACAAAAAAGAAAACAGCAATTTCGCGCTGTGCACGACTAACATTCACCCCTCCCTACCACCAGACTATGTCCTGCACGTGCTTGAGGAAGGGGACTTCTGCCCGGGTACTGTTAAAAACCTCAAAAACAAGTCTAGCCTTCCCTCTCCACAAACTTCCCAAACTCCTTCAAAAATCTCAGTTTCATCGTCCCAATCGGTCCGTTTCGATGCTTCGCAACTTGAATTTCTGTAATATCTTTATGCTCCGTGTCCTTATCATAATAATCTTCCCGGTACATAAGCATAATCAAATCCGCATCCTGCTCAATCTGCCCTGTCTCTCTTAAGTCAGATAAAAACGGGCGCTTATCTTGACGCGAATCCACCCCGCGGGAGAGTTGCGACAGCGCTACGACGCACACGTTTAAATCACGTGCCATTAACTTCAATTTACGAGAGATTTCACTCATTTCTTGAAACCTGTTTCCTCTATAGTTTGAATCACCTGTAATAAGCTGCAAGTAATCAATAATGACAAGCAATTTTTTATCCTCATACTTTCGCTTCAATTTGCGCACTTGCATCCAAATCTCTTGCGTTGTAACGCCGGCCTTATCATAAATTTCCATGGGCAGATCACCAATTTCCGCAAAGGCCCGGCTCATTCTCCCCCAATCGTCTATCGTAAAACGATGCTTCGGATTTTTCAGTCGTTCTACTGATACACTGCCCAAACAAGAAAGCATTCGTTTCAGCAATTGCTTATTGCTCATCTCTAAAGAAAACAATCCAACTGCCGCATTCGATTTCGCCGCATGAAGCGCAATATTTAAAGCAAATGCCGTTTTTCCGATCGAAGGCCGCGCCCCAATCACAACGAAGTCACCTTCCTGCAAGCCACATGTCATTTTATCTAAAGCTGTAAAACCTGTCTCAATGCCCGTTACCTCATCTGTATCTTGATGGAGCTCTTCATAAAGATCGACTAACGTATCCTTCAAATCAAAATCAAGCGTACATTTCCCTTCTTCCAGTTCAGAAAGTTTCGCAATCGTCTCACCGATCACTTTTTCATCCTTCTCCGCAAGAAGCCGTTCACACATATTGTGCGCCGCACTCCCCGCCTGATTCATTTTCCACGCACTCCAAACAAGTCCCTCATAATACGCGAAATTCGCCGTCGTAGGAACACTCTCCATCATATTTACAAAATACTCAATCCCGCCAATTTGCTTCAAAAAGTCGGGATTCATCTTCGAAACGAGCATAACAAGATCAATCTTCTGTCCACTTTCCTCTATTTCTCGCATCAACCGAAATACCGTTTGATGCACCGCCGTAGAAAAATGGTGCTCAGTGAGACGACATTCCTGAATCAGTTCTCCCTCAAGCAATAAAGAACCTAATGCCGTCTGTTCCGCCTCTATATTTTGAATGCTCATGGCCGCCATCCATGCTCCTGCAAGAACTTCTGCAACTCTTCTTCAGACGGGGTATTCTTCTCCCACTCCTCACACTCCGCCAAAAACTTCTCCGTCTCTTGCATACCAGGCGGCTCCTTCTTCCGAAACTTCACTTCTGCTTGTTCCACGTCACTCAGCTTCATATAGCCTTTTCTATGCCACTCCCGCAAAATCCCCTTCACATAACCAATCGTCCGCTTATTATTTTCAACCGCAATCTGTAGCGCTTTTAACACAAGCTCCTCCGATAAATCTGTCATCCACTCACTTAATTCTTCCGCCACATAAGGCGACAAACTACCGAAATTTTGTTCATAAAACAGAAATACACCGTTTCCCGTTTCTTCCTCCTCTTCCTCACCTTGTTCCTCTGCCACATACTGATCAATCAGCTCCTCTGTAACAATATCAGACACATCATAAGGCGAACCGAATTGCTCTAAAAGTAGCGGAATACTCATCTCGTCCTCCAAACACTTCCGAAGAAACATCTTAACAAACTCTTCACTTTTCACACTCTTCAGCTCACGCAGCACACACTTCTCCACATTCGTACTCGTAATCGGATTATAACGAAGCCAATTTAAAATAAATAACTCCTTCGTTTCCGCATCGTACAAAATCTTTCCATACTCAACAAAACGCTGTAGTAACTTCTCAACAGTCTCCCGATTATACCCAGTCTCCATCTCCGCCAAACGCTTCGGCAGCGAATAAATTCCGCACTGCGTCGTCTTCGAACAAGTCAGCAAATAAAGATAAAAATAGCGCTCCTCCGGCGTTAAATCCAAAACAAAATCATCCTGCCAAAAATTCACCTGCACATTACGATACACTGCCATATTTATTCCTCCCATTCCTTAATGAAACATATGTAATTGATGGTTCCATGATGTATATAGGGATGAAGAAGGAATTTTGGCGGGTTTATTTTATATTTTTTAAAAAATGACTACGACTACTTTTCTTCGAAGTAATGCTTGTAGTCGTTTTTTTGTTTTTTATTTTGTTTCTTTTTAGTGATTTATTTATTGGTAGGGGGTTATAAGGGGCTTGGGAGGGGGTCTTTTCATATGTACATGGTCGACAGTGCTGTGTATGTTTCTAAATGTAGCTTTGAAATAAAGCTTGATCAAAAATCCTGTTTTGAAATGCAAGACTTTTTCTTGTTCAGCAATCGGACCAGATTGTTGAGGAAGAGTTGCCGATTTTACAGAAGGTAAATTAGTTTAAGATTAATGGTGGTGAACCGTATCATAAGTAATTAAGTTTTATTGTTCAAGTTTTACCATTTAAATGGTATTCATTATTTGATTTCCATTCAAATACCTCCCGATGTTTTACAAGCAGTCAATCGTATTAAAAGGCCGACATATACTAGTTTGGAAAATCAAACATTGTATATGTCGGCCTTTATTTAATGGTCATTAATGTTTAATCGTTTTCATGATGTATGAATTATCCCCATAGGTACTGTATTTTGACGACCGTTCCCCTTTTGATTCTGGAATGCTGTAAGAGCGATCGGCTATCATCCACTCTATAGAATCCTTAGCATTTACGGTTACCTTTACATGTAACTCTTCGGCTTGACCTAGAACGTAATTGAATTCAAATGGCGATTCCTTTGTAAATTCTTTTTGCTTCAACTCCAATTCTTTTCCATTGATGATCAGTTGAGATACATTCATCGTTGAAAAAGACTCCATTAACAATTCTTCAGCATTGCGATTCGTTTTCAATTGGTATTCTATTGTCCGCTTGGCACCTTCAACCTTATCAGATAATATCGTCACACTAGGTGCTTCCATGCCATATAAATCAGCCTGGGTATAACTTATATCCCAGTTTAAAATAGGAAATAATTCTGACGTATGGCCTTTCTTCACATTTTCATTAATATAATTTGATGTATATTCATCTAATGGCTGACGGGCCGCCCAATATGCTTTTTTTGAATTTGCATCCATAAAATAAGCAATATCGCTTGCTTGTGGATGTTCTGCTGTCGGCATGTTATTTAGGTTGATACTGTTAGTGATCATGACCAATAATCCTGTAACTAAGAAGATGGATGGTATCACCCAATTGAATTTTATTTTTAAGGTGGTGAAAATAGATACCAGCATGGCACCTAAAAGAGAAACAAGGACCATGAGCACACCAGCCATATGCATGGATATGAGGCCTTCAAAGAGATAAATAACTGGTGATAGAATAAGAAATGCCGGGATGGCAAAACCAGCTGTAACAAGATAACTCTTCCATGAATGCTCATCTAAACGAATTAAAATATTGACGCAGATTAGAGCAAATAATAGTGGCCACGCAAACACATAACTGCCTGCTTGGAGCAGAAAACTCGAGGTAGCTAAAAGGATTAACCAAAGAAATAAGGCACCCATCATTAAGCTGCCTGTTTTGATTTTTTTATGGGCCAACCCATAAAGGATAGTCAAGAAACCAAAGATAATAATGGAAAAACTGATGAAGTAAAAGGTATCAACCGTCTTATCGGTTCCCATTAACCATTCTTGATCCGTAAAAATAAAGGTGAGTACGGACCATAATCCTGATCCGATGGCAAAAGACCCGATGATGCCAATAATGAAAACAAGAAAACCTGCAAATGTTCCAAGAAGGGATAGTTTCTTAAGCCAATATCCATGTACGACCGTAACGACAAAAAGAATAACCGCCAACAGCATAATCGGAATGACAAGTTTGTCTGAGTAGGTGATCATGTTGGAACCCAAAATGTTAAAGAAAACTTGATTCCCTTCATGAGTTTGAGTGAGATCGACGTTTCCAAAATGGGTGACAAGATGTAACATATATTCGCCGTGATGCTGGAGACTTTCTAAACTTAGCTCTTGAAAGTTATCGCTGGTTGTATGATAATGGCTAACCCCATCACCAAAGGCAAAGTTTAATCCTTTAAGACCGGCTTCTTTAAACACGCTGAAATCAGTATCATTTGGCATTTGCTTATATAAACTATAAAGGAAGGAATGAGCGACAGGTGTGTAAGCGCCTTGAACGAACTCCTTAACTAGCCAACTATTGTTATCACTTGTTTCAAACATAAAAGAGGGACCTTCGTTTCCCCGTGCCTCAAAGTTTAACACTAATCCGACATCATTTACCCAAGGATGTCCCTCTACAAATGCTTTTGCTCCAAGTAATCCATTTTCTTCTCCGTCTGTTAAGAGTATAATGACATCGTTTTGAAGAGGTGCCATTTCCTTTAAGGCCCTTACTGTTTCTAAGATGGCAGCCACTCCGGCGCCATCATCGGCTGCACCTGGTGATCCTGGTACAGAATCATAATGTGCAACAAGAATAATCGATTTTGTAGAGTTCGTTCCTTCGATTTTGGCAACAATGTTTTCCACCGTGCCGCCTACTATCCATCTGTCGACACTATTTAAAGAATTGACTTTTTGGATTTCGGGATTTAATCCTAACTCTTCTAAACTGTGAACAAGATAGTCTCGAACTCTGTCATGTTCTACCGATCCAAGAGGATGTGGTTTTACAGCAAACTCTTTTAAATGGGAGAGTGCTCTCTCGGCAGAAAACTCATTTGCTGAACCAGTAGCTGGTACAACCTTTGGTGGCTGAAGTTGTAATAAACTCACAAAAATAGTTCCAATAAGAATAGCCACAACAGCAATGAAAATAAGTGCATTTTTTTTTGTGTATTCACGAGCTTGTAGCTTCGTTTGGGTAGATGGTACTGATTCCAATTAAATTTCCTCCTTAAAGTTGAGAAAAAATTTTTCTAGCGAAGTATAAAGTGTAAACAAACAACCAGGGACGATTTTAGATAAAGCAAGCAAATTCAAGTTTTGGCAGCTTTCTTTTTTCATGACTGCCGTATTTCCGTTATTATTCTTGGTAGTATAAGATTGAATTTTGTTCTTTTGGAATAAGCGTGGAGGTTTGTTCTGTTCTTTGCCTTGCTCTTGGTTTGTTGATACCTGCATTATATAGTCTCTATATTTATAATGAGATGATGAAATAAAATATACCTAGTTAAGTATCATATTTAAGTAATCGGGGGCAATTCTCTAATATGAATTGTGCCTTTTCTTTTGGTATAGGGCCAGATTGTGGAGGAAAGTGAACAATACCAATATTAGTTTATATAGAATGCAATCGAGATAGTAAAGGTTTAAACTTAATCGATTGGGTAGGTTACTTGAAGAAGGTTTTTTATAATTTTGTGGAATTCATTTAGGGAAATAAGTTTTATTATGAGGGCTTACTTTAGAAAGAGAGTAGATGTATAGGATATAAGGGGGCTCTTATTTGTGAAGACGGCTATTATTTCTGACACTCATGGAAATATAGATGCAATACAAGCAGTGCTATTAGATATTAAAATTCGCGGTATTAAGGATATATATAATTTAGGTGACAGCTTTTATGGACATAATTGAGAAGGGAGTTGAAGTTGTAATGGAAATCAATTGGCTGGCAGAAGTGGAAAAAAGAAAAGATGATCTTTTAAAGGACTTGGAAGGCTTATTGCGTATTGCGAGTGTTAAGGATTTAACAACGAGTACTCCCGAATATCCAATGGGTGAAAAGATTGGCGAAGCATTGGATTATGTTTTGGCTTTAGCCAAAAATGAGGGTTTTAAAACAAAAAACTTAGACGGCTTTGCCGGGTTTGCTGAATGGGGAGAGTCTGAAGATTATATTGGGGTACTTGCCCATGTCGACGTGGTTCCTGCTCCTGGAGAATGGACAACAACACCTTATGAACCAACTATTCGAGAAGGAAAGCTCTATGCCCGCGGTACTATTGATGATAAAGGACCGGGAATGGCTGCATTTTATGCGTTAAAGATATTGAAATGCCTTGGCCTTCCTTTGAAAAGGAAGATCCGCATGATTTATGGCACAGATGAGGAAAGCGGTATGCGCTGTATGAAACATTATCTTGACGTAGAACCCGCGCCAACTTACGGTTTTTCTCCTGATAATGAATTTCCGATGGTGCACGCCGAAAAAGGGCAAATTAACGTGAAACTGACTTTAAATGGCAGTGAAGAAGAAAAACATGGAACTATTTTAGTTAACTTTTCTTCGGGTGACAGGGGAAACATGGTACCTGGGAAAGCCGCTGCTAAAATTAAAACGAAACACCCTGAGGAACTTGTGAATCGTTTTAAAACATATTGTACGGAACAGGGGCTGCATGGAGAGGTCAGCAAGTCTGATGAAACGATTATTTTAACCCTTTACGGTAAAACTGTGCATGGTATGGAACCGCAAAATGGAGTGAATGCCGGACTGGAGTGCCTGCATTTCTTAAACTCATTAAGCTTTGCGGGTAGTGACCAATCATTTATCACATTTGCCGAAAACAGCCTATATAGTGATCCTTTTGGGGAAAAGTTGGGAATCCAATACAGTGAAGATGTGCTCGGACCTTTAACGGTTAATGCCGGCATTTTTAATTATAATCATACAGCTGGTGGCTCAATTCAGTTGAACATTCGATTCCCATTAAATAATGATTACCAACATACCATTGAAATGATCACGAAAAAAGCTGAGACCTGCCATTTTACAATCGCTGATGCGCAACAATTCTCTACACATTATATCCCTGCCGATCATCCAATGATTAAAACACTACAATCGGCTTATCAATCGATTACAGGGGATGAACCCACACTTTTAACATCGGGCGGGGGAACATATGCAGCGTTAATGAAAAATGCAGTGGCTTACGGTGCGCTTTTCCCTGGTAAGGTAGATAGCTCTCACCAAATTGATGAATTTATAGAAATCGATGATTTAATCAAAGCGACAGCTATCTATGCCAAAGCATTATATGAATTAAGCCACTTATAAAATCAAAGGCCAGGTTTGTAGTTTAGTCAACAGGTCAACCAGAAAAATAAAATGTACCCTATAGAGTAGACACTTAAAAAGGTCTGCCCTATAGGGTACTTTATTTGTCATGATGAAGGAATAAAAGCTGGATGAGCCGAATAAGTCATAGTAATCATGGTTTTGTTGTATTCTCAAAATAAAAGAATGGAGTATTTCATTGAGAATATTTTTTCGTTATATGGCCGACAGTCGAAAATGAAAGTTATTTTATGCGTATGAATGGCTTTTTTTGAAATTGATTGAGGATTATTGTTATCGTCACCCGGAAATTTCGGATTACCCTGCCATGTTGGAGAGGATTAGAAGCTGGAGAGAAAGGTATGTCCAATATGTAAGGGACCACTTGGATTTGGTTTTTACCTTTTTAGGACCGATTAATTATACTATAGTCAGATTTTTTCTTGTCTTTTAACTTTGAAAGATTACACTAAACAGTGAGGAGATTGGTTGTATGCAAGTTGTAACCAAAATGTTTTTAGAACAACTCGACATGCATTGTCATGAGAATGATTGGTTTGCATCCATGGATCAGGCGCTTCATGGAGTCAGCGCAGCCGAGGCAGCATGGACAAGTTCGGGAATCAGTAATTCGATTTGGCAGATTGTCAACCACTTGATATTTTGGAATGAAGACGTAATCCATCGAATCAAGGTCACAGAGAATCCGCATAAGGCAGAAGACAATGAAGAAACCTTTGGAAATCCGGGGGATCCAGAAGACGAAATTGGGTGGGCCCAGACAGTGCAGCGCCTCAATGAAGTCATGAATAAATTAAAAACGGTCATTGCGGACCTTAACGATGAAAAGTTAAAAGCTCCGTATGCAGCTAACAGGTACTCTATTGAGCGTTTACTCAGCAATATCATGATGCACGATACATATCATCTCGGCCAAATTGTTCTGTTGCGAAAGTTGCAATCCTCTTGGGGTGGCGTTGATTGGTCCTAAAGCACCATAATTCAGCGACCTTCCTCGCCCAGCCGTAGAAGCAGTATTGAAGGTGTGAAACCCCTTTACATTCTCTATGGTGAAGCGGGTGATTTTCCTGCTTTATGGATGGCTAAACGGGTGTGATAGTCAAATAAATTAGAACGTATTTGCAGAGAGATCTTTCGCATATTTCATTGTTTAACAGTCGGGCGCTTTTCTTAAATAAGAAGGCGTCTTTTTGCATGTACAACACATTTAGGGATTGAGTTTAATGCGGTGTAAAAAAAGATTGTGAAGTCCTGTACTTAAAGTAAAGGGGGCTTTAGTTTAACAAGCAAAAGGCAATAATCTCATCTTGATCTTCCACAATCGGGCGCGATTATGGAGCAACACAGGGAGAAAATGATCAAACTTTATTCCAAAGCAACAATAAAGGATGTCATTGAAGACATACAAACAAGCCATCACTCATAAAATGATGGCTTATACACGCTTATACAATAGAAAACATCAGATACACGCCAACAACGAAGAAAACAGCAGCCGTCTTAATTAAAGTAATACCGAAAATCTCTTTATAAGCTTCCCGGTGCGTTAATCCTGTCACTGCAAGCAACGTGATAACCGCTCCGTTATGAGGAAGAGTGTCCATACCTCCTGCTGCCATTGCGATAACACGATGCAGTACATCTAACGGAATACCAAAATTCGCTGCTGCTTCAATATATTTGTCTGCCATTAAGCCTAATGTAATACTCATTCCGCCCGATCCTGATCCTGTTAGCCCGCACAATATATTCGTCATAACCGCTCCGTTGATTAAAGGATTGGAAAATGTCCCAGTCAAATAATTTTGGATCATAACAAAGCCAGGTAAAGCCGCAATAACGGCACCGAATCCATACTCGGCTGCAGTGTTCATCGCAGCTAAGATGGAACCACTTACACCCACACTTGTAATCGATTGAAAATGTTCTTTTACCGCTTGGAAGTTTAATAATATAGCACTCAGTATACCGATAAGAAGCGCGATTTCCACTGACCAAATACCGACAACTTGCGCCATATCAATTGTTCCGTACTCCTTCAAACCGATAGATGCAAAATCAAATCCCTTCGTATACCAAACAGGAATGAACTCTGTAAAAACTTTATTCATCACCCCAACTAGTACGAGCGGTAGAAAAGCCAACCAGTAACGAGCTGGAATCGCATCACCTGTAACAATCGGCGTTGGTTCCGCTTGCGCGCTAGTTGTCGCAGCCATTTCAGAAGCCGCATCACCTTTTCCGGAATAACCCTCCCCTTTAGCCGCTGCCTTCTTCCTACACCTTTCCAAATACAGCATGCCGCATATAAAAATAAACAATGCACCAATGATTCCTAATGTAGGTGCTGCATAAATATTTGTTTTAAAAAATGTAGTTGGAATTACATTTTGAATTTGAGGCGATCCAGGAAGAGAATCCATCGAAAACGTAAATGCACTGAATGCAATTGTCGCTGGAATGAGACGTTTCGGAATATCCGCTTCGCGAAATAATTGTGCCGCAAATGGATAAATCGCAAATACTGCGACAAATAAACTGACGCCGCTGTATGTAAGAATCGCTCCCATTAACACGATGGAGAGAATAGCTCTTTTCACACCTATAAAACGGATGATAATTTTCGCGATTTTTTCTGCGATTCCAGTGATCTCAACCACTTTACCAAATATCGCTCCAAGCAAAAACACAGGAAAATATAATTTTATAAATCCGACCATCTTCACCATGAAGACATTAGAGAAGAACGGTAAAACGAGCGCTGGATCAGTCAAAAATACAGCCAGCAAAGCACATAACGGAGCGAATAAAATGACTGAGAATCCCCGGTAAGCAACAAATATAAGCAAGCCAAGCGATAACAGTACAATCAATAAATCCATAATCCCTAGTCCCCCCTCAATTCTCTCAAATTTGTTTTATGCCTTGATATGTTGTTACGATGCCTACCAAAGGCAGACATCGTATTCTTTTTATTTATGCTGAAAAAGCGGGACTCTCTTTTCTATAAAAGCACCCACTCCCTCTTTTACATCACTCGTTTGAAAGACATGGCCAAAATTTTCAGCCTCTATTTTTAGCCCTTCCTCAAGAGAATACGATAATCCTTTATTAATAGATTGCTTCATCAACGACAAAGCAGGAAGAGAAAATCGAGCCATCTTCGCAGCCAGTTCCTTCGCTCTATTCAACGCTTCGCCGCGCGGAACAACATGATTCACCAAGCCAACTTGCAAGGCCTCTTCAGCACCGAGCGGTTCACCAGTAAACATCATTTCTTTTGCCCTCGCAGTTCCAATTAAGCGAGGCAAACGCTGCGTTCCTCCCGCACCCGGAAACAAACCTAACTTTACTTCCGGAAGCCCGATTTGGACCTGTTCTTCGATAATCCGTAAATCACATGATAAAGCTAATTCACACCCGCCCCCAAGCGCTAATCCGTTAATCGCAGCGATGACAGGCTTCGGCAGGCTTTCTATTTTATTTAATGGGTTCTGGAGCCACAATGATTTTTCCTCTGCATATTCACTCCCTTTCCCAATCCATTCCGGAAATGACTTAATGTCCCCTCCAGCAACGAAAGCTTTTTCTCCAGCACCTATTAGGATTACAACAATAACTTCATCATCTCTTTCAATTTCATCGACCACCGCCGTCATTTGCTCAATCACCGCGTAGCTCAGTACATTCACAGGAGGATTATCAATGATAATAGTGGCGATTCCTTTTTCTTTGGACCATGAAACAACTCGCTTATTTTCCAATGCAATCCCTTCTTTCTAATATGTAATAGGGCACCTCAACTCGTTCTTTTAATGACATACCCTGCCTGCTCGCGATCCCAAGCAGTACCGATTCCTTCTTCCTGCAGCTTGAACTTCTGAATCCGTTCCGTCGCAGTTTTTGGGAAAGATTCACGAAACTGAACGTATCGCGGCACCATAAAGTAAGCCATGCGTTCTTGACACCAATCGATAATCTCTTCATGAGACAGCGTTTCTCCTTGCTTTACAATCACATATAATTTGACATCTTCTTCCCCTACTTCTGACGGAACACCAATCGCAGCTGATTCAAGCACTTTCGGATGGTTATTCACGACCTTTTCAATTTCCCAAGACGAGATATTTTCTCCACGCCTCCTAATACACTGCTTAATTCGATCGCAAAAGTATAAGTAACCTTCCTCGTCCTGGTAACCGCGGTCCCCAGTATGGAACCATCCTCCTTCCATCGCTTCTTCTGTTTTATCCGGCATTTTATAGTAACCGTCCATGAATGTTTGTCCTTGTAAAGCACGAATGAAAATCTCTCCGATTTCACCAGCCCGTACTTCATTTCCTTCCTCATTCACAATCTTTGTCTCTACATAAGAATACGGTTTTCCGATAGAAGGCGGCTTATTAGCGTTCAATGGATTCGTTACACAAAACCCCGTCGTTTCCGTTAATCCGTAACCTTCCACAATCCGAACGCCAAACCTCTCCTCAAACGGCTTCCAAAATTCCTTAGGCGTAGCAGCACAAGCCGTCACCCTTGCTGGATTTTCATAATCGGTTTCCTTTTCCGATTGCTTACAAAGAATCGGAATCATCGACCCTAAAGAGTTGAAAATAGTTGTGCCATGACTACGAATTTCATCCCAAAAACGTGAAGCACTAAACCTCTTTCCAAGAGCAATCGTCGCATTGGAAGAAATAGCACCGAGTACTGTATGAGCTTGAGCATTAATATGAAATAGCGGCAGCGCTGTAAATAAAATATCTTGCGAATTCGCGCCGACCATATAGGTAGCGAATGACTTTGCAGAATTGACATAAGCAGAATGACTTAACATGACCCCTTTCGGTAATCCAGTCGTTCCAGAGGTGTAAAGGATACTGTTGATAGAAGAGGAGGAAACAGATTCATTTGGAAGATAGTGATGATTTGTATTCAATACGTCTTTCAATCCGATTACCGACCGTTCTTTACCATCACCTGTAATGATTACGCTTTCATCATTACCGTAGACAACAATTCCAATTTCCCTTTGTATAAATGGTAAACAAGAAGCGATTTGAGGAACAAATTCCTTATCAACGATCATTAACTTACAATCGGAATGAGATACAATATATTGCAAACCTTCTCCCTTTAAATGCACATTAAGAGGTACCGCAATTGCTCCCATAAAAGATAAAGCAAACCATACATCCAGATATTCAGGGTTGTTATGAAGCATAATACAAACTTTGTCACCTTTTTGAATGCCAAGTTCACTAAATCCCGCTGCAGCTCTTGTAATCCGATGATAAAGCTCCTCATACGTAACCCTTTGTTCTTCAAATTGTAGATACACCTTATCAGGCGACTTTTCGATACTTTGCATAAGAAAATGTGGCAAACTCTGATTCTCCAGCATTGGCTTCCATCCCCTTTCTATTACAATTCTTTTTATTTATCCCGCATTAACGGGCAGTAAGACTCCCACCTTAAGATTCAGAAAGAAGCGAGGCAGATAGGCGGGAGATTAACTGCCCGTAAAAGCCCGATTGGTTCAACTAATAATCAGTGGGGGATGAAGCCCCCCCACTGATTAAAGTTTCACTTTATATAGCAAGAGTTATGCCAAAAATCGATTCATTCCCCATTTCCTTATTCCTGCAGGGACAAGCCCCGATTCTCCCTTACATGTACACCTTCACATGTCGCATTTGTGCTACAAATTACAGCGACCATGTCGCATATATAAGAAAACGTCGCAAAAATGAGACAGTAGTGATTACCGTAAACCAAACAAAAAAAGGGCCTATTTGCCCTTTACATTCCTTCATCCTATTCCGTACCTTTCTATTTTTCGATATAAGCTAGCCCGATGAATCCCCAAAAGCTCCGCTGCCTCTTTTCTATTTCCAGCTGTCTTTTCCAAAGCTCTCGCAATCACCCGTTTTTCAGCCATTTCCACTTCCGCCTGCAGTGAATAGCTTATCTCGCTCTCCTCTTGATATCCCTCACAACTTAGCGCCTCTTCTAAATTCTTTTGCCGTAAATAAACAGGAAGGTGATGCACGTGAATAACCGTTCCTTCCACAACATTCATCGCTCTCTCCAGCACATTCTCTAGCTCCCGAATATTCCCTGGCCAATCGTGCTCCATGAGTATGCCCCTTACTTTCTCATCTAACGAAAGAACGCTACTCCCAAGCTCCTCATTCAACTTCCGAATTAAAAATTCCGTTAAATGTACGATATCTTCCTTTCGCTCTCTTAGCGGCGGAATATCAATTCCAAACACATGTAGCCTATAATATAAATCCTCTCTAAATTCTCCTCTTTGCACCATTTCACGGAGATTTCGATGCGTCGCCGCAATAAAGCGGACATCAATCTTATGCGTTTTTGTACCGCCAATTCTTTCAATCTCTTTCTCTTGCAGCACCCGAAGCAACTTCACCTGCATGTCCAAAGACATATCGCCAATCTCGTCCAAAAACAACGTTCCCTTATGAGCCAGCTCAATCTTCCCAGGCTTACCGCCCTTTTTCGCTCCAGTAAAAGCACCCTCTTCATATCCGAACAATTCGGCTTCTAAAAGATCCCTCGGAATCGCAGCACAATTCAACCGAATAAATGCACCATCAGCACGTGGACTCGCATGATGAACCGCATTGGCAAAAAGCTCCTTCCCCGTTCCACTTTCTCCTCTTATCAAAACCGTAGACCGACTTTTCGAAACCTTCAAAGCCATCGTTTTCACTTCTTCCATTTTCGCACTCTCTCCTACAATACTTTGAAACGAAAACCTTCCTGCTTGCAGCCGCTTTAATTCAGTTTGATAGTATGATAGCTTTGATTCCATTGCACGAATCTGATCCCCCAAAGCTTTAAACTGCTGGATATCATGAAACATGATTTTACCAATCGCACCAATAACCTTCCCTTCCTTCATAATAGGAATGCGATTTGCAATAACATTCCGACTATTCACACGCTGAATATGCCCAATTTCCACCTGTCCCGTCTTCACAATAATATGCATCCGCGTATTCTCAACAACCTCCGTACAATGCTTCCCAATCGCTTCCTTCGGGTCCTCAATTCCTAAAAATTGCGCATAAGCACCACTAAAAAAATTGATGATCCCTTGCTCATTCACCCCTATAATACATTCAGACAGTAAATTCAACGCATTTTCATATCGGCTAATAGCACTTTCTAAAGACGATACGCTTTTCCCCTTATTTTCTAGAATGACAATCGACCCGTTCTCTTTCCCATTCTGGTATACAGGGGATTCATTCACAGTGAACACTTGGTTACCAATCTTGCTTTCGTACTGATGCAAACTATCATTTTGATTCACTACTAGCTGTTTACAATTAGGAATAATCGTCGATATGTGCTTACCCGTTATTTCTTTTTCTGTTTTGTTTAACATGCTGCAGAATGATTGATTGCTGAATGTGATTGTTCCATCGTGGCTTGTAACCGCAATCCCGTTATTCATTATCTCAAGAGCTTGAGTCGTTAACTGCAAATTTCCTCCTTTATCCATATGCGTTTGGAAGCCTCCCCATCAAATCGTACTCTTTCCCCATGTAATATATATCCATTTTATAACACCTTGTGAAGTACTTGGAACTTCTAAAACTGTTTAAAGCTAATATATGCTTTCGAAGTTAAGCTGAACTTTAGTCATCATGTACCTTAACTAAAGTACAAGAAGGATATTATGTAAAAATATCCAATTAATAAAGTGATTAATAAAATCCCAAAAATATTATAACGAATTTAGGTGCTGCATATATTGAAAACGTTATTTGGTATATTTCTCTGTCTATTGGGAGCCTTTTTAATAGGTTTAACAGTTAATAGTTTTGGAAACATAGGTAACACCATAATGAAAATAATAGGAATTGTCTTTGTTGCATTGAGCATCAAAATAATAAGCAACAAAAATAAGGAATGACACTCGAATTCTTAAGAAAAAAACTGTCAATAGACGGTCTTATTTTTATGACTTCATTGTCATAACTAAAAAGATTCGCTCCTGAAAACCACCGCATTTTTTCTCTTTTTGTTTCCGTACTTTTTCCACATCTTCAAGCGTTACACCTTCATGCTGTGCTAGTGCGTTTATGAGTTCTAGTAAATCTGCTAGTTCTTCTACCTTATGCTCTTTCTTTCCCGCCTCTAAATACTTCGTTAGCTCTTCCTCTATTTTCTTACCTATTTCTTCTATGTATTCTTGTTATTGGGGTTTTTCCATTATGTTTAATTATTTCTGGGATGCGGTCACGTACTAGTTTGTTGTAGGTTGGCATTTGAATTCCCTCCGATGTTTTGGTTCCTCCTTCATTATAGTGTCTATACACAAACGATAAAGGCACCTTAACAAATTCATTATGGTGTAGCTTTGAAATAAAGTTTAATTGCGATAATGCTATTGACCTTAATAAATGAAGAAAAGAGCCCGTTTCGAAAAAGATTAATCAAAACATGCTCTTCTTGTTTTAAATTGAATGACTCGTTAATAAAAAACTTGATGGTTTTGTAATTACTTATTCAAGCACCATTTAGTTGAATAAGATTTGTAAATTTATTCTTTCCATTCGTTTTCCAAAACGCTGTATAGTAAGGAATCTCTCCAACCACCTTTTATTAACAAGTTCTCACGCATTCTTCCTTCCTTAGTCATTCCGACCTTTTCTAATACTTTTGATGAACCTATATTCCTAGGATCACAAGTAGCATATATTCTATGAAGCTTGAGTTCGGAGAAGCCAAAATCAATCAATAGATTAGCAACATCTGTAGCTAATCCCTTTCCCCAATAATCCGGATTAACAATATAGCCAATTTCTCCATTTTTATTTGTAAAATCTCTAATATTTAACTCCCCAGCTCCAACCATTCTCTCAATGTCCTTCTCAACAATCGCAAATACATATCTTGTTCTTGGTTCTTGAGAAGCATCTTTAATCACTTGCTTAACAAAGTCCTTTGAATCTTCTACTGTATTAGGTCCCCAAGGTTGATATTCACAAACTTTATCTTGCGAAGCATATTTATGAACATCAATCCAATCATGATTTGTGAGTTCTCTTAATAGCATTCTTTCGTTTGATAGAATAAATTCAGTGTGTTCGATTCTATTCCCCTCCCTTTTGATTTTTCAATATTATATCCTAACTCAACTATAGAAAAAACCGAAAATCACCACTAGTTTTCGGTTCATCTTTTTTATAAACAGCGTGATTCTATTTTAAAATTACATACGGCTTGTTAAAGTGTCTTTTCATCACTGCATATTCTTCATAACTTCTTTCAAATACTGCTCTTCTTCCTTCGTCAACACAGCAGGAAATTTAGCTAATAGAATATCATCCTGTTTCGTAATATTTACAAGGTCACCTTGTAGTACACCAGCACTCTGAATAATTTTTTCTATTAAATAATAAAGCTCTTTCACAACCGCTTGAACATCAGTATGCAATGGATCCTTCTTCTCTTCCCTATATCTCTTTATCTGTTTGATTAAACTCATAAACCGCTGATTGAATTTCAATTTTAATTCTTTATCATCAATATCTTGTATCCCTCGTTCTTCTAACCACTCTCTATTTTCCTTTTCCATTATGAATGTTTGTAAGAAAGAACAAAATAAAGGTACATCAATCCTTTCTTCTTTTTGCACTACCTCTACCATTTCATCCATATGTTTGAGCACCTTCGCAATTCGTTCTTGTTCTGCCAAAAGTAACTCTCTTTGAAAATGAATCCGCTCCATAAAATTTTCCTTAGGAATATCATTCTGTAAAATGATATTTTGAATCTCCCCCAGCGAAAAACCCAAATGCTTCAATGCTTGAATTTGTTGCAATACATATAAATCATCTTTCACATATAAACGATGTCCACCTTCTGTATAATCGCTTGGCTTTAATAGATTGATTTTGTCATAATAACGAAGCGTTCGTACTGTTACATCACCTATACTAGCGAACTCGCTAATTGTCCAGGACATGTTTTCACCTGCTTTTCGATTTATTTTTATAACTCAACATTCCGTTTCTTAATTACATGTTGAATCATATCGGAAACATTTGCTAATACACCTTTATCATTTTTCATTTGCATCCCTAGCTGAAACAAACATACTACAAGCAATAAAAACGTGTAATTTTTCCGAGTGGGATTTCCGCAGCTATCATATTCCTCATCACCATAGTACAAATCATTTTGTTTTCTTTTTCGCATCATTAAATAGACAGCAGCGAGAAAAGCGAATATCGCAATAACAACTTTCTTTTTCTTTGTTTCCAATTCTGTATTCATCATTTATTCTCCTTCCATAACGTATTTGTCTTCTTTGAATAATGGAATTCGAATGAGATAGCGGTATGGGTGATTACGGATGACTTTCCATGCAACGATTCCTACTTGGATTACTTCAAAAGTAAACACAATCCAGAATAAAAATTGGCTTATACGTGAGCTAATGTTAAATAGAAGAAATATCAATAAATGAAAGTTAAATGCTTTTCGACAGTGGTATTTGTATACTTCGTTTTTACGGGCCATTGCTATGTACATAAACAATGGTGAAAAGATACCTACAACAGCTGAGAATAGTAACATGATGACGATATTTCTTTTTTCTTTTGTGGTGCTTTTCATGGAATCCCCCTTTCTTGTGTTTTCTTTTTTATCGTAGGGGGTGACGTTGGGGGAGGTTCAAGGGGGATTGTTAAATTTCTTTTTGGATAAATAAAAGGTGTGGTTTTTGGAACATATGTAACGTTTAAAAGCAAAAAAGGAAGTGATCTCCATGTATTCTTGAACAAAGCGATAATATGTAGTGGGGCTTAAAAAATTTTGGGTTTGTTATTATACAAGACGGAAGTTAAAGAGTAATTGAGAGCATGTTTTGAAAAGCTTGTTGTAGAGCGTCAGAGAAAAAAAGAATAGAACCTCCATCTTGACAGGGTGGAGGTCGTGAGTTCGAGCCTCTCCGGGGTCATAAGTACAGAAACCGTGTCAAATCAACGTTTGATGCGGTTTTTATTTATTTACTCGCATACTCAACAACACCAGTGGTCACAGAATTGGTCACATTCCCTACAAAATCTCTTCTATTTTGTTAACCGCATCTTCTTGCATTGTTGGCAATACATGCGAATAAGTATCTAATGTGATTTTAATGTTACTATGTCCTAGCCTCTCAGAAATCACCTTTACATTCACACCTTTAGCCAATAACAAAGTTGCATGTGTATGACGTAAATCATGAAAGCGAATCTTCGGAACAGCTGCTTTCTGAATCAGAGCATTTAAACTTCGTCTAACATTAGCAGGATTAATTGGTGTTCCAGAAGGCGTACACATCACCAAGTCATTGTCTTGGTATTCCTCACCTTGACTCAACTTCTCTTTCAATACGACTGCTCTATGCTTCTTTAGCTTTGCTATTGTTGATGCAGGTAATAGTATCTTTCTTAAACTTGATTTCGTCTTTCCTCCAAGCAAGAACGTTTTTCCATCATGACTTAATGTTTGGCTAATGGTTAAATGTCCTTTTTCTAAATCAACATCTTTCCACCGTAACCCTAGCAACTCACCTTGTCGCATGCCAGTTACAAGAGCCATATGAAAGACGATAGAATATCTACTATCCTGTGCAGCTTTTAAGAACAACTGTACTTCCTGTTCATTCCATACAGTTAACTCTTCCTTATCAACTTTAGGCAACTTGGTTTTAGCTGCAACATTTTTGGTGATTAACTCTAAATCTATTGCATGTTCAAGAGAGTTTCTAATAACTTTGATTATCTTCTCAATTGTTCCTCTCTTTAAACCTTCGTCCCGTAGTGAATTAACGTAGTTTTGCATATGCAATGATGTTAACTTGGCTAATTTGACGTTGCCTAGAGAAGGAATGATGCGACTGTTTAAATACCCTTTCAGTACTTTCGCAGTTTGAATACCAACACTGTGCTTCTTGGTATTGAACCAACTTTCCAGATATTCACCATAGAGAAGTTTGCTAGGTTCTACATATGTTCCAGTATGAACTTCTGAAAGCAGCATTGTTAAAGCATCTTCTGCTTCTTTTTTGGTAGCAAATCCTCTTTTCTTCTTTTGCTTTCTCTTACCTGTTAGAGGGTCAATACCAATATCTACAATATAAAAATACTTTCCTGTTTTCTTATCTTTTTTGACGCTTCCTTTCATCGTTAAGAGCCTCCTTGGAGTCCTTAACTGTGCTGTATATGGTAGTTTTATTATAATAGATAATTACTGATATTATTGGGTAAATTTCATACGGCGACAATACCACATACCTACTATAAAAAAAGAAAAGACTCTTCTTACAATTATTCAAATGATATAAAACAAAACTCCTATTTCTTCAACTTCCATTTGTAGAGAAAAGAAATTTCTCTACACTCTGAGGTATTCATTATTGAATATCTCTTACAGATGTCTCATATCTCCCTTGTTTTATTTCTTAACGGATACACGAATACCTTCACAATCCCTCTTACATTTTGGATACACTGCAAAACTAATTTATACACTTTTTAAAATCAGATTTTCTATGCTTCATTTCCATGCGATAAGGATTACTTTTTTGAGCGATTCATTAGCTCATATATACGGAATTTTCACGTCTATCTATTTTCATGATACTTTTACAAATGTATTTTTTTGAACATACTACATTAAAAGGAGGGTGTTTAAGGTGAGAACAAGTGTAAATTATGAAATGACAGTTACCTACGGGTATGACAATGATATTACAACTTATAATATAAGTTTTAAAAGGTACACAAAGGCTGAAAAAGGCATGATTGAAAATAAAGCTGGATTATACCTCCTGCTTGATGAAAACGAAAATGTCATTTATGTTGGTGAGTCCACAACCCTTAAAGAAAGAATAAAGCAGCATGCTTACAGTGTTGGGAATTCTGCAAAGTTCGCTAGTCTCATTACATACATAGGTATTTACTATGCCCCTATGAAAAAATATGAGCGCCTACTTATTGAAGGAATATTAGTAAACAAACTTAACCCAGAGTTCAATATAAACGATGAAATAGCTGACAATAATGATGAACTGTCTGAATGTAATAGCTATCAAATGTATTGTATTGATGGACAGCAAGTGGCAGTGTCTATAACACAAGAACAATTCAACGAGATTAGAGAAGCGCAGGAAAATAACAGCGCTACGAGAAAAGAACTAGCAGCAAAGTATGGTATCAGTATACAGACTGTTGCCCACATAAGAAAACTTACTAGAAAAATTTTCATTCATTGGGAACAAGAGCGTATAGCGGCTACCACTAAAACAGCAACTTAAAATGAATCATTTATCCGCTAACTTTTCATCCTCGTTCTGGTAGCAGTTTAAATACTCATTTCGGTAAAAACCAAATAGCAATAAAATAATACGACATAAAGTCTTAATATGACCGATTTTATAATTTATTGTAAGATGTTATTTTACATAAGCACAGTTAAACAACAACTCTCTATATAAAATAGCGTTCTCATCTATCTATTTCTAAATGAAACAAAAGAACAGCCACATTTTTATGTTTGGCTGTTTTGCTTCATTTAGTTCTATAAATTCCAATGAAAATATTAACACTTGCTATCATTTTAACGCATAAATGCATACAAATTTTTACGTTTATAACAGCATAATTCAAAGAGATTCCAGATACAATTAATTCTGTTTTATAAGCAACAACTGCTTCTGTTGTTAAGAACATTGCTGCAACAGATGCAGAAAACCTTGATTTAATCATGTTTTACTTATATTCAATTCACTTAGAATCACCCTCAGCAATACTTGAATTTTCTATGCCATGTGAGTGCAGTAGCCTATCCCTTTTCCCACCTATGACCCCATTGAAAATGTGGAAATGGTGGGGGGTTAGCAGAATCAAAGTGTATTCATCTTATGAGTTTGTAAATACATAAACATGCCCCTTATCAAGGACAAACGAAAAGAGACCCCTTGGGGAGTCCTTTATTAACTCATTTGTTGATGCTCTTTGATTAACTTGTCTAGTGTTGGTCTTGATACTCCTAGTTCCTTTGCTAATTGAGTCTTTGATACTTCACGATTCATATATCGTTGATAATTCTTGTCAAAGTCTGGGATTGATACTTCTTTTCGTCCTTTGTACTTTCCTTCTGCTTTAGCTATCGCAATGCCTTCACGTTGTCTTTCAAGCATATTTTCACGTTCAAAATCGTTAATAGCACTAATCATCTTTAACATTAGTCTACCTGTTGCCGTTGAAGTATCGATATTCTCTTTAATTGATACAAGTTGAACCCCTTTTGATTCTAATAGTTCAACTAGTTCTAACAAGTCTTTTGTGGAGCGTGCTAATCTAGAGAAGTCTGCAACGTAGATTGTATCACCTTTTCTTGCAAAATCTAACATCTCTTGTAGCTTTGGTCTATCTGTATTCTTAGCAGACACCTTTTCTTGGTATACCTTATCTATGTTGTATTGTTTCATCGCTTCGACTTGTCTTGCTTCATTTTGTTCAACTGTTGATACTCTGATATATGCTATGTTCATGTTCACCGTTCCTTCCGTACTTATCTGATGAATCAAGGATAGCATTATTGTAAATTTAAAATCAGGGGTTTAATTTACAATTTGTAAATTAATTAGATTATTAGTTTTAGATTTACAAATTATCAATACTTATCAGTTGTAAATTTAAGGCAAGCTCTAGATTTACATCTTACCAATCGAGAACAACATGGTAAAAGCGGTTATATGAATCATTTTATTTCATTCTAACAGGATTCTTCTTGTTATCGATTATCGTCTCGAACTTCTTCAGTGTATTACTGCATGTTTTATCACTTTACCACAATAAACTATACCTTTTATTGGAGTCGTATCGAACATTTACCAAATGCTTATTTGTGGATGTGTGTGGTTTGGTATTACCTAATGGACAACTGCATCATCAGTAAGCTTTCACAATATGCCTTAAGATTGAATCCTAGTAACGTATGATACCTTTTTAATATATATCTTATTCCGTACTACCTCTGCAAACTATTCCAATTAATAACAATTAAAACTTATTTTTCTTTGTCGAATTCAGTAAAAAACAGAACATTTTTTCGTATTTTCGTTTATAATGAAAGATATCAAAATCTAGATTCACGAGGTGCTTATACATGGAAGTAAAATTTATAGACCTTTTCGCTGGAATAGGTGGATTTAGACTTGGTCTTGAACAATCGGGATTTAAATGTGTTTTTTCTTCTGAAATAAATGATAATTGTAAAGAAACTTATTTTGCTAACTACGGAGAGATGCCAGAAGGGGATATAACAAAAATAGATGCAGAGGATATTGATGATTTTGATATACTCAGCGCTGGATTCCCTTGCCAACCTTTCAGTATCTCTGGAAAGCAATTAGGATTCGAAGATACACGAGGTACGTTGTTTTTTGATATTTTGCGAATAATAAAGGCTAAAAAGCCAAGCGTGGTTCTACTAGAAAATGTAAAGCATCTAGTACATCATGATAAAGGTAATACCCTAAAAGTTATCCTCAAAAGTTTACGTCAGTTAGACTATGAGGTTAATTGGAAGGTTTTGAATGCAAGTGATTTTGGAGTTCCGCAGAACAGAGAACGTATTATTATTGTCGCATCGAAAGATAAACAATTTGATTTTGATAATTTAAATACCGCTGAAAGACCGATTCTAAGAGGCTTTCTTGATACCGAGGGAGACTTTGAATACTTAGATGATACTGAATACAGCCTCCTTATTAACCCTACAGTACAGAAGTCGGGACTTATCTTTGCTGGGTATAGAAATAAAAAAATAAGGGTTGCTGGTGTTAGACCGAATACCGAGCATCTTTCTAGGGTTCATAAACAACCCAACCGTATCTATTCTGTTGACGGTGTACATCCTACTTTACCTTCACAAGAAACATCGGGTAGATTTTTTATTTTTGTAGACGGAAGAGTACGGAAATTAACCATAGATGAATGCTATAGAATTACAGGCTTTCCAGAAAACTTTAAGAGAGTAAGTTCACTCGGTGAACAATATAAACAAATTGGAAATTCAGTGTGCGTTCCTATGGTGGCGGAAATTGGAAAAGAAATCAAAAAGCAATTTTTCAATAAACAACCTAAAGTTAGTAAAATTAATTTTAAGGGGGAAAACACTAGAGATGACAACACATACAGAAGCGTTACAGTCAACGTATGATAAAGCTATTACATTGGTTGCTGAAGAAGATACTTCCCTTTGTGATGAATTTTCAGATGAAGAAATTAGTATTTTAAACAAGATTATAGAGTTCTCGGAAAAGGCAAAAGGTGTTCTAACGGTTATAGTAACAAGTTTAACTCATAAGATTGTTCACCCCGAGCAAGACATTAGATATCACCAAGACAATCTTCCAAATGGATACTCTGGACGTGGTATTGATACGAGATTTATTACTCCCTTTATGAAGTCAGCAAATTTCCCTGCAATGTCTGAGAGTGGATGGTTAACTCGTTCGCTTGAACAAAATGCTCCCTACCTATTAGAATATCGAGGAAGCATTAGACCATTAGAATTAAAAACAGCATTCTTAAGTATATTGAATAATGTTGAAGAAAATGGTGCGGATGCTGATAAGTACTTATTATATATATTCAATCAGTTAATCATCGAAAGAGATAAAAAAAATATAGAACTAGCCAAGCCTTCATCTCTAACTATTGAAAATATTGCTAACTACTTAGAAACACACTTTAATTTCAGATATCATTCCAGAGGAGCATCCCGATTACCAGTACTAGCGATTTACTCCGCTTATCAATGTATGATGAAAGAAGTAAAAAGATTTGAAGGGAAAACATTAATGCCTTTAGAATCTCATACTTCTGCCGACTCTCAATCTGGAAGTGTTGGTGACCTTGAAATTAGGGATGAGAAAGGAAGAGTTTTCGAAGGTGCAGAAATTAAACATGGGCATAAAGTGACCGCACAGATGGTAAGAGATGCTTTTGAAAAGTTCAAAATCCATCCAATCCAGAGGTACTATATTCTTTCAACTGTAGGTCATAAAGAGGATGAATACGAAGAAATACAACAGGAAATACAAAGAATTCGGTCTTTACACGGTTGCCAAATAATAGTCAACGGTCTAAACTCCTCTATAAAATACTACCTTCGACTTTTGGATGATACTTTCGAATTTGTAAATTATTATGTGGAAAACTTGAAGGTAGATGGAGCATTAAAATTTGAGCATAAAGAAAAATGGAATGATATAGTATCGGGTCGATAAAGGAAGTGCAAGTTAAAAATGCTTGCACTTCTTATTTTTAAACAGAATAACCTAAATTCACAGCGCATAAACAGAGGGGTGCGGACTTATTACACTTCATAAAATCATGGAAAGCAAGGTCTTGTACAGTTTGTACTGCTCTTGTATAGGAACTTGAAGCAATTACATCAATATCCTTATCAGTTAATAATTCAGTTACTTTTCTTGTGGCTATTTTACCTTCTTTAGACAATCTTCTAGTTCTTTCTTCTCCAAATTTAAATGGAGATTCAGCACGACGTACCATATATATCACAGTAGCCAAGGTTTATCCCCCCTCAGTAATTATTGAACATTTCAATTTCACTAAATTTTTATAGTAGATTGACGTTTTAACCCCGAAATTCCGAAGCGCTAGACACGTTATATTTCATTCTGTAGCATACAAGATAAAAGAAGGATTTTATTAGTATGTGTAACTATGTGGTGAAATTACGACCCCATGTTCAATTATCCGCTCCAATATACGAAAAAAGGGAGAACCTCAATTAAGAGTCTCTCCTTATGGTGTTATTTATTCCACTCCAGCAACTGGTGCGATGTCTTCAAACTTGCAATTCTGCATAGCTGCTGTATTCGCCATCGCTTCTACTTCCTTGTATGTATGAGTCTTAAGCAACATTAAAGCATGTTCCACTTGTTGCTTGGAGTGCTTTCTTGGTCTACCTTCTCGAAAGCCATCATGCTGTTTAGTTTAGCAAAAGGCGTTTCTTAGATGGATTTTACTTACTTTTAGGATTCGTCAGGCGTTTTTCTATATATTTCCAATGATTTCTAACTTGGCGTTCCATAAGATTATTTGTTTCAGAATTATCATCAAATATATGCTGCGCCCTAGACACATAACTCAAAAAGTTCCCATGACCTTTGCGTTTCTTCCCCAGATGAGTGTAATTTTGATACAGACTCCTTCTGTATGATTTTTGTTTATGTTTCGCTGTTCTCCTATTACATAATCGTACCTTTTTATACGCTCTACTATAGTATTTGAAAAGACTTTTTTCTCTAATCTTGACACTGTTACCATCAAAGGTAAAGCCCAGATAGTCTAAAAAAGACGGTTGTAAGAGTTCATCCAAAATTTTGTTATCAGTATAGATGTACTTGGCTGTTTTCTCTGGTTGAATCTCCAGCCTTGGAGTTTGGTTCTTGATAGCGTCCACATAAGCAGTATGGATATCAAGGACACTAAACTGCCAATCTTCCTTAAAGGGTATTACTATAATCAAATCATCACAGTACCTTCTGTATAGACCATTATGAACCTTTACATAATCATTTATCATTTTGTCAAAATCTAAAAGGTAAATATTCGAACAAACCGAGCTGATACCCGCTCCTTGAGGAATACCGAAGTTTTCCTTATTAACTTTGATTTTCCCTTTTTTAAACTCTCTGAATTCTTTATCACTAAAATACCGAGTTAAATTTTTACGCTCTTCTTCATCTAGATGTTTTTCATTTACAGCTTTTTCTATTTCATCTTTTTCTACAGAGCTAAATTTTGTAATGTTTTTAAATACAGCATAGTAATCCGCAGGCAGACTATCCACTTTCAATACATCCTGTAATTTGCGCTTTAAATATCTATGGTCTAAACTATCAAAGAATTTAGTGAAATCAGCAACATAAATAAATGCTTGCTGACAACTTTTAATGAAATCAATTACTTCCTTAGCAAAATTTATATTACTTTTCCCTTTGAGATTATTTCTGTATGCCGTTGCTACCTCGTTGATTTCTAATTCTTTTGCAGTTTCATTGTAGTACTCATTTAGCATTTCACCATAATATCTATAAATATAACTATCGGTATGAGAAGCGTAATATATATCTCGTTTTTTTACCTTTTTCTCTTTTCCTTCTTTGTTGTATTTAAAGAATTTCAATTCATAATGGATGAACGGGTAAAATCCATGCCTAGCTATCCAGCATGGATTTTGTACGTCTTTTTCAATTTTTTCAAATGATATTTTATTATCGAAGTGAGTATATCTTTTAATAGGATACTTCTTTTTATCCACTTGGGCAAAGCCAGCAAGGGTTTGTAATCGTAGCCTATTACTCTGAACCATATCAGTCACCCCTCGCCAGCATACTCCGTTTCATCTGCATCCATTTCTGGAATACAAAAGGACTACTTCTTTCACTAATAAGTTATACTATAGAATATATAGTAGATTGGTTGTTGAATACAAATGGAGGTGTTGATGTCCATATGCAGTGTTGCTTAGCATTAACCTTGGTAATTGCATGCTGGTTGATTACAGCAAGAAATACTCAGTGGTTTAGGCTTGACAACAGTTCACTAATCTCCCTCACAGCAAGTTCTATGAGACTATCACATTATACTATTATTTGGTTTATTTTCCAAGTCAAAAAATTCAAACGATTCAATTTCATTATTCTAACTACTTCTCCTCAAAGATGACTTCGCAGCTTTCCTTCTTCAGCACCTTTGTTTGTACTGTCAGTTCCTGCGCTACTGTCGATACCTTTGCATAACCATATTTCATGGGATTCTCTCCTTTTATTTATGTCACTATGTTATGACACATTCTGATAACTTGATTTTACTAGGTCGGGAAATTCCAAAAAGGTTGTATGCATTATTATTAAGTTCATTAAAAAACTCCAAAAATAAAGGACTCCCAAAAGGAAGTCCTACGTTTATTACTTATTCAAACTCTCTTTCCAGTCCATCATATCTGCTAATACTTCTCTAAAATCTTTATCGAACGGATACTTTTCTGCAATCTCGTCTGAATGTGTTAATTCAATTTTTTCCCACTCATCACTTAATTTAATCCACGCTGAAATCGCTTCATCTAGCGCTTTGTTGAACTTATCCATTTTATCTATCACCAACTTTTAATTTGTTGTCGTATGTTTAAAATTCTATCATTATTTCATTTGTACAGCTACAACCTTCTTTATACCTTTAAAAGTTCATTTAATAAAAGCAGAGTTTTATTAGATAAATTTCACATCTACATACGCACCTTATTCCGAAGCACCTAAGGTAAATGATTTTGTTTATCTAACAGACGAAAAAAGTTGAAAAGACATATACTAAAATTCAAAAACATTTGAATTACAATCTAATAGAATAGGAAGGTTATGCACCTTCCTATCTTCTCTCATATTTTTTAGGCAGCATTTATATCCCCTAACTGTCTCTCAAGAATAGGGATGACTTTTATTTGTGTATAATTTATACTATTATTAACTGATTAATTTTTTCTTTTCTTTGACTTGTAATGGACGGCAATCCTTTACAAGTTTTTTTCTTGTTAATTTTAACTTTTCTTCGACTTGTAATGGACGGCAATCCTTTACAAGTTTTTTTCTGATTATTTTTGGGAAACTAGACTTGCTCATATCTTCTTCTGTTATCCCCATCTCTTCTTTTATCTTTTTGTTAGAGGAGATTATCTCTAGTTCATAGGCATCAAGCATCTCAGCAATACAACGCTTGAATTGTTTAGTTTTGAATTCTTGCTGTCCCTTGAAGTATAACTTCACTCTATCCAGTATTTCTTTTTCTGTTGCCCAACCCTTGCAATTTATTAAGCTCAGTGCAGTGAAATGTATATTCGACACCACTTCTTCATTCAACTGTGCAATTTCTTTCCCTTTATCTTGAGGAAAGACCTTGTCCGCTTCTTGTCTTCCAAAAGTTCTCATAACTCCTTCATAGGAAATAGTTCTGGCTGTACAACCTTTTTCTAACCAAACTCTACACATTTCATCGATTTGACGAAAAAACTCATAAGTGTACATCGGCAACTCATATGTGCTGCTCCTATACCGAAAACGATTCTCTCTTTTATGCTCTTTCTGTGCTAACAACAACGACTCAGGGATTTCTAATTCATCTAATTTCCTTGTGACTCGAAACAGAGTGAAAAAATTCATTCTTGTTCCCGTAGCACTTGTACTCCTACCAAATTGTTTCGCTAAGGTTCTTATACTATGATAGAATACAATTCTTGGGTCTGAATCATTGGTGATATATTCTTTCGTTAAGTCTAACAACATGTATAAGTCCTGCAAATGTCCATATCGATTGAACACTTCATAGAAGTAGGGATGAATCTCTTCCAACTCATCAGACCTTAATAACTCCTTATACATATCTACAGATTCCTTGAATTCTTTCACAGCTTCACTTTCATATATCTCCACTTTGTAAAGCTCCATCAAAAATCTTTTTGCCTCTACAACAGTGCAATTTAACAGACGCTGTACCACATGAAGGATTGTTCCTGCAAATGGATTACTTGTTGAATGACATTTATAAAGCCAATGACCATTCTTTTTTCTAGATTGATAGATTGAAGCACTTGGATTATCCTCATCATGAAAGATATCAATAAAGTTTCCCTTTCCCTTAATTCCTAAAAAAGTTCTTAAATCTTGCCTTTTAAGATAGTCGTATACTTCATTACTAGACAATATAACCTGTTCTGTTCCTAGTGCTTCTTGAAGTCTCTTTATATCTTTTTCCTTTATCCAATCAATATGAGTAGAATAAATACTGCTATCGCAAGCTTCATGGCTCGTGCCGACCCTTTTGGTGGACATATTACTAAGATGACTCTGTATGTCCCGCAAAGGGGTTGTATCTAATCCAGTGAAACTGGATACCTTTAACCGATTATTAAAATCAAATGCCATAGCTTCTTTACCACCAAAGAAAAGACGGCTGCCATCTCGGCAGGCTCGGTCTGCTTGTGGATAACGTTCAAGCAAGCTATCCATGATATGCTCAAAATCCTTGTATTGAGTTAAAGGTTTGTCCAATACAAAAACTACTCGAAATTTATGGTGACTATCCTTGTGTCTAAACGTTGTGTAGAGGAACGCAGCATGCTGTTTAAAGAATATATCATTGATTGCCTCGTCCAATGTCAGGTCTTCATCAAAATCTAAAGCTATTACTTGTTGAGATTCCCAATTTGCCTTTGACCTTTTGATGCTGTCTCCTATGGATTTAAAGGTTGCAGGAATGAATGTTTTTCCTTTTGCAACCTCTTCAGCTAGCTTTGCTGCATCAATCTCAATAGCATTGCATCGGATAATACGGTTATTAATGAGACCGATTTCTCTTCCGCTTGGCTTGGATGAATACTCAACATTATCCAGTATTATTTTCATCCTATTGCCCCTCCGAAAATATCATGTTTTTTAATGAGTTCCTCCAATTCCTTATTTAACTCATTCGTCATATTATTCATGTTAATGAGAACAAGTAAATTTGTTACAGCCTTTATCTTATCAGCAGAATCCTGTTGAAAAGTACCATTTAATGCAGACAAAGCGAGTAAATATATCTCATCTGTAGAACGATGGAAAGCATTGAATAAATTAGTATCATCTTGTAACAATAATCTTGTTCGTTTTAGTTCCTCTTCTTTCTGTTTCAGTTCCCCTTCTTTTTGCTTCACTGCCTCTAATGCTACTCTGTCTTGATAATAAGGGTCTAAGATGAATGGAATTCCATCTTCATCCACTATTTCTTCTGAATGTTTTGCAGATAGATGCTGAAAGTAAGCTAGTTCAATTTCCAATTCATCTGCCCTATCTATTTCTTTTTGAAATAAATCCATATTTACATGACTGAACTCTGGTATTTTCGACAATTGGTCAAGCCTATCTTTTGGAATTCGCCTTTTCTCTTTTAACCAATCATAAACAGTTTGCCTACCTATCCCAAGTTCCTTTGCTATCTGATTAACGCTCAAACCAAATGTTTTAGCAAGCTTTTCTAAACCTATGATAATAATCTCTCCTGTTCTATATTTTGACTTACATTTGTAAGCCTAATCAAGTTATATCACGACTTACATTTGTAAGTCAATGTATTTCTGTTATTTTCCTTAGAAAAAATCAACCAGTTGAATTACTTTTTAACATTACTCTTTACTGATTTGTTAAAATTTATAGGCTATATTTGATTCCTAATGAAAAAGAGAACAGCCATGTGACTGCTCCCTTCTGCTCACTTTTTAGTGATTACCTTACCATTATACAGACAGCTAAAGACATAATTTTTGTGGTCACAAATGGTCACATAAATTACAATAACCATTGCTTTTTTAATAGAATTCCGTTTATACAAACCCGTGAAAATGCCTTTAAATCAGCGTTTCCCCCGTAGCTCAGCAGGGAGAGCGCCACCTTGACAGGGTGGAGGTCACATATTTCCGGCCAGTAGAAACACACTTACAGGAATCGGATCAAATTAAAACATCTTGAGACAACTCACTAGTCGCATATGAAAATAGATTAGATCTCTTATCCACCACACAACTCTCTCCAAAAAATCTGTAATGTTACCCCTGCTATATTGATTACTTTCAACACATATATATCTATTTTAATTGTTCCAAAACCACCTTAAACAACACCGAAGAATTACTCACAACATAATCCAACGGCAACTCTTTAAACACAGCCTCTTTTCCAACCATCACATTCCCCTGCCCGTAATCAATCCTAATTTGAACATCCTGAACAGAATAACTTTTAATAAAAGACGCCTCGTCCAAATAAGAATGATCCAACTCAACTTTCACCTGTTTCGTAAATCGGCGCAGCGTTTTCCAAAGGGCACGTTCTTCTTTTGATTTCATAAATAATTCCGGAAGCTCTTGCACTTCTTTTAATAGTGACATATTTGTTAGCATATATGTTTGAATCCCGTATCCGACTGGACGAATGAGATGATCGAGCTTCTTCCATGGCTCTAGTTCAAAATAAACACAATCATTTGTTTCATCACTAGATAATGGATTCTCTCTGTTTATATGGATATCTTTAATTCTTGCCACATGTTGAATACCACCGTTTTCTCCATGCCACTTTTTCGGTGCATACAAGGCTATGTGTTTCGTTTCTTGCCACCTAGGTTTTAATTGTGAAACAGAAATTTGATAGAAGCCTTCTTTCATATATGTTTCATAGTCTTTTTTTGTTTTCACACTACCGACTAATACCTTTTCATCTAAAGAGGAGTTCCATTCTTCTTTTGTTCCTCTTGGAAGGATCCCTTCTCTTATAATTTCTTCTGGGCTCTTTTCAATGAGATGATCAAGAAATTGTTCCACTAGTTTTGTTGCATTTGGTAAAAATGGAAAACCGCCAATATTTACTTTTTCAATACTTTTATAGAAAGGATGATGCTCATATTCTTCCTCTTGATTCCATGGGAATAATACATAAGCTCCATAGGCTGTTCTCTCAAACGGTCCACCTTGGTCTACTACTAACGCATCTCGGTATCGGTGCATCGTGTTAATATCTTCTTCCATTGGACCAGGTGTTCCATACTGTCTTTTATAATAGGAATCACTTTTAGCAAAATCGATTCGGTATTTGGCGTCAAAAATATATTGATATTGATAGTTTTTCCCTTTCTTCTCAATAGCAAGCATAGTATCAGGTTTTTGAGTGACAGTTGGTAATGCTTTATTTCTCTTTTGAAAATACAGCTCAATCACTTCATCTGTTTCAGGATGCCTAAATGTTCTTTTTGCTGTTTTACTTTCATCAAGTGTTACATATAATCCATCTTGCCGAACTTTAATAATATCTTGATCCACTGTTTCATATTTTTTAGATAGAATTTGTCCAAGCTTTAAATACGTCCAATATTCATATAACCTCGCAACATCTTTAACAGACATTTTAAAGATTTGTCCTCTTAGTGTTAGGCCTCTCGATAACATTAGAAAAATTTGATACGCATCTCTATAACCAGATGCCATTTGAATAACAAGAGAAAAGACGGAGCGATCTAATGTACCAATCCTATTCCAAAATGGATCATTCAATTCATTTTTCATTCGAGATTTCATTTTCCTTACGTTCTGAATAAGATCATCATCAATTGACAAACCCTTAAATCCAGAATCTTTTTCTAAAGCTTTAAGTAAATCATCGATTTTATGTACCACTCTCTGAATCATCCACTTAACAAATCGATTTTCCAATGTATCGTACGTTACTTCCTTATAAGCTGTAATTCCTTTCGCTGGAACCATGTTTGCACCTACTTCTTGAAACAAGTGAGGTCTTTTTCGTAAGTAATTCATTCCAACAGAATCTAGCCTACGAATCCTCTCTCCTCGTACAAGCTGATGCCGAGTAATAAGTGTATGGTGCGGTTGCCTTTTAATATGAGAAATTGCCTTCATAAATCTATGAAAAGAGTCATTGAGAATCCGATAAAACTCACTTTTAGATGGATTAGTCGCATAGATTGTTGATGCTCCCAAATAGGTCCTTTTCAATAAATGAAATGCCAAATTATAAATTTCATCGTTCACCTCTTCTAATAGTGCTCGATAGTCATCTTTATAATCGAGCTTTGATGGAAAAATTTCTAATGTAATTGTTAGTAGAGATTTTTTATCATCTCGAATTTCAAATGTTGTATAACCTACTTCATTTGGAAATGAGAGATTTCCCATTAATATTTTCAATGAACCCATTTGAGTAGAGCTAATTGCCTTTCGAAGTGATGGATGTTCATGGTAAAAAGACAACTCTCGATCATTTTTAGGAACGACAACGAGCTGATAACTTCTATTCTCGAAAAAGATAGGAGAGTGCTCGCCTAATTCGCTAAGCTTTTGCAACCGAGCGTCATATACGAAAGTTGATTCTACTTCTCCAAACACATGAAAATGCATCATTTCATCTGAAGCAATTGTTTGATGTTTTTTTAAGCTCTCATATTTTTCATGATAAGGATTCCCTTTAATCGTCAATGAAAAATCTGCTGTTTCAATCTTAACTAGTTCTATATCACCGTTAGATCCAGAAAGAGGTGAAGCCATCATACTCGAACCTCCTTAACATATGAGACAGCTTTTTAGCAGAACGAGGATACTTCGCATGAGACATAGCATCTTCATTATCAAACTCTTGATTTGTACATAGCGTATATAATTTCTTTAATGCCTCTTCTGTCCTTCCATCGCTTCCTGCAATACGCGGTAAGATCTTTTGATACATTTGATAGTCTAACGCCTCGTCAAACGATAATAATTCACTTTTTTCATTGTAAGCCATGTAAAAACAAATTTCGTCACGTATCCGGTACCCAACTTGCGCTCCAACCAGTTCAAGAATCTCATTCATTTCAATTAAAATATGAGATACTTTCTTCACGAGATCTTTATTAAGCTGAAAGCATTCTTTTAAATGAAGAAACTTGGCTGTCAAGGAACTATTGGAAATACACTTTGCCTGCACTTCTTCTACATCCATTAAAAACTCAAAGGAATCTAGTTTCACTTGATTAAATTCAATTGTATTCGCACGATCCAATACTTTTTTACTTAATGGATGTGTCGTTTCATCCATATTGATCGTTCCAATGACGTACACATTTGATGGAATCGTAATTCGTTCCCCAACAATTGATTCTGGAAGAACAGCCGATGTAACACATACTCTCTCTTCCCATCTTCGGCTTTCAATAACACTTAGAAAATCACTGAAATAGTACTCTACGCGAGCTAAGTTCATCTCATCAAGCACGACAAAATAAGGCTTGTCCGGATTCTCCGTTGCTTTTTTAAGAACTTGAATTAACGGCCTTTCCTGAAATTCACCTTGAATATTCACGTAACCAAGTAAATCAGAACTATCGCTCCAATCAGGGCGAACAGGAATAAGCGTGAACTGTCCATTTTCCTCAGTCGCACCTAAACTTTCAGCAAACCACTGAACAATTTTTGTTTTCCCTGTCCCTGAAATACCAGACAAAATAACAAAGGGCTTCGTCTTTAGAGAAAAGACAAAGTTAATAATATCCTGTCTATCGTAATAGAAACCTTTGCTTTTCATATAAGAAGAGACATGCTCTACAATTTCCTTCTCGTTCAAATCCATTTCTTTTTTCTCGGAAACCATCGGAAGATCAATCCCTTTCTCTCTAAAAGCAATGTATCCCTCATAATAGCTAAGCATTTCTTTTAAATCTTCTACTAGTTCTGCTTCACTTGGCATCTGATTAACATCATATACAATGTATGCTGCTGTTGAGCTTGCATAGCCTTTTGCTTTTGGACTTGTACCCAAGAAAATCCCATCGTCTTTTTTCACTTTTGTAGACATATGTATATGTTGACGAATTTCTTGTTTAATTTCTTCCATTTCCTCTTTAGAAGTTTCAGTTACTCCTTGCGCTAGCGTTAAATATAGTTGCTTCATATCTTCGCTAAATAAATAAACAATATAATAGCCTCGCTGCGTCGATGTCGTAATATCTTTATTCATAATAGCAAGCCATGGAACAGCGGCCCAATTCCCTTGTCCAATTGATCCTGTAACAACATACTGATTATGATCGATAAAATGTAAACGAGTAATCTCTGTTGTCATTTCATTTCGAACGACTGAACCAAGTTTATGACCTGCAAATTTTTCCGTTCTTGCCTCTAAATACTCATGCATAACAGTTAAAAATTTTTCACGTAAGTTACTATTCATAGTATCGTCCTCTTCACCATTGTCTTTTAAATATTGTTCAACTGGAACCCAGCTCTCGTTAATTAACCCTACCTGTTCAAACCACATTAACAAATTATGAGTACGTTCCTTCGCTACGGACTCAACCATTAAATTATCCCCTCGTGAATTTCGGACAATTGTCATTCCTAAATGAACTAAAGCCTCTTTCTTTTCAGCTTTTGAACGATTAACTAAGAGTTTAAGTACAAATAGAACAAGCTGAAAATACCCCCGTTTTAAAATCAAATCTCGAATAAAAGCATCCTTATTTTTCGATCCAATATATTCATTTAATAGAGTAGCATTAGTCTCATGAACTTCATCCAAAAAGCCCAATAACCTCAAATCTTGCCGTCCACGAGATTTCACTCTATATAAATTCCCATCAATTTGGTGACTTAAATTTTTCGGATCATATGTATTATCTATTACCTCTTCTAAAAAAGTGATCACTTTATGATATTGCTCACATGGCAGATCATCTGTTTGAAATTCTTTAAGTGTAATAGATTCTGAGTCAGTTACATTCACAAAAGGAAGTTGTGAAAAGAAAGCCATCAAAAAGGTATTATATTCACTTGCTTGTTCAAAATCTTCACTCGTTACCGTACGTATATTTATGAACTTTTGCCAATCTTGCTGGAGAGTTTCAAAAGTTACCATAAAATATGGATGTGATTCTTCTCCTCTTTTGTACTTCTCGCGTAAAAGTTCCGTTTCAACGTATAGCCCTTTATCATCTGTCTTTATAATCAAATAAGATTCATTAGTATTGATATCATTAACTTGATTGGTTACTTTAGCGAATTCAATTATGAGTTGGTCTAACATTTTTACCTCCGCAGTTACAATTAATTACAATTACTACTATTTTAACAAACTATATATAAAAGAAAAATGATACGCTATAACGCTTGATTAAATAACCTTTCAGGAGGAATTAAAGCCAAAACATTCACTTTTCTACTTTGTATTGTCTTTCCACTTCTGATAAGGTCATTGTCACCACAGCAATTCGCCTCTCAATTAAAGCACTTACAACTTCCCCCTTACTCCACGCGAAAACTAAAATATTCCATATAACTCCCACACCCTTTACTCACCTGTAAAATAGAGAAAATTTTCATTATATTGAGAATTTTAAAATGAAACGATATAATTTATTTACATTTATACACTTTCATACTTAGTCCATAATGCTATTTTTTAAATTATTTCTATAATTTCCAAATGCTGAAAAAGAAATTTCTTCAAAGGAGGATCTTAATCATGTCTCAATCCACCCATCGCGCAAATACAAAACGCATCACCGGAAACATCTTCAAAGGTTCAGTTGGAAATCTGATTGAATGGTACGACTGGTACGTCTATTCTGCTTTCGCCGTGTATTTCTCAGCAGAGTTCTTCCCTAAGGGAGATCCGACTAGTCAACTACTTAACACAGCTGCTATCTTTGCCGTTGGCTTCTTGATGCGTCCGCTCGGAAGCTTGTTGATGGGGCGTTATGCGGATCGTTATGGTCGGCGCGCTGCATTGACACTTTCTATTACTATCATGGCTGGTGGTTCCCTCATTATTGCCTGCACCCCGGGTTATAGCACAATTGGCATAATGGCCCCTATTATTCTCGTTCTCGCACGCCTGCTTCAAGGGTTGTCATTAGGTGGAGAATATGGAACTTCGGCTACATACTTGTCCGAGATGGCTAGTAGCGGACTCCGTGGTTTCTATTCGAGCTTTCAGTATGTAACGCTTGTTGCTGGACAGTTGGTGGCATTAGGTGTCCAGATTGTCCTTCAGCAAATACTGAGCGAACCAGATATGAAATCTTGGGGCTGGCGTATTCCTTTTATCATCGGAGCAATGGGAGCAGTTGCTGTATTGTGGCTGCGCCGCACGATGGATGAATCGGAGCAATTCTCAAAAATGGATTCTAAAAGCCGCGAGAGCGCTGGAACTATTCGGGCTTTACTGAAACATCCTAAGGCAGTACTAACAGTAGTCGGGCTAACGCTTGGTGGAACTGTTGCTTTCTATACGTACACGACGTATTTGCAGAAGTTCATGGTGAATACTGTAGGTCTTCCTAAGGAAGTTGTTAGTTGGATTAACTTTATCGCCCTCTTGGTATTCGTCGTACTTCAACCACTCGCTGGTATGTTATCCGACCGGATTGGACGACGCCCGCTATTGATTGGTTTCGGCATCCTTGGAACTTTGCTGACAGTGCCACTGTTCTTAATTATGGAACAGACGAAGTACCCTATCGTTGCTTTCTTGCTTATGATGGTAGGTCTCATTATCGTTACCGGTTATACTTCTATCAATGCGATTGTAAAGGCCGAGCTCTTCCCAACTGAAATCCGTGCCCTTGGCGTAGGATTCCCTTATGCAATCACTGTTGCGGTGTTCGGCGGAACGGCTGAGTTCATTGCATTATGGCTGAAGAGTATTGGACACGAATCGCTTTTCTACTTCTATGTAGCTGGTTGTATTGCGATAAGCTTCATCACTTATTGGCGTATGGCTGAATCTTCGAAAGTCTCTCATATCGAAGCTGAGTTAGCTGATGAAAATACACAAAATATCCGTAAATCTCGTTCAAAGCAATCTTAAACATTATAATGTCTATTTTAAAATGAAGATTCATCCTAAAAATTCCCTTAATAAATAAACTGCATCTCCAATTATTAGTCGTATCTAATAATTGGGGTGCAGTTCAAATAATCACTCTTTTGTTATATCAATTAAAAATGATCAGCATGCGAGTACTGTATGATTTCTTCTTTTTGCAGAGCATGTTGTGTATCACCTTCGTTATTCCACCCAATCGCTAAAGTCATTACCAATCCTAACGTTGCTAATACAATTTTTTTCATTATTTTAATGCTCCTTTACCAAATATTTTTTGTTTCGCTTCGTAACATAGATTGAAGTAATCACTAACTTTTTCATGATTATTTAATTTACGAAACTCAACAGCTAACAACTCTCCATATTCTTCAACAAACTCCCATAAACCTTGTTTTTTGAAATAAGAAATGCTTTTTTGCACTTCTTCTTCTACTAGTTCAATAGGTTTGTTTTCATTTAATAAACGTAAAATATTGAAATGATATACATATTCTTCATTTCCTATTTCCTCACAAACTTTTAAACCTTTTTCGATAAGTTCTTGTGCAATATTTGTTTCTTGTAGCTTATAATGTTCACGCGCTTGTAAGAACAATGCTTTAAAATGATTTGGAATTTGTTCTGTAACTTCAGATAAATGACGAATCGCCAATGGAGATAAATTTTGCATTGCATATAATAATCCTAAATTATGTCTAACTACTAAAATTAACTTTTCCTCATTCTGTTTTTGTAAAATGTCAATGGATCGATTTAAATGTTCTTCAGCTTGTTCAAATTGTTTTAAAAATATACAAGCAGTTCCTAATGTATTTTCACAAGATGCAACTTTCACTTCATATCCAGCATGTTTTGCAAAAATTTCTTTTGCCCTATTCGCATATTCAATTGATGTTAGCATTTTAGAAGTATGATGTAATACAGCGAACTTTTGATTGAATTCAGCGTGTTCTAACTCGTCGGAAACATATTCCAATAAACTTTCAGCTTCTTCATATTGTCTGCTAGCTTCATTATAATTACTAAACATTAAAGCATGCTCAGCTTTGAAAGAGTGATAATAATATGCTGTAAGCTTATCGGTTGTTTCATCAATAGGATCAATTACATCGAAGCTGTCTTTTCTAATGCTTAATCTGTCAGTAAGTAGTTGATATTTAAAATCTAGCAAAGAATAGTATAATAATAAATTCCGGTTTTGTTTTTCTTCTTCTACACGCTTAATATGTTCTATTTTCTCATCTATTTCTTTTTTAATTGTGTTGCTTTTATTAATTGCTGTGATAACATCAATTGATACAAATCATTGAGCTGTTCCATAATCACTTCATGCGCGAAAACACCTGTGCTCATACACTACATCCTCCTCAATAATCTTCATTTATCTAAATATTACCACAATTATACATATTCCGTAGAAAGAATACTTTTTTTGTAAATTGATAAACAAAATACAGAATATTCAATCTTTTAATCAGAAATTACATTTAGCATTTTTATCATTCGTTTCGATATGATAATTTATTAAGTTCTTATAGTTATCGATGCTCAAACGACAACATTTTCCATCCCATTATAATTTGAATAATTTCGTGCAACTCTGCGAATGTTACTTGATTATCAACTAAAAAGATCCTCCAAATCGGTGGACGAATTCCTTTCAATATATCAGCGATTTTCCAAATATATCGACCACGCGACAAATTTCGCTACCCCGCTCCACTAAATTATTTCAGAAAAACAAAAAAAGTCAGAAAAATATCACAAACCCTTCTAAATCAACATCCTCCCACACTCGATTTGCGGCTACGTTATTTTTAAAATATACTTTTATATATAACTAGAAAAGGAAGTGCATTACATGATCGATACTTTTAGTAGATTCCTTGAGGTAACGAATAACATTTTATGGTCATATATTCTTATTGCGATGTTAATCGGCCTCGGGCTTTATTTTTCTTTTAAATTAAAATTTGTACAAATTAGCCATTTTGGTGACATGATACGGTTAATCGGTAATGGATTCAACCGCAAGACAAAGAAAAAGGATAGCATATCCCCGTTCCAAGCATTTTGTCTGAGTGCAGCAGCTCGCATTGGAATCGGAAACCTAGCTGGTGTAGCGCTAGCTATTTCAATGGGAGGACCTGGTGCAGTATTTTGGATGTGGTTCATCGCGATTATTGGAGCGGCTACAAGTTTTGTAGAATGTACACTTGCACAAATTTATAAGGTCAAAGACGGACGCGGGTTCCGCGGGGGTCCTGCTTATTATATGGAAAAGGGGTTAAATAAGCGCTGGATGGGCGTTTGGTTCTCACTCCTGATTACAGTTACTTATGGATTAATTTTCAACTCGGTACAGGCAAATACAGTAACATTAGCATTTGAGAATGCTTTTGGTTTGGAACGTTACATCGTAGGGATTTTAATGGCTGTATTAGTTGCGATTATTATTTTTGGCGGTATTAAAAGCATCGCACGTATTACAGAAACGATTGTTCCGCCAATGGCTATTGTTTATATCGCCGTAGCTGTTTTTGTTGTGATTAAAAACTTTTATATCTTACCGGATGTTTTTCTAGAAATATTTAAAGGGGCATTTGGTTTAGATCAAGCAATTGCTGGTGGCATCGGGGCAGCAATGAAGTTCGGTATTCAGCGTGGTTTATTCGCAACGGAAGCGGGTATGGGTAGTTCACCAAACGCTGCCGCTACATCAGATGTCTCACATCCTGTAAAGCAAGGACTTGTTCAAGCGCTTGGCGTTTTCGTTGATACGTTTTTAGTATGTACTTCAACAGCATTTATCGTATTATGCTCCGGGGCATATAAGCAAGCGAATTTAGAAGGAATTGAGTTAACACAAATAGCATTAAGTTCTCAAATTGGCTCATGGGCAAGTAGCTTCTTAGCCATTATTATTTTCTTATTTGCTTTTAGTTCATTACTAGGAAACTACTATTATGGTGAAACAAATATTGCATTCATTAAAGAAAGTAAAGCCTGGTTAATGATTTATCGCGTTGCAGTAGTTGCGATGGTTTTATTCGGATCCGTTGCGACGCTTCAAACTGTTTGGAATATGGCTGATTTATTTATGGGTCTTATGGTATTTACAAATTTAATTGCTATTACCCTTCTTGGTAAGTTTGCATATGCCGCTTTAGCAGACTATATGAAGCAGAAGAAAGCTGGAAAGACACCAGTTTTCCATGCTGATTCTATTTCTGGCTTACAGAACACAGAGTGTTGGGAAAAAGATAATTCAGAGGAAGAAAAACAAGCCGTATAGGAAAAGAAAGCAAATCCAATTTCTTACTATGAGAAATCCCCCTTATTACAATTCAATTTGTAATAAGGGGGATTTTTTGAATGCATAATCCTACTCATTTTTGCGCTTGTTTGAATTAGAGAAAAGTGTGCTGCGTTACTTATTCAATCAAATAATTTTAAAAATTGCAAAAATACATGTTACTTTTCATACATTATGAGTTTTTCACTTCTTCAATTTCTAAAGATTCTTCGTGCCACCAAAGTGCTTCTTCAGGGTCTTGCTTCGCTATTTCGTGTGCTTCTTTTTTCGTTTCTACAGTCGGGTACGAACCTTTCAAGGCGCGACCTGACGTTGTCACAAATAGTAGGCTAAATACAATTAAGCCAATTAAGCTGACACCGGTTAAATAAAATGCGGGTGCAAGTGCATTTCCAGTAGCATGAACTAAATATGAACATACGAGCGGTGTTGTTCCACCAAATATGGATACGGAGATATTAAATGATATCGAGAGTGCACGATAACGTACATCTGTGAAAAAGAGAGCTGGTAATAAGGAAGGTAATGTTCCTTCATAAGTACTAAGGAAGAAACCTAAAATAAAGATACCTATAAAAATAGCTGCAATATGTCCATTTCCGATTAGTAAAAAGGCAGGAATTGAACATAATGTCAAACCGAGTAATCCGAATTGTACTACACGTTTATTACCAACTTTATCGCTTAATTTCCCGAAATAAAGCGCCAGTGGAATCATGAGTGCCATCGTAATTGAAATAATGATTAAACCAGTCGTTTCTTTGATTTTTAATACTTGTGTTAGATAAGAAGGAATATAAGAAAGGATCATATAGTTTGTAATATTAAAGAAGGCAACAATTACTGTACTTAAAAGAAAGTCTTTTTTATGATATTTCAAAATATCAATGAACGAAATTTGTTCATCTTCTTCAGACTCTTCTTGTGCCTTTTCCATCTCTTGGAATATAGGAGATTCATCTAAATGACGGCGTAAATATAAACCGACCAAACCAATTGGTGCAGCAATTAAGAACGGGATACGCCATCCCCAGCTAAGCATTTGTTCATCTGTTAACACTACCGTCAAAACAGTAACGATTACTGAAGCGGCGATGTAACCAGAAAGCGTCCCAATTTCAAGGCCACTACCGAGTATACCACGCTTCTTATCAGGAGAAGATTCAGCGATATACACCATTGCTCCTGAATATTCGCCTCCTGTGGAAAATCCTTGAACCATACGAGCAACTAATAATAGTATCGGTGCCCAAATTCCAATTTGTTCGTAGGTTGGTAGTAGCGCAATAAATAATGTAGAAAGTGCCATTAAAATAATAGTTGTACTTAACACAATCTTTCGGCCATATTTATCACCAATTCTACCGAAGAAAATACCACCAATCGGCCTAACTAAGAAGGCAGTAGCAAATGTACCAAATGTAAGTACAAGTTGGAGACCACTATTGTGAACACCCGAGAAGAATAATTGACTTAAAACAACCGCTAAATACGCATATAAGCCAAAGTCGAACCATTCCATTGCATTCCCAATACCAGTGGCAACAACAGCTTTCCTGGCTTGTTTTGGGTTCACTACATTTACATCTTGAGGTCCAAAATCTAAATCATTTTTTTGTTGCATATAATAAAAACAGCTCCTTATTTCATTTAAAATCATTAAGCACACTTTCTCTTATAGAATAAATTCAATACGAAGCACTTAAGGAAAAGCACCCTCTCTTTACCTGTTACTATTGTTTCATAAAATTAATTCCCTGTCTAACGATATGGATTGTAGGCTAACAAATATAACGCTTTCACAAGAGAAATTACACCACATAAATATTTCGAAAATATCCGTATACATCCTATTTCATACAGAAATATTAAGTATTCTTCTCCTATACCATTTATTTTCCAAAGATATCGCTTTTTTCTCAATATATATCCGTAATTCAACAAATTTTGTTATTTACCAAAAAAAAATTAAAAAGCTACCTCAAAAAGTAGCTTTTGACAAGGAAATTCGGTCCAAAATCACATCCGGCACTTTACTTACAATTTCCTCTCCAATTTTCAAACTCGCTGTTGCCGCTGGAGACGGTGCATTACAAATATGCATAGAATTTATACCAGGAATAATGCAAAAATCATCTACCATATTTCCATTGGATAAAATCGCCTGCGCTCTTACACCAGCATGAGTCGGAACGATGTCTTTCTCTGTGAGCTCTGGGATTAAGCGCTGCAAGCTTTTGAGAAAGGATTGTTTGCTGAAAGAACGAATCATTTCCTTCATGCCCTCTTTCATATTCGGCATTGCCATTTTCCAAAAGCCGGTGTATGTCATAGTTTCCATGAAGTCTTTTATGTCAAAGTCTTTTTTTGTGTAGCCTTCGCGCTTGAAGCTTAATACTGCGTTTGGCCCAGCATGTACGTCCCCATTTATCATGCGTGTAAAGTGAACGCCTAAGAATGGAAAATCTGGGTTTGGAACAGGGTAAATTAAATGTTTTACAAGGTGGCGCTTTTCTGGAACGAGTTCGTAATATTCACCTCGGAACGGAACAATTTTCATATCGGTTAGTATTCCTGCTTTTTTGGCGATGCGATCACTATGTAGCCCAGCGCAGTTAATAAGAAATTTTGTTTCAAAGACGCCTTTGCTTGTTTCGATTGTAACGAAATCCTTGTGTTCAAAAATCTGTTCTGCTTTTGTGCCTAGGTGTACTTCTCCTCCGCTTTCCTCTATGATACGTGCAAATGTATGACTAACTCCTTTATAATCGGCAATGCCGCAGGAAGGAACGCGGATGGCTCCTAATCCTTTTACGTGAGGCTCGATTTCCGCTAATTCTCCTTGATCGATTTTAGAAATGTTCAGCCCATTTTGTAGACCTCTTTCGTACAGATTATGCAAAAGAGGAAGCTCTTCTTTTTCTGTTGCGACAATCACCTTTCCGCACATGTCATAGGCAATGCCATTTTCTTTGCAGAACTCGACCATCGCTGCGTTTCCTTCTTTAGCAAATCTCGCTTTATAGCTGCCTGGTTTGTAGTAAATGCCAGAATGAATGACACCGCTATTATGTCCTGTTTGGTGATGTGCAAGTTCATTTTCTTTTTCGATGACTGCGATTTTGGCATGAGGGAATTTTTTCATTAAGGCCATTCCAGTTGATAAGCCGACAATTCCTCCGCCGATAATTAGAAAATCATACATACTACTTCCCCCTTATGTTTGTATCCCCTATATGAGGAAAAGCAGGTCTTGTTGAAAGACCCGCCACATGTATTATTTAGAAAAACAACCGCGCTGGCGCATAAGCTCCCGATATAAATCTTTATTTTTCTCAAAAGGAGCGCGCCCGTGCATCCAAAATAGATTATTTAATAGAACGAGATCACCAACCGGTAGTTTTAATGCATGCGTTGCTGGAGAGTTCTCCACAGAGTTTGATAATTCCTTCAAATATGTTGCCTGTTCGATATTATCAGGGTAAGCGAATTGATCAATGAAGCAAATACATGGTGCATTGTTCACATCAAAAAATGTTTCACGATATACAATTTCTTGCGCATTTTTACTTGGAGGTGCTTTGTACGTGATTTTGACCGATGCGAGTGGATGCTTCCGAAATCTATCAAGCTCTTCCCAATCATCTAAATGAAGTAAACGCGACTCGCCCCCTACTGCGTTCTTTTCTTCAATTTTCATCATCAGAAGCCAATCTGTAGGTTCATCCACAAATGTTCCGTCTGTATGAAGCGTGAATAATCGATACGCCTGGCGAAGATACGAATCACTGCTGTCTGTATCTTTTACGTTAAATCTCGCATAGTACGTTCCTGTCATTGCATCAAAGTTAGACGTACCAATTAAATGTGTTAATGCCGTTGCAAATTTCACATAGTTCCCTGCATCTGTCGTTTCTCCCTGTACACCAATTGTAAATCCGCCCGTTTCTCGGTCATGAATAATGCCCCGAACATTTTCCATAAACGATTCACCAAAGAGCTTTTTCATTCCATCAGCAAGGATAAAGCGGGAATACGGAATATATTGTAATGATTGCTCAGAGTGTTCTTTTACCTCTTCAAAAAATTGTTGAAGCAACTGCCCGTCTAACACAATATGATACAAACGTTTATGTTCTGGATGAGGAACAATTTCATATCCCTCATATTTCTTCGCAAACTTCATCTTCGTTTCTTGTGCCGTAATGATTGACATCTTAATTCCTCCTTAGTCTGGATAAATTAAAAAGCCAGTCATACGCATCTACAATGTAAAAACTGTAGAAAACGTACAACTGGCTTGAAATTACGAGTGTTCTTTAATCTCTTAAAGTACAGTAATAATAGACAGTTTGTTATTCAAATATGAGCAAACAGAAAATGAAGATCGGATATAGAGAAGGCTTATTTCTCGTATGGATCTTATCATTTAATAATTAAATAATAATTCAAAATATTCTAAATGTCAATATGTTCATTTGGGGTGTTCTATGCTTATTACATATAGAACATAACTTTTCAAGAAAAGCATTAACGATTTTCCTCTTCTTTTACCCAGCCGATCTTATTTACTGTCTCGGCTGCAAACAAAAGTGAGGGAGCATAAATAGAAAACAATAATACCAATGAGGGATTCTTACAAATAAACCTATATCTATATTCAAATTTCATAAATTATAAAAAATGAATGTAATCCAAATCGAGTGTTATCTTAATATAAAGGTCTTCTTCTTATCCATTGCGTCGCAACCCATTTTTCACCTTTGATAACAGGTTCACTGCCATGTAAAGTGAGCTTGTTTAATGATGCATCCTGATAAAAATATTCGAAATATACTGCCATTCCTTTTTTCGGAGATACAGAAAGGTTGAGTTTTGGAAAGAAAGTCTCTCCACCTTCTTCTACATGATTTAGGTACATGACAAGGGTACTAATACGATTGTTATTTGCTGCCGCACTGTTTTCTGCAAAAAAATCATAATGTGCTTTATATTCTTGGCCAACTGTATACTTTAAAATATGTAATCCTTCTCCATGTGAGGCAGGAACATTCATGATGGAAGCGATTCGTTTTTCGATTCTAGTAACAGCCTCACTTACTTCTAAAAACGTACCACTACTCGTCCGAATGTTATTTATTTTGCGCGAAACACCAATTTTAGAACGTTTCATTTTATTTTTAGACATTTCAATTAACGTTTCACACTCTTCATCACTTAATACATTTGCTAACACGACAATAAGAGGATCTTCTAATCTTGAAATAATTTGAATTTCTCTATCTTCTGTTACAATTGTGTTTCCAATGTGGTTAAAAATCGTTAGTTCCTTATTTTCAACTGTTTGATTTTCCATTGTTCTTTTCCCCATCTCCCTTAAAAATAATTGGATATTATGAATATATCACATTTTTCTTTCTATTCATTTTTTAAAAAAAATTAAAGTGAGGACTGTTCCGCGGAATGAATAGATTATATTGTCATAATGTTCTTTATTCGGTTTATAATCTTCTGCAGGTACAACAGCAATTGCTCGTAATCCGTTTTTCACTTCGTTTTTATTTGCATCAATTGATTCTATGGACCATTTACTGAAGTAAGGGATTATAACCATGTTCCCAACGATCTAACATCAATTGGCTCAATTTCAGTAATCCATGCGAAAATCTTTTGATTGTAGAAATTGTATTCCTTATTTGGAGTAGAAGGAGCATCTGTGCCAGGAAGTGTAAAGTATATTCCCATAAATTAAAACTACCCTCAGTGAGGGATGAAGAAAATCCCCACTGATTATTAACCCTCACCAATCGGGCTTTTACAGGCAGTTTACCTCCCATCTAACTTCTTTGTTCTTGCTTAATTTTGAGATGAGAGTTTTACTGCTCGTTCATGCGGGGTAAGCTGGGCAGTTTGTTATAGATTTGTTTCCTCATATTCTTCTTGTGGCTTTTCGCCGTTTACATAGTTTGTATATTGGCGGTACAAATCTTTTAAAGCGCTAATAATCGCATTTTGTGCTTTCCCTTGATAATGATAAGAAATTTCTTGAACGATATCTTCAATGCCATCTCGTAAACTATGTCCTCTTAAAATTTGTGAAATAAAGTCTCTTCCATGTTCAGTCGCAAGAGTACATGACGCCTCAATAATGACATGATATTTGTGATCTGCCTCTATTGTAATTGTTAATGTTTCATAGACACTGCGTACAGCCATCCCTTTTGGTAGTCTTGAGTGTCCTGCCATGAAAAAAGTTCCTTTACGCATATTCATCCCCCATTATTATGCATCGTTTTATTCTATAACTCACATTTAATCAACATATCCTCCTTTATTTTGTAATAACAGCTTAGTCCTTCTCTAGACTAACTTTCGAATCTTTTATCATCGTAAAATCTTCTTTTATTGGCACTCGCTTATTTCTATCTCTTAGAAAATAGATTGCGATTACGATAGCGGTCGCTAACATCGTCATATAAAATTGCATACGCATATCCGCTATAAACGCTTGTGCAACAAATATCGTAATAATCATCGCAAGCGTTGCGTAAGTGAGATACGGAAACAGCCACATTTTCACCTTTAACTTTCCAGGGTCTTCCCGTTCAGCTTGTCTTCTTAACCTGATATGAGAAACGGCAACAAACATATACATCAGCATCGTAACTCCACCTGAGCTATTCGCTAAAAAAGCAAATAATTTATCAGGAGATATGAACTTTAGCATGGCGCAAATGAATGCAAATACGATACTTGCATAGATCGCCCAAACTGGTGTCCCTCTACTGTTTAACTTGGAAAACATAAGAGGAGCGTCTCCTTTTTTCGCAAGTGAAAATAACATACGAGAACTCGTGTATATACCGGAATTCATAACCGAAAGGAGCGACAGAAATACAACCCCATTCATAATTTCCGCAGCCGCAGGAATTCCTGCCATCTGAAATAAACTTGCATAAGGCAGTTTCAATAATTCCGCATTGTTCCACGGCATAAAAATGACCAAAATCGATACAGACCCTACAAAGAAAATCATAAGACGCCATACAACACTATTAATCGCTCGTATCACATTTTTCTCTGGATTTTCAGATTCTCCGGCCGCAATTGCAGCGACCTCACTCCCCGATAAAGAGAAGGAAATAAATACAACACTGAGTAGTACAGGCATAATCCCTTTTGGAAAAAAGCCTCCGTTTTCAGAGATGATAGAAAAATCTGGTCTATCTACACCAGGAACAATTCCAAAAATCATCGAAATTCCTAAAACTAAAAATGCAAGAATCGCTACAACTTTAATAAGGGCTAACCAATATTCAAATTCCCCATATAACTTCACTGAATAAATATTTGTCATTGTCATAAGAACAATCATGAAAAAACTGGCTATCCATGTTGGTATGGAAGGAAACCAATTGTTAATCATCACTCCTAACAATACCGCTTCAATTGCGATAATGATGACCCAATTAAACCAATATAACCAACCGATTGTGTATCCTGCCCAAGGTCCAATTGCTTTATGTGCATATGTCGAGAAAGAACCGCTATCAGGATTTACCGCAGCCATTTCCCCAAGCATCCGCATTACAAGTACAACCATTAAGGCGCCAATGATATAGGACAAAATGGCAGCTGGACCTGTTGATTGAATAATTGTCCCACTTCCTACAAATAATCCCCCTCCGATAACCCCACCAATTGAAATCATTGTGATATGCCTGGTTTTCAAGTCTTTTTGTAGTTCCTTTTTTTCTTTCACCAAAAAGATCACCAACCTATAAGTATTTATTTTCATAAATCCTTTTCTTAAAGTGAGCATACATAAGATTAAAACATCACCATTGTTGATAACGCTTTCTTAAAATCATCCTAAAAAAATAAAAAGAGCCAGAAAAACAATGTAAAGAGTTACATTGGATTTTACTGTCTCTATCCCTATGGCTTGTCTTCCTGCTAAGGAAGTTCAAGTGGAAAGTAGCCAATTATCCTCTATTGGATTGAACGAAATCATATCCGGGCATGCAGAGAGGCTAATCACTGTCATCCGATAATAAGCTAATAATAATACAAATAGACTGAATATTCAACTTTTATTTAAAATTCAGTCATACCACAAGAACCCCACTGCTTTATCTCACTTTCATTTAATAATTACCTTAAATCGCCATATCCCACACTAATGAAAGACGAAATTTCCAACTTCCCAAACATATACTGTTTAAAAGCAAAAAAGGAAGTGATCTCCATGTATTACGGAACAAAGGGATGGTATGTAGCTGAACTAAAAAAATTAGGAGTTCGTTATCATGAAGGAAGAAAATTAGAAAGTTACCGCGCCCATGTTTTACGTAATTTATTAGCTGAACAACAGGAAAAAACGGAAGATAAGTAATCTATCATGATTAATCAATAAAACGATATCGGCGATTCAACAAATTCCGCCACACAAAAAGAGGCTACCGCAAACAGGTAGCCTCAGAATGATTTAGGACGGATGAATTTTATCCAATTATGGAACGATATACATATCATGTAAGAAAAGGGGATGAAGTTCTGTTGTATACATACAGCTTATACGATTCAGGCAATGCTTTTAGTATCAGAAAATCTTATCATATTAAATGCGATATTCCTCCGCATCGGTTTAGAGCGATTATGATGGAGTTTCGCCGTAATAAAGAAATTGGAGAAAATATTGGTGAATTTATCGAGTTTATGAAGCAGGAGTTTGGTGAAGAATTCGAACTGTTTGAGTATGACGATATTGTACAATATGATGCGGATCAAGAGAATAGCATGATACTAGCAAATCTGCTGGATCAAGCGGATGAACATGTATGAGATAATTAAAATAAAACGATATCAACCATTCTTTCGAATATATCAGTGCTTTTCAAAATATATCGACCGTTTCTCAGCATATATCGGCGGTTCGACATGAGATATCGACCTCTCGCCAAGATTTGCGCCCACTACCCGTCCGCCACGTACACACACGAAAAAAGAGGTCACCCCGCCATGGGGTAACCTCTTTTTCAATTATAAGCGGTAAGAAGAAACATCATTACCTTTCCACTCATAGTAATCTAAAATACCAGAGTAAATCGCTTCTGCAGCGCGTTGTCTCCATTCTGGGGAGGATAGTTTTTCACCCTCTATCTGGTTATCAACGAATCCTAGTTCTGTTAGTACAGCAGGCATTGTGTTTTCTCGAACAACGTAGAAGTCGCCTTCTTTTACGCCTCTGTCACGTGTGTCAAGGGCGTCTACTAGGCGGTTTTGAATTTTTTCTGCTAGTACGCGGCTTTCATCTACATATGGGTTTGTTCGAGTTGCTGATCTGTAGTAGTAAGTTTCTGTACCATTAGCATTTCCGTCAAAACCATTACCATGAATACTTACAAAGATATCACCATGATTTTCTTGTGCAAATTCAACACGTTCTTTTAAAGAATCTGCTGCATCCGTTCCTGGTCTTACGTCAGTTTCATGTGTTAGCAATACAGTGAATGGTGTTTTTTGCTCAAATAATTTTTGTACTCGTAAAGATGTGTCCAGTACAATTTTGCTTTCATCCATGTTTACGCCTTCATGGCCTGGATCTACACCACCATGGCCTGGGTCAATAACAATTGCTTTGCCTTCTAAGAAGTTTGCTTGATTTAATTGATTTTTATCGAGCCATTGGAAACCAGCATTTGTACGAATGCGGATCCAGCTTCCTTTTTCTTCAATCACAGTTACTGTTTGTGGACTGTATTTCCCCATTACTTTCGATGAATGTGATGCTTCTTGATAAGTAGTAAATGATTTATCAATATACTCTGTCTTCTCTTTTAACGGTGTCCATTTGTCCCCTTTATCCGTTACAATTTTAATCCAGCCATCTCGCTCTTCTTTTACGATAACGGTTTGAGGTTCATGTTGATTTGATGTAATACCTGATGATAATGATGGCTGATGATATGTGATGAATTTTCTATCTATGTACATTTTTTTCGTTTCCTGTTGACCGTTGTTTTTCAACATATCAGTTTTAGCAGTAAGCTGTGCTGCTTCTACACGTTTTATAGGATTATCTGGTTTCCAACCATTATCTGTACCGACAGAAATATTTAATTCTACTAAAATATTAGCGAACTTTTCACCCCAATGGCCTTTTAAGTCTTCAAATTTCGTAGTTAAATTTCCGCTAACTTCTTGATCTAATTTATACGTATTCACAAGCATCGCTGCCATAGCGGCGCGAGTTACTTGTCCATCCGGATTAAATACACCTTTTCCTTCTCCTGCAATTATCCCTGCTTTTTCAGCCGCTGCGATATACTTAGTTGCCCAATGATTTTGCGCATCTTTAAAAGATGGTTTCGCACTTTCATTAACTTGTAAGCCTAAAACCTTTGTCATAATTGTTGCTGCTTGAGCACGAGTTAATGTGCCATTTGATCCGAATGTGCCATCTGGCATCCCGCTAATTACATTCTTATCAACTAAATAACTTACTGCCTCTTCTGCCCAATCAGGTACATCTGGAAATGTGTTTGTTTGAGCTAAACTACTAACTGGATGCGTTAATAAACTTACTGCTAAAATACTTGCAGCTACTACTCGATACTTCATAAAAAAAATTCTCCTCTCCAAATCTTCTTAAAAAAGTGACATATAAATCTCTTAATCAATCATTTTACAACTGCCAAAAAAACCCAGTCACAATTCTCACCTATATAGTTTATAATACCCCCTCTATATAGTAAACACATTTCCTTCTATTTCGACAAAATACATATATAACAAAAATACAATCTCATGATGACTGCTTTTCTTATATTTGTTTTTTTATAGTAACTACCATATAAAGACAAAAAAGAAGAAGTTGTCTCTAAAAAGCCGTTCTCAGCGACCTTTTCGGACAACTTCTTCCATAAGCTGATTAGTAATACCTTTCAATACTCCCAATCAGCTAATCATGCTTATTATTCCCCAATCAACTCAGACATCACATAAGCAAATACCAATGCCTCCGTATGCGCAATCGAGCTCTCATGTGTCCGCTCGAATGCATGAGAAGAATCAATCCCTGCTCCGATTAAAGCGTGTTTCACATCAAAACCAGCGCGGATTGCGGCGGATGCATCTGATCCGTAATACGGATAGATGTCTACTTTATATTCAATGTTATTTACTTTTGCAAGATTCACTAGGTGTTTGCGTAACCCGTAGTGATATGGGCCGCTTGAGTCTTTGGCGCAAATAGATACTGTGTATTCGTCTGATGCTTGTCCGTCTCCAAGCGCTCCCATGTCGACAGCTAAATATTCTACTGTTTCTTCTGGAATGTTAGAGTTACCGCCATAGCCAATTTCCTCATTATTAGAGATTAAGAAATGTGTTGTATATGGTAATGTAATATTTTCGTCTTGCAATCTTTTAATTAATTTTAGTAGGATTGCCACGCTTACTTTGTCGTCTAGGTGACGTGATTTTATGTAGCCACTCTCTGTAATTTGGACGCGTGGGTCGAATGAGACAAAGTCCCCTACTTCTATTCCTAGTTCACGAACTTCATCCGCTGAAGATACGCGCTCATCAATACGAACTTCAATATTTTTTTCATCACGTTTTGCTTCGCCTGCATCTTTATATACATGGACAGATGTTTGATGCATTAAGATTGTACCTGTATATGTTTTACCGCTCGCTGTTTCGATTTCGCAATATTCTCCTTCAACAGAGTTCCAACGAAATCCGCCGATCATTGATAAGCGAAGGCGACCGTCAGATTTAATTTCTTTTACCATTGCACCTAATGTATCAACGTGAGCAGTTAATAAACGATGCTGCGCATCTTCTTTTCCTTTTAACGTTAAAATAAGCGCACCTTTATTATTACGTTTCGTTTCTACATTCCATTCTTTTACATAGTTTTCTATAAAGTTAATGATTTTTCCTGTATTTCCAGACGGGCTTGGAATAGAAACAAGCTGTTTAATTAATTCCATCGTTTCTTTTGCATGATGTGCCAATGTAGGTTCCTCCACTTCGTTTTTCTAATATTCAGTATACAGAAATTATCAAAAAACCTCTACTAATAACGATAAGGATTTCTGTATATTTTATTTTTGCAATTTCATAATTATGGTAAAATATTCTTTAGTACATATGAATAACAAAGGGGATTTATTGAAATGAAATTAACGAAAAAACATGTAGAAATTGCATTAATCTGGTTTTTAGCATCTTTAATTTGTTTACAGGTTTCTTATGTTCTTCATACCTCTACTGCGATTGCAATTGGATGGATGCTAACGGGAGTATTTCTTATTATTAGTCTGTTTGTAGGGAAAAAGACGTTAGTAAAAGTAAAATAAAAAGCACAGCTCATTTATAAGAGCTGTGCTTTTTATCTATCAAACTACTCCTCCGAAACATCTATTAAATAGATTCCTCTTTGGAATCCACCACGCTCTTCTTCTTTTTGCTTACGAAGACGTTCAATATCTTCAAATGTTGCACCTTCTGCACGCGCTAATGCGATGATGACCTCTAGTGCATCCGCAAGTGAATCTAATGCATGTTCCCGTTCTTTCATTGAGGCGAATTCGCGGATTTCTTCTGTTCCGATTTTCGCTAATGCTTGTATGTATGCTTGACCTGTTAGTTTTTTCGATGTGTATGTTTTTCCAGACATTAAAATCTTTTCTGGAACAAGATCTCTAACTAGTTTGTTATAAGTTGACATAGTCTCTCTGTCGCTCCTCTCATTCTTACAATTTCTCTAATTCTACATTATACATAAACCATACTTTCTTTACATAAGCACTTCCCCAGTCCCTTCCTTTTTCCTTCGCATATGGACTAGAAAAATGATATACATCATAATCGTCCTGGTTCTCTCCATATATAACTCGCAATGACTCTGGTATCGCTTCTTGATATGGATTAGGCCTCTTTTGCACTTCTCCATGTAAAGCAATAATAGGATGCCCCGAAAGAAAAATAGCCGTTCGGACTGCTACATTAGGGATGCTATGTAACGTAATATACATAGCGAATAAAAGTGTAATTATAATGAGTCTTTTTCTCTTTTTTCTCATCTATTTCTCCTAATAAAAAGTGCTAACACAATTATACTAAAATGTGTTAGCACTTTCTTCCTTTTTATTCCCCTTTAAACGCCGGCGGACGCTTTTCTAAAAATGCAGTAATTCCTTCTTTATGATCAGCTGTTTTTCTCATTGCGTATTGTCCGCGTTTTTCAAGCTGCAATGTTTGTTCTAAATTCGAACGATTAACTTCACATAGAATTTGTTTCGTTTGAATCATTGATTTAATTGGTTTTTGAAGCCATTCATTGATTTTTTGTTTGACAGCACCTTGGAAGTTTTCTCCGATGACTTCGTCAATTAATCCTAGTTCTAGCGCTTCTGTTGCAGATAATTTTTTACCTTCCCAAATGATTTGTTTTGCCATATTTTCACCAAGACGTTTTTGTAAGAAGAAATGTCCCCCGCCGTCTGGTATTAAAGCGATTCCAATAAAATTCATCGCAATGATAGATGAAATGTCTGCCAATACATAATCAGCTGTTAAAGCAATACTTAAGCCAAGTCCCGCAGTTGGTCCATGAATGGCACTGATCACAAGTTTTGGCATTGTATATAACGTCAAGACAATTTCTGAAATAGTATTCATAATACTTTCAAAACGGCTTTCATCATTACTAGAAAGCATAGATTTAATGTCTCCACCCGCAGAAAAGCCACGTCCATTTCCGCATAATACGACAATATGAACGGAACTTTCAGCTACTTCTTTCAGTCTTGCTAATAATTCTTGCAGCGTAGGTTCATCTAATGCATTTAATACTTCTGGGCGATTCATCATAATCGTTGCTACTCGCCCTTCATATTTCACAACTACAGACTCTGCTTTACTTTTTACTTCCATTATATATCCCTCTCTCTTCTCTAAAGATTATACTTGTATAATTAAAGAAAAGAGGTAGAAAACCCTTCTTTTTTCGTAATTTTCTGTCTAATAAACCCGAAAATTTAGGAATCTTACCATTATAATGTAAAAAAATATCTGCATTAAAACATATTTGTCGCATATCTGCTTCTATTTACCGTTATAATAAAATGGTGTATTCTTATGTTGATGTATCAACCTTATCATGTAAAAAATGAAGAAATGGAGGAAAACATGGTTAACAAGTTGAACCAGACGAATAACTACTTCCCACATTTCCTGTTACTATTCATTGTGTTGCAACCAATTTTAGATTTATTAACATCTTTTTCTATCTACATATTACACATGAGTGCGACAGTCGGAATTGTAGTAAGATTTGCCTTTATGGCTCTCGCTCTAGGATATCTACTTCTCAATTGGAAACAACCTGGTAATAAGAAATATGTTATATATGTATGCTTACTAGGTATAACAATAGCAGCTGGTTTCATAAACAATGTGTTAGTTAAGTCTCCTTTTTATATGGGAGAAGAAGTTAAATTTATTGCAAAAAATATATACCCAATCTGTTTATTATTCGGATATATACTCGCATTCAAAACTTTAAAAGATTTACAATACGCTTACCATAAATTAATGACGTATTTCTTATATGCAACATTAATTTTCAGTATTGTTATGTTTGTCTCAATTGTATCTGGAACGGATTTCCAAAGCTATCCACATTCAAAACTTGGTTCTAGAGGATGGTTCTTTGCTGGAAATGAGTTAAGTGCTATTTTAGCAATTACGTTCCCGATGGTTGTACTTTACTCCGTACATAAAACAACATCGTTTTCAAAAATCTACTACTGGATTCCAACAATTTTAGCGATGTATGCCAGCATTATGGTTGGAACAAAGGTTGGTTACGGAGCGATTGTGATTACACTAGGCGTTGCGCTTCTTTTTTCTTTCATTGAATATATGATGCAACGTAAAAAAGAAGGAAAAGGCTTCACCAAGCTCGTAAATACAGTCGTTGCTCTTGTTGTACTAGGAGGTTTAGTTGTCGTAACACCACTTACCCCTATTGCAAAAAATATGGGCATTCATTTACAGATGTATGAATATAAAAAATCAGTAAGAGAAGAGCAAGCAAGACAAGAAGGAAAAGTCATTAAAGAAAATCCTGAAGATGCACAAAAACATGCAGAAGGAAAATTAACAAGCGGAGAAATGACTAGTTTAATTTATAGTGACCGTGATAGGTTTTTAAAAGTATATAAACAATACTATAAAGAAGCACCTATATCACAAAAACTACTCGGTATGGGATATGCAGGAAACTATAAAGATAAGGTTAAGCTCGTTGAAATGGACTTTCATGACTTATTCTTCGCTTATGGAATCATTGGTTTTCTGATGTACCTGTTACCATTTCTTTACTTTGGAATTCGACTACTCATGCGAGTAATTACAAATTTCAAATCGATTCTAACTGTGAAATATATGTTACTGGCTAGCGCATTAGCGTTATCAATCGGCATCGCTTTTACAGCTGGACATGTATTAACTGCACCAGCCGTTAGTATTTTCTTTGTTGTGATACTCGCTTATTTAATCGTTGATCTTAAGGCAGACTGAATATAGGAAAAAATATAATCAGTGGGGTGATTCTACCTCACTGATTATTATTGATACAAACTATATTGCAATAAAGTGAAACTTCCATCAGTGGGGGTCTTACTGCCCACGAATAGCGGGATAAACAAAACAACTTATTTTACATGTAAAACCCCTGTAGAGAATGTCTCTACAGGGGTTTTTAGTAAGGTTCATAGATAGTTCAACTATCTACCGCTATTATTTTTGTGCTTCAGTAGCTTTTGCTTCTGCAACTTTTTCTGCAGCAACTGGAGCTGCTTTTGTGCTCACTTCAGAAGTAGACGCAACTACACTTCCAAGACTTAATTTATTTCCTGCTACGTCCACGATATTGATTTGTGCATTAGTCTTACTAGGTGGTACTACGCTAATTGTTGCAGCTTGTAGAAGATTTATTGGTTTTTCGTTTGGATCCAATGTTAAGTAAACAACATTTGCTTCTTTCGCATCTTTTTCAATTCCTGTAACTGTTGAAGCGTTGTTATTTACAACAACTTTCAAGTCATCAATGAATTCTTTACCATCTTTTGCGATATCTCCTAGGTTTTCATTGAATGTTAACTTGATTGTATTTGTATATTCATCGTTTTTATCCGCTTTTAAATATACAGCTGAATCTAATTGTGGTCCTTCATTATCAATAAATCTGATAATGTTTTCTACTGGTGCTAGCGTTTGCTCATTTGCAACTACTTTGCTACCAGATGCAGTTAATACATTTGTACTAATTGTGAATTTAACATCTTGATTTTTCTTAAGGAAGTCAGCTGGCAACTTAACTTTAACAACTTGTTTGTTACCATAGAAGTCCGCAGTTGTACCTTCTGGTAAAGCTTTACCATCAATTGTATAGTTTTCTAGTAGCTTCGCATTACTGCTCATATCTTCGCCGTAGTTAATTGTAACTACATCTCCCTCAGCGGAAATGATTGACGAATCTTTTTTCACTACAGGTGTAGATACATCAATATCGCCAACTTTTGTAGTAAACTCAGTGTTAGCATTTGTATTTACAGAGTAATAAGCAAGATCAAGAACTTTTGCGAACTTCACAGCGCCAGCTTTTAATTGTACATCATATGGTCCCGCTACAGCTGGTGAAGGTAATGTAATATTTAAGAAGTTGCCTTCTGCTTTCACTTCTGTAGGTGTGATTACTACACCGTTATTAGCACGTACAACAACTTTAGATGCATCAGCTTTTTCGATGCCGCCATTAAATTTAATTTTTAATGTGTTACCTTCAATTGTATTTAAGTTATCAGATACAACTTTTGGTGTAGCAGTATCTTGAGATAATGTAACGCCCTTATCTACAGGCTTACCAAGTAAGTGTACTTTATCTTTAAAGTTTTTCAAGTTTACACTTAATGCTACACTCTTTTCACCTGCTGCATATAATGGGTTACGTGCACCATTTTCATCTTCAGCAATGGAAACAATGTATGATTTTGAATCAGTTGGATCGATAGTAAATTGTACATGTCCTGGTGCACCTGTTACATCTCTTTCACCAGCATTCGGGAATGTGTAGTTTCCTTTTTTAACAGTGATTTCAGGATCTTGTCCTAATGTTTCAGAGAACGTCACTTTGAATGTATGACTGTTAATTTGTTTTACTGCTTTCACTTCTGGTTCAGTTGTATCAGCAGACACAACATATTTCGTTTCTAAGATAGAAGCTCTATTCGGATTTGCTGGTAATGTGTCTTCCACATCATATGCAACTACTGCATGCTCACCTCTGTCGAAGATTCCTTCAGGGTTTGTAAGCTTGTTAGTTGTTAACGTATAAACGCCTGGCGTTTTACTTGCTACAAGATCTTTTGGTTCAACTAGTAAACCGTCAATTTTAACTTTTGAATTATTTTTCACTGGTTTGTTGAATGTTAATTGTACTTTGTCACCATCGACAACTCTTGCTCCTAATAATTCTGGTTTTACAGAGTCAGAGAATGTTTTTACTGTATCAAGATACTTTGGAATAGGTTTTAAGTCTGCACCTAATACGCCTGTGCTTACATGCACTGCATATTTGTCGCCATTAGAAAATGCTTTATCCTCTTTCAATCTGAAGATTACACTTTTTCCATCTTTTGTTAAAACACCATTACCTTCGAAATCTTCAAGTGCTACATCGTTTTCATTGTGTTTAAAAGTATATTTTGTTAAATCAGTAGCTGTTTTCCGATCTACTGGATGATTGAATGATACTTTAATTTCTGATGCATTAATTGCCTCTACAGATTGAACTTTCGCTTCGCCAGTTGATCCTGGCTCGTAGTTCATTGCATTGAAAATGAATTGAGCAGCTTGCTCACGAGTTACAACACCATTTGGATCAAATTTACCTTCGCCTTGACCAGCTACGATACCTAAGCTAGCAAGCGTTTCAATAGAAGATTTCGCAGTTTCCCAAGGTAAATTATCAATATCATCGAAAGTCTTTTTATTATTTTCATCAGCTGTAAAGCCGTATGCATTTACAATAAGTTGTGCCATTTGAGCACGAGTTAATTTTTGGTCTGGACCAAATTTACCGTCTCCTAGGCCAGACATAATGTTATGCTTCTCAGCGATTCCAATGAAGTTCGCATATATATTAGATGCAGGAACATCAGAGAATGATGGTGTAGCTTTTTCATGTTGAAGTCCTTGTGCTTTCACAATAAAAGTAGCTATTTGCGCACGAGTTACATCTTTTCCGAAACCAAATGTACCATCACCGTTACCTACAATGATACCTTTTGCTGTCATATCATTGATCGCTTTAGCAGACCAATGTTCACTTGGAACATCCTTAAATGCATTTTCTTCAGCAGAAGTTGCCACTGGCGCTACTACACCAGCTACCATTGCAGCTGTCATTGTACCAGCCATTAACTTATTGAAAGATTTATTTTTTGCCATCTTCTCTATTTCCTCCTCAGAAAATATATTACTAGCTTCAGAAGTATGTATTCAAAAACTAGTTACCTTTTAATTTAGCAATTAAATTTGTAGATAATTTAAAATCAAATATCTTATAAATCACTTGAATGAATAAAATAAGGTAAATATAACAATGTTTTACAAAATTGCTAAATCTTAAATCATATACATAATACGCCATCGTAATTTTCTTTTAAAGAGCTTTTTATCGCATCATTCGACATACCAAACTAAATATTTGTCGTTTTTTTCTGTTATATTATTCCTATATTTTGAAAAATATCCCAAAATAAAGACATTTTATAAAAATATCCTATTAATTAACGTTTTTTTCTGAATTTATTTATTTGTTTCTTTATTGAGAAAAAAATGTTTTTTTGTCGAATTTTAACAAAAAGCATTTTTTTCAAGTTCAAATTATCTCATCAAAAATAAAATGAAACTTCTATTAGTAGATCGGTTTCTTCACCTTCAACGGATGGTTCATTAGCCAAATAAATCGAGTTTCCGCAGACAGTTATCTCTTTCTTCTCACTTTCGTTTACTACAATATATAAAATATAAAAATATTTTTATCCCGCTGTTTCTAAACAGTAAGCCCTAAGTTTCACTTGACATGCCTGGGCAGAAAGATGGTCTAACTGTTTCTATGCACGGTCAAATATTCTCTCCTAACTAAAAAGAATGGTTTTATGTCGTTTTTTCAATTTGTATTTACATACTCATTCACTCATTTAGAACTTCATCTAAAAATTCAACTATAAAATTACCTAAAGATTGCCTCTACTCTATCATCACATTACTTTTACAAAAAAACGAACCACCCTTTCGTTACACACGCAAGGATGGTTCGTCTTTTTCATTTCGATATTACTTTCTGAATATAGTAGGCTTTATTCGTACGCAATACGCTAAGCCTGTCCACATTTCATTAGTGTTTTACATACTCTACATTTTCTTTTATAATGTACCCTTCTTGTACCTTAGGATCATCCGAAACGACCTTAATCCAGAGCTGACCATTGATTGTTTCTTCTCCTGTAACAGTTACAACCGTGTCCGTACTTAAACGATACAGGCGTTCATCTGACACACTTGGATTATTTTTTACATCTACATTATTTGTCACACGTGCAAGTTTATATCTATTATACTCTTTCTTACCTAAATACATATCAAAACGGAACATATGACCAGCTACTTTTTTCCCCCAATTGGCATCCGATGCATACTTCATATTAAGACCGCCTGCTTTATTACCTGTATACGTCGCTGTATAACGCCAATGTTCCGGATTTAAATATCCTTCATTCATATACACTTTTGCCGCATGTTCAATACAGTCTTCTTTCGAATTGAACTGTTCACCGTTACCATACGGACTGTCATCTGTTGCTCTTAATCCAAATAAATTATTCTTATCTTTTGCAAGATCACTCGTTCCATATAAACTCTCATGAACTGCTAATGAATATAAGAAGAGTGCATTTACATTATATTTACTTTCTACTTCTTTAAACTTCTTCCCTAATCCAATAAGTGGAGAGTCTGGTTTAATCCATTTAATATAACGATCTAACTCTTCTGCTGTATATTTTGTTTTTGTTCGTAAAGATACATAGTTAAAATATTGATAGAAAGTTTCATTTCCGAATGTTTTTCCATCTACACTATATATTTGTTGTCCTTGTTTCATAAATGACGGTGCCGCGCCATATCGAAATTCTGTATAACCTGGTGAACTAGTATTATAAGTATAATATTTATGATATAAATAGCCGTCCCCTTTTACATAATAAAACGATTTTTTCATTTCATTTTTAGGAATTAAAGTTACTTCATTTTTCTTAACATAGCCAACCAAGTCAGAAATTTGAACTTTCACTCGGTCCTCTTCAACCTGCAACACTTTGAATTCCGTTCCATATTGAACGTATGTAATAATACTTTGTAAGTTATCATTATATATATTCATTGTATTCGTTGTTTCTAATTTCTTTGCACTTGCAAATCCGCCTTGAATCCATACAAATTCACCGTTATACTTAACTCCGTTCATTCCCTCGTTTTGCGCAGCTGTAACAGCTTCTTTATACGTACTATAATTCCCTACCTCTACTTCTGTTCCATCTTCTTTTACATTCGTCACCACATATTTTTTTGTTTCCACATGTTCTTTATCAATCTTTTGAAGCATTCCACTTAAAAATGCTGCAGCAGTACCCCTTGTAGCAGATAACTTTGGTCTAAATGTATGATCTTCTGGGTATCCTTTAATAATTCCAGCTGCTACGACAAACTGAACATGTTCCGGATATTGAATTTGCTTTGCATCAGTAAAAGTTAACGGAGATAAAGGGACATTAATATTTTTATATACTAATGCATTTCGCACCATTACTGCCATCTCTTCACGCGTAATTTCATCATCCGGCGCAAATATATTATTTCCGCGTCCAACTAGAATTTTTGCATGAGCTGCTCTACTCACACCATCATATAAACCATAAGATTGCGGAACATCTGTAAAGTTTGAATCTGCTTTAGGTAACTGTAATGCTTTTGCTATTAATGTAGCAAACTCCGCCCTTGTTACATTTTTATCAGGTAAATATACATTTCCTCCGTATCCTGACATAATCCCTCTGTCAATTAGAAAGCGTAACTGTGGCTCAAATAAATGCCCTGTAATATCATCACTTGCCGCATAACTCGCTACAGGAGTTAAAAGTAATGAACCAGTTAATGCAACTGCCGCTAAGCCTTTTGAAAATTTTTTCACGTTTATCCTCCTCTTAATCTAATAAATTACTGTTCCCAAATCGATTATATACTACATAGATTGACACAATAAATAAAAATTAGCAGAGAGTAGGAAAATTTCCTCTTGTGATTTCAAACTAAACATATAGTTATAAAGTAAAATTCCCCTCACCATTAGGCTCTTACAGGCAATTATCCCCATCTTGAATCATGAGGTGGATCCATATTTCAACAAATAAAATCCTTTATACTCATTCATAATGATATATAATGTTATTGGTCATAAGTAGCCCTTTCATGGATTACAGTTTTACTTAATCTAATTTTTTCATAGCTATAAATATAGTTTGGAGGATATATCATGCCTAAGTTATACAAGTTCACATCTAGGTCTTTACAGATACTAGCATTCTTATTTTTTATTCTAACATTCATTTACTCTCTTCAATCTTTACTAAATAACCCTACATATAATCATATACCCTTTCTGTTATTCATGCTTATTATTGGAGTCATACTTATTCTATTCGTTGCCTTAATAGTTAATCGATATATGAATAAAAGGAAATTTATCCTATTTATTTGTTTACTAGCATTCGGCCTCAGACTATCATGGGTACTTACAATCGACACAAATGTAATCCAAGACTTTGAACGGATGTATCAAGGGGCAATCAGTGCTGCAAATCATGATTTCACTTTTGCGACTAAACCTTACTTTACAACTTGGGTCTACCAATTAGGATTTACGATGTATCAAGCTGCTGTAGTAAAACTATTCGGAACAGGGACCTTAGCAATTAAACTACTAAATATACTATATTGCACTGGTATTACATTGTTCATATATCGGATTGCTGCACAACTCTTTAACGAATTTAGTGGTAGAATTGCTGCACTTACTTTTGCCATGTATATACCGAATATTATCATGTGTTCCGTGTTAACAAATCAACACCTAGCAACCTTCTTGTTCTATGCCGGATTCTATCTTCTTATCAAAAAAGGAATTACTCATCCATATGCATGGATTTTTGCCAGCGTATTGATTGCTTTTGGAGATATTATGAGACCAATTGGCCTTGTCATTCTACTTGCTCTAGCATGTTTTCTCTTCCTAGTTCATATAATAGGAGAGCAAAAAATAAGCAAAAAGATGGTATTAAAAAAATTAGTTGGAATAATTGGTATTTATTATATCGTTCATTATATTGTGAGCTATTCATTTATAGCCGCCGGTATTACGCAATACCCTCTTTCTAATAGGGACCCTTATTGGAAATTTGTATTAGGATTTAATCATGAAACGGCAGGTGCATTCTCTTTTACTGACTATCAACTTGTCAATCAGTACGATGTTGGTGAGGAACGGTTTGCAATCGAAAAAAATCTCATTCAAGAACGTACGAAAGATAAAAAGCAATTCGTAGTATTACTTCATGATAAATTCAAATCCATGTGGGGAGATTATGACGCATCTGTTTACTGGGCACTAGAAGGTTATGAATATCCGAATTTAAAAAATCTCTTATGGACGACTGAAAAACTTTCATATATTAGCATTTGTCTATTTGCTTGTCTCTCCTTCATGAGAGTGATAAAAGAAACAAACAATAAACAATTGTCATTTTTCTTATTATTACTTCTAGGTTATGCAGCTGTACACTTACTAATTGAAATTCAAACACGCTATCGATATTTTATTATGCCTACTTTTATCATCATACAAAGTTATGGCATTTACCTTACTACACAATATATAAAAAAGAAATTTCGGCATAAAACCAAAAGTTTCTCCTAGGTAAAATAATGATAAAGTGAAACTTTAATCAGCCCGCAAATAGCGGGATAAAAATAAGAGGGTGATTTCAAAAGGTCTCAATTCATCGACCTTTTGTTTCACCCTCTTTATTTAAATGACGGATCAATCTTTTTGCTGATTTTACACTTTGCACTTGTAAGTCGTCTACTCTCTTTTGCAAATGATGTTGCATAGCTTCATGTTGATTCAACTGTTTTTTCGCCATTTTATACAAATCTTCTGCATCCCAATCCCCATCTACACTTCCAATTATAGGCTGATTAACTTGCCGTAAAAATGAATCAACTTTCGGATCATACGAAATTCCAATCATCGGTGTTGCAGCCACAGCCGAGAAAATAAGAGCATGAAGGCGCATACCAATCAAAAGCGAGCACTCTGATAAAATAGATATTTTCTCATTAATATCCATCTTATAGGGAAGCATATAAGTCTCCTCTCCCATTAAATCAATCACATCTCGTGATGCATTTTGATCAAAAGGTCCATGCATTGGTACAAAAAGAATATGATACCCTTCCTGTTTCAGTTTTTTTAATGCTATCGCTAACTTTTTCATGTAGTCTTCTTTCGCATTCCAATACCGTACACTAATAGCGATTATTTTCCCATGTAGTGAATGCTTTTGTAACCAATCCGATTTGTATCCTGACCTCCAGGCTAATACTGGATCCGGAACAAGTTCAATCTCTCTTTTTATCCCAAGTTCTTTTAAATATAAAAAAGAATCTTCATCACGTACTGAGATATATTCTGCTTTCGATAAATGCCACTTTACTAACAAACGATTATGTCTTTTAGTAATCGGACCTATTCCTTGTGAATAAATATAATACGGCTTATGTAACAGCCGAGCAAGCCCCATAATACCTGTATAGTATAAAATACTCTTTACACTCGTTTGATCCTGCAGTAGACTACCGCCACCACTAATAAGTCCATCGCTTCTCTTTATCGCTCCATACACCGCTCTTATATCCCAACGATTTACCGCTTCAACACCGTACATTTTTTTTGTATAGTCAGGGTCATTTGAAAATACAACAAGTTCAAGGTTAGGCTCCTCTTCATGCAATGCTTTAATAATTGATTGCAAAATTGCTTCGTCCCCAACATTATAAAAACCATAATATCCTGATAAAACTAACCGCACGCTTAATCTCCTCCAACATTTCGCAATCAACTGAACAAATTGCCATCAATCTCTCATGACAAAAGATTCGATAGCTTCAAACTTATCTATATATAATAAATCCGTGCAAATTTACCAATGCAACTTAACTTACTATTTACATTACATATTTCATATAAAGGCCAGATGAATATTCATATCTTCCCTAGTAAATGTTTCACTTTATTTACGCAAAAATGGGATTCGCTCTCTTGATATCCAGTTTAATTTCAGCGCACAAATCATATATAAAAGTGATACAACACTTAATGCAATGAAACTATACAGCAATGCGATAAAACGTGAAGTTGTTACATTTATTATAGTAGTTAATTCATACAATCCTATTCCAAATATACAAGATATAATAATTACGGATAAAAATCCCCCAATTTTTATCGAGTAAGCAAGATACCTTCTAATATAGGCGTAATTTATAGTGCAAATCATTATATATATGATAAGCGTGCTATATGCCGCCCCGTCTATTCCAAACTTTCCAACAAGTACAAGGTTTAACAGCCCTTTCACAATACTTGCCCCAATGACAATCCATGCGGCCTGCATAGAACGATTGATTCCCTGTAAAACGCCTATCGATAATACCATATAAGAGGTGAAATACGAACTTCCAATCATAATAGCTAACATGCCGCTTCCTTTTGCATCTGTAAACAAACCAATATTCAGCGGTACTGTTAATGCCATCAGCCATATCGTCATTGGCATTGTTATAACATGCGCAAGTTGATTTGTTTGCTGCACCGTCACTTTCGCTAATTTCATATCTTTCTTTGCTAAAGCAGATGTTAATAACGGAATTAGTGGAAATACAATCGCACTAGAAAATACAACAATCAATTGTGTAAATGCAAACCCCCGACTATAAATTCCATACTGCGTTTGAATCATGCTTGCAGTTCCGTGCAATACATTAGGAATCGTTACAGAATCAATTAAATTTAACAGTGGCATTGATAATGCTCCAATAGCAATTGGAATCGATACACTTAGTATCTTCTTACCATCTCTTTTTAAATCTTGAAATGAATATATTATTCCCTTATAATACGAACTTTTTACATACGTCATTCTTAAATAAATGAGCGAACTAATAACTCCTAGAAAAGAACCCACCATCGCTCCGCCAGTTATAACACTGCTACTTTTATTCCAAGTCACAAATAGATAGGCAATTGTCAGCATAAAGAATACGCGAACAAATTGTTCAATTACTTGTGAAACACCAGTTGGAACCATATCACCAAACCCTTGAAAATACCCTCGATATACTGCCATATACGGGGCAATTAAAAGCGCAAATGATGTAACGATTAGTGGTAACCTTGTCTCTTGTCCACCAAGTATTTCTGCGATTTCACTTGAACATAACAGAATACTCACAAAACCCACTGCTCCAAATGTAATCCCTACAATAGAAGCAGATGTGAATAATTTTGCGATTCCTTCTCGATCATGTTTTTCATTACGCTCTGCGATTAACTTTGATATTGCAAGAGGCACTCCTGCTACTGATAAAGTTAGAGCAATCATATACACAGGAAAAACAAGCCTGAAAATACCAAGCACCTCATCTCCTGCGATATTTTGCAACGGAATTTGAAAGAAGCTTCCTAACAGTTTCGATAGAAAGGTTGTAATCGTTAAAATGGCTGCCCCTTTTACAAACTTTTTATTCATATTTCTTCTCTTTTCTTTCTATACATTTATTCTAAATTCATGTAAAACCATATCTAAATCTGAAATATATTTTATTCCTACTTCTTATATATTCACAAAAACTATATATCCATCTTGATTTTCTACCATATAAAGTGAAACTTTAATCAGTGGGGGGTTTTCTTCATCCCCCACTGATTATTAGCCCGCACCAATCGGGCTTTTACGGGCAGCCCGCCCCCACCTAAAAAGAACTGTTTTATACCGTTTTTTCAATGTGTACTTATATACTACTGAACCTATACACATATTATCTCATTAAATTATCATAACAAATTTATTATATATTGAATACTCTCTTTCTTTGTTATAAATCAAAAATAAAGAAGCAATAAAAAATTCAATATTTATACTTAACGATATTATTTATCCATATTTTCCTTCTATTTACTACTTCTACTTGTTCCTTATGAACATGTGCTATAATGAAGCTATTGTCAGTAAGAGGGGTGTAATAGCATGCTGAATTCGTTCAAAAAAATATTAGGGGATTCACAAAAACGTAAGCTAAAAAAATATGAATTATTTGTTGCTGAAATTAATGCACTTGAACCACAAATAGAAGCACTATCTGACGAGGCATTGCGCCAAAAAACTGCTAGTTTCAAAGAAATGCTTCAAAACGGGAAAACAATTGATGATATAAAAGTAGAAGCATTTGCCATTGTTCGCGAAGCAGCGAAGCGTGTGCTTGGATTACGTCACTATGATGTACAGTTAATTGGCGGACTCGTATTATTAGAGGGAAATATTGCAGAAATGCCAACAGGAGAAGGAAAAACACTCGTTTCTTCTCTACCAACTTATGTACGCGCCTTAGAAGGAAAGGGCGTGCATGTTATTACAGTGAATGACTATTTAGCAAAACGTGATAAAGAATTAATCGGTCAAGTCCACGAGCTTCTCGGCCTGCAGGTCGGATTAAATATTCCAGAAATTGATTCAATTGAGAAGAAACGTGCATATGAGGCTGATATTACATACGGCATCGGAACAGAATTTGGCTTTGATTATCTCAGGGATAATATGGAATCTTCATCACCCTCACAAGTACAGCGTCCTTATCATTTTGCAATAATTGATGAAATCGATAGCGTCTTAATTGATGAAGCTAAAACTCCACTCATTATTGCTGGCAAAAAATCCAGCAGTTCTGAATTACATTATTTATGTGCAAAAGTAATTAAGACATTTCAAGATGCCGTTCACTATACATATGATGCAGAAACGAAATCATCTAGCTTTACAGATGAAGGAATTACAAAAATTGAAGATTTATTTGATATTGATAACCTATATGACATTGAACACCAAACTTTGTATCACTATATGATTCAAGCTTTGCGTGCACATGTGACATTCCAACGAGATGTTGACTATATCGTACGTGATAACAAAATTATGCTTGTTGATATTTTTACAGGGCGCATAATGGATGGACGTTCTTTAAGTGACGGTTTACATCAAGCGATTGAAGCGAAAGAGGGCTTGGAAATCACAGCAGAAAATCAAACTCAAGCATCCATTACGATTCAAAACTTCTTCCGTATGTATCCAACTTTATCAGGAATGACAGGTACAGCAAAAACAGAGGAAAAAGAGTTTAATCGTGTATATAGAATGGACGTTATACCAATTCCAACGAACCGTCCTGTTATTCGTGAAGATTTAAAAGACCTAGTCTATATGACTGCTGATGATAAATATAAAGCAGTGCGTGAAGAGGTTATCAAACGACATGCAACAGGACAACCTATTTTAATTGGAACCATGTCCATCTTGCAGTCTGAGATGGCAGCTCGTTACTTAGATAAGGCTAACTTATCTTATCAGTTACTAAATGCAAAAAGTGCAGAACAAGAAGCTGATTTAATTGCAACAGCTGGACAAAAAGGGCAAATTACAATTGCGACAAATATGGCTGGGCGCGGTACTGATATTTTATTAGGGGACGGTGTACTGGAACTCGGCGGCTTACATGTTATCGGAACAGAACGTCATGAATCTCGCCGCGTTGATAACCAATTAAAAGGTAGAGCTGGCAGACAAGGTGACCCTGGTAGTTCACAATTCTTCCTTTCATTAGAAGATGATATGTTCCAGCGCTTTGCTCAAGAAGAAGTAGAGAAATTAAAGAAATCATTAAAAACGGATGCTAATGGACTCATCCTTACTCCGAAAGTACATGATTTTGTGAATCGTACGCAACTCGTTTGTGAGGGCAGTCACTTTTCAATTCGTGAATATAATTTAAAATTAGACGATGTTATTAATGATCAACGAAATGTAATCTATAAACTTCGTAATCATTTTTTAAATGAAGAGACAAATATGATAGAGATTGTAGTTCCAATGATTGAACATACAATAGATTCAATCGCTAAACAATATCTCTTAGAAGGAATGCTTCCAGAAGAGTGGGATTTTGTTAGTTTAACAGAATCTATAAAAGAAGTGGTACCTGTTGAAACATTCCCACACTTATCAGCTAACGACATTCAGTCTATCGAAGATTTACATGCACGAATACAGGATCCTCTTTCTAAGTATATTGAGCGTGTACAAGAATTAGAAAATCATATAGAGTCACAACAAGCATTACGTCAAATGGGATTACATTTTCTCGATCAAGTTTGGGTAAATCATTTAGATACAATGCAGCATTTAAAAGAAGGTATCGGATTAAGACAATATCAGCAAGAAGATCCTACACACCTTTATCAAAAAGAAGGTCTTGAAATCTTCTCTCAAACATTCAGTCATTTTGAAAAGGAAATTTCTTTATATCTTGCGCAATATTTAAATATTCCACAAAACATATAGTGAGGTGCATTTCATGTTATCATTTTTAAGAAAAGCCAAAAAAAAAGGAAAAGATTCCGTCATCTCTAGCTCCCAACTATTAGGGAATGAAGAAAGCTCGATTAAAAATATAAGTGTAAAACCTACACTATACTTCCATCCATCTTGGAGTGAAATTGCACAAGAACAAAAATATATTTACCAATTCTTGAATAAAGATTTAGGAGATTTGCAAGAGAACCAAATCTCATTAGCTGGAATTGAGGCCGAAAAACAAAATGATGCTTATTATGTGACTACTTTTATTCGTAATACCGTTTCACAATCTATTAAACTCGAAACAATAACATTACAATTGCTGAATAAAGATGAACAACTGTGTGCACGTAAAGCATTTCATCTATCAGATTTAGGTGTTATTCCTGCAAATACAAATATGCCATGGGTATTTATATTCGAAACAGATACAATGACTGAGGCATGTTTATCCAAAGAAGATTGGCAACTCGTATTCGAATTGAAACCTGAACACAAGTTAGATTTTGACCCTACATGGGAAGCGCAATTAACAGATAATGCAAAAGAAAGATTGCAGAAAATAGTTGCAGATCTTACACCACCTGCTGAGAATGAGATTAATTTCTTAGGATTACAAACGGAGCTCGAAGAAAGTGGTGAGTTACATGCAACAATGTTCATTCGGAATGGATATAATCAAAATGTAAAACTAGAAAAACTTCCACTGCATATTTCTGATGCTTCTGGAGATGTCATTGCTAAAGGAATTTTTACATTAGCAAATTTCACACTAAAAGCGAATTCAACAAAACCTTGGACATTTACATTTCCTGCGAATTTATTAGTAAAAAAAGATATAGATTTATCTACTTGGAAAGCGTTTGTACCACAATCAAAAGAAAGCTAATCCTTCCCTAGCATACTTTCTTTGGTGACACATCATACAAAAAAAACAAGTCGTATTCTTTATACGACTTGTTTTTTTTGTATGTAAAATGACTTAACTCATTTGCAAATGCTCAATATAGTATTGCGCTTGTTCCTTACAAAGTGATCCCAAATTTTTAAACCCTAAATTTTCAAGCTCACATAACTGTTCTTTTGTTGGATCTTCATTTAATATTCGATTCATTTTTTTATTTACTTTCATTGCTAGCTCTTGATGAAAATCTGGGTGATTTTTTACTTCGTCATCGATTTGATCGAGCCACCTTGATTTTGTATACAAGTACTGCTTCCACTGTTCAACAAATTGTTGCATATCAAATTTTTCTTCATTCCACTCGATTGACTTCATATATTCTGTAAAAGAAGCAACAATTGAACGTGTAATTCCAATCTTCACACCGTGTGGTAACTGTTTGTACATCAAATTTCCCTCCAACTTAAAAATATCCCTTTTATCACTATAAGTATTTTGTTTTACATCCCCTCTTTTATGATAGCACATCGCGTTTCAAAATGTGGATATGTTGCTAAAAAAATACATTTCATTTACTACACACTGCATACAAAAAAGCGCCTTTCTTTTCAGAATGACGCTTTACAAATCTATTTTTCTTTTACCATGTTTAACTTTTCTCTTTGCTCCTCATTTGCCAAACTGAGCAGTGTTTTTTCAATATGCGGTTGTACATGTTCAAGCATTACACTCGTCCCCATTTTCTCCATATGATCCACAAAGTTTAATAATGCCATCGCTCCTGAAGTATCCATATAGTGCACGTCATTCAAACGTAATGTCAAATGAGATTTCACTTCTTGTAAAGAAGAAAAAATACGATCGACAGATAAGAAGGAAAGTGGTCCCTGAATCATATACATTTCCCCTTCTCCTTTTACAATAGAAGCTTTCCGTTTCTTGCATTGCATCATATATAGAATGAAAGAAAGTATTATACCGAACGCAACCGCAATCATTAAATCAAATTTCACTGTAATCACCATCGTTAAAAGCATAACAACAACATCACCTTTTGGCGTGACATGCATCTTTTTCATACTATCCCAATCGAACATTCCAATACCTGTTAAAATTAAAATACCCGATAATACCGCAAGGGGAATATATTGTACAACTGCACCAAGCCCCATAATGAAAATAAATAAAATGATGCTATGCATACAAGCTGACAATGCTGTTTTTCCACCGCTTCTTATATTCACAATAGACCTTACAGTTGCACCCGCTCCTGCTAATCCGCCAAACAAGCCACTCATAATATTCCCTATCCCTTGGCCAATCAATTCTTTATTACTTTTATGCCTTGTACCTGTTACATTATCCATTACAACAGATGTTAATAACGAGTCAATTGATCCTAGTAATGCGATACTAAGCGCCGGCAAAATAAGTTCTAGTACTGTCGATCCACTAAAAGATGGTACATGAAGAGAAGGCATCGCTTCTGGAATTGCTCCGATTTTTTCAATCATGTTGTTCAGAGGAATCGTTCCCAGAAAAGGTAATTGAATCGTAAGCCCTTGTAATACATGAGAAAATAACGGCAATGCCAGCGTAACCCCAACTAGTGCAATTAAGCTCGCCGGAATTGCTTTAATCCACTTCCCTGCAACAAGCATAACGAGAATTGTTAACAAAACAAGTAAAAAGCTATTTTTCACATGCTTCATCTCGCCCAAAATAATGATAAGTGCAATTCCGTTCATAAATCCTGAAACTACAGAATATGGAATATAACGAATGTACGAACCGAGCTTACATACACCAAATAAAATTTGAAATAACCCTGCCATCATAAATGCAAGAAAACTCGCCTCAAGTCCATAACTTGCAATAACCCCTGTCGCAATGACAGTAATGGGACCTGTAGGACCTGTTACTTGCCCTGCTGTACCGCCAAACAATGCTGCAAATAATCCTGCAAAAATGGCACCGTACAATCCAACTAATGCCCCTTCAGATGTCCCCGTTGCAGCAATCCCAAATGCAATTGCAAGCGGCAGTGCAACAATTGCGACTGTAAAACCTGCTAGGCATTCCTTTGCTATTTTTTGAATCATAAAAAATCACCTCGATATAAAGTGAAACTTTAATCAGTGGGGGTTTTCTTCATCCCCCACTGATTAATAGTTGAACCAATCAGGCATTTACCGGCAGTTCATCTCCTCCCTCACTTCCTTGCTCTCACCGACTTCTGAGGTGGGAGTGTTACTGCCAGTTAATGCGGGGTAATGTCCACGTACCATTGTACCCTGTAAAAGATTATTTCGGCAGACGTTTTTACAAGAAACTATTTACAGTATCGTGAAGTAAACGCCTTCATACCTCTTTCTCTCTCTTTTTTCTAACTTTGGAAAGAGAAGCGACTGTGCTATAATGAACAGATTAAATCTTTTACTATATATTTGGAGGCATTATGCTAACTTTTGAAGAAAAATTATCGATTATCGAATCTTTCCCAGGGTTGGAAAGAAAGAACGTATCATTAAAACGTGTGAACTTTCACTTTGAAGAAAGTCGCTTAGACAAAAAGAACGTTGTTTATCATTTACATCCAAATGGTAATGGCTTTGTATACGCTAACGGTATTAGCGGTTATAAAACAGACGATAAAGGCATGGTTAACATCCGTGAATTTTCAGCAGACGAACTACGCTCATTAATTCAAAAATCAATTGAACTTCTATCTCAAGAGCCAGAAGAGGTAGTAGCACAGGCTGCACCTGCTAAAGAAGAAGAATGGCGCAATGAAGATGGGCATATCCTTACTCTTATCCAAGAAGACGATATGTGGAATGTGTACGCTGGTAGTAACTTAGACGGAACATTTAACTCTTATCCAGAAGCTGCAGAATACCTTGATGAAGAAGGTTTCTCGCGCAAATAAAAAAATGCCTTTCCAAATTGGAAAGGCATTTTTATTATTTTTTAGCACCCTTTAACGATTCTCTAAGCACAAATTTCTGTAACTTCCCACTCGCATTACGAGGAAGTTCATCTGCAAATATGTAATGACGTGGACGTTTATAATCAGCTAATTCATCACTTTCTTTGCAATACCTTTCTAAATCCGCTGCCGTAATCTGTTCATCTTTTTTCACCACTACCGCAACAACACGCTCACCCCAGAGCTCATCTGGTTCACCAAGTACAGCCACATCTAATATGCCAGGATGACTATGCAGGAAATCTTCAATTTCACGCGGATAAATGTTCACTCCGCCACTAATAACCATATCGTCAACACGATCTGCGACATACAGATAACCATCTTTATCAAAATAACCTAGATCACCCGAATGGTACCACCCTTTATACATAGATTTTGCGTTCGCTTCTTCACGATTATGATATCCTGCCATCATGGTTGGTCCACGTGAAATAATTTCTCCCACTTCATACGGTGGTAACACATCATCCGGTTCTGTCGGTCCCTCTTCGTTCGGCTTTACAATTCGAATTTCGTGACTAAAACAAGGAGTTCCTGCTGAACCAGCTTTCGTAATTTGATCTTCTTCTACTAAGAATGCAATAACCGGCCCCATCTCTGTCATTCCATAAATTTGAACAAGATCAATATGCAGACGCTCTTTACATTCTTTTACAAGCGCTGGCGCCATCGCAGCTCCGCCGTATATCCCAATTTTCATCGAGCGCAGTTCATATTGTGATAAATCCTCTTGTAACATCATATTCCACATCGTTGGTGCCGCAAAGAATGTTGTAATTTTTTCCTTTTGAATTGTATGTAAAACCGTCTTTGTATCAAATTGGTGTAAAATGATATTTTTCCCGCCCACTTGAATTCGTGGTATAACACCAGCATTTAATTCACCGCAATGATATAACGGTGCGACTGCAAGTCCAATACTGTCACGGTTATATTTTAAGAAATACGTACAAATCATGCTATGTTCGGCCATATCGCGATGACGGTGTAACACCCCTTTTGGATGACCCGTTGTACCACTTGTATAGAGCATGGAACAATAATCAGTTTCCTCAATAACAATATCAACCGCTTCAGATGAAGCTGCATTTACTTTTTCATGATAAGAAGCAGCGTATGAAGGCGCATCATCTTCTATGTACCAAAAAGAACTGTTTGGGAAATCTCGTTCAATGGCAGCAACCGTCTGTTCAACAGCTTTTTCAAATACAACGACTTTGGAGGATGCGTCCTTAAGGATGTAAGTTACTTCTTTCGCTTTTAAACGGAAATTAATCGGATTGAAAATCGCACCGATTTTAGCACAAGCAAGGTAAACGTTTACAAATTCACGACAGTTATATAGATAAACAGATACAGTATCTCCTTTTTTCACACCTTCTGCAAGCAGAGCGTGCGCCGTTTTATTAATCTGTTCATCCCATTCTTTATACGTCCAGCGAATATTCTTTTCTGGCTCTACTAACGCTTCTTTATTCGAATACTTGCCAACCGTTAAATCAAAAATCCTCCCAATCGTCATATACATGTCAAAATATGCCCCCTTTTCACTTTCATAAATCTATCATTTCGTGTATAAGTTGACATTTCCTCTACATTTTTACCTTCTTTTTCTGATCATTCTCGACACTGTTTTACAAATCTATATTCATTTTGATTTTCCGGCATATAAGTATATGCTATGAAAACAAAAGGAAATCTCCACTCGTTTTCTCCCTTTGTTCTCACTTGGCATGGGGCTAAATAAGGCACTGACCGCTTCTATGCACGGACGGATTCTCTCTTCCACCTAAACAGTGGTTTTTATTTATAAAAAAAGAAACTGAAACCTAAAGACCCGCAATATGCGAACCTTTAGGCCAGTCTCTTATCCCGCTTTAACGGGCAGTAATACTCCCACCTTAAATTTTAGCTGAAGCCAAGAAGTTAGGTGTGAGATAAACTGCCCGTAAAAGCCCGATTGGTTCAACTAATAATCCGTGGGGGATGAGCCCCCCACGGATTAAAGTTTCACTTTATGAAAATAGCTCTTTTAAAATTTCAAGCTTATCTTCTGTATATTTGATATAACCATCATTATATGATTTCGGATCTTTCGGATTCGCGAAATGTGTAATTGCCCCCGTCTCTGGATGAACAAATTTACTTGATGCACCGCAACCAAGACCGATAATGGATTGTACTTCTTCCATAATCACGATATTATAAATGCTTTCTTGCGACGGCATTGCGTAACCAACATTTTCCAAGTTACCTAAAATGTTCTTTTGGCGGTATAAATAATATGGTACGTAGTTATGATTCTTCGTCCATTCTTCTGCCTCATGCATCATCGCTGTAATTTCTTCACGACCTGCTACTTTATATTTACGCTTGTTTTGCGTCATTTCAGAAGCACGTTTAAATGATAATGTGTGGACTGTTAATGATTCTGGCATTAACTTTTCTGTTTCATCTAGCGTATGTTTAAAGATATCTAACCCTTCACCTGGAAGACCAATAATTAAATCCATATTAATATTGTTCATTCCCATTTTACGTGCTAAATGATACTTCTCAATCGTTTCTTCCACCGTATGATGGCGTCCGATTGCTTTTAACGTTTCTTGATGGTACGACTGTGGATTAATACTAATACGGTCAATGTTCCATTTATTTAGTACTTCTAATTTTTCTGGTGTAATCGTATCCGGACGACCTGCCTCAACTGTTACTTCACGTACTTCTTTCACATCCGGGAACGATTGGTACATTTCTTCATACAACATATCCATCTCTTCTGCTGTAATACTTGTCGGTGTACCGCCTCCGTAATAAATCGTTGTAACCTTAACACCTTTTTCCTTTAAGAACTTACCGATTTCACGAACTTCATAGTGCAGACCGCCTAAGAAAGAATCAACAGATCCTTGACGTCCATTAATCGCATAAGCCGGGAATGTACAATACGCACATTTTGTCGGACAAAACGGAATACCGATATAAATACTTACTTCTTCTTTCAAACGATATAAATCTGGAACAACTGCTAATTGGCAGTCAACAATGCGTTGCAGAAGCTCAATTTTTTCTTCGTGAATTAAATAACTTTCACGAAGTTCTTTATGCGCTTCTTCTTTTGACATACCATCTTGCAGCATTTTGTGAAGAAGCTTTGTTGGTCGTACCCCCGTTAAAATGCCCCAACTTTGCTCAATTCCAGTTAGCTGCTGTAAAACAGAAAGATACACATAAGAAACAACGTGCTTTACTTGTTTCATACGTTCTTTTTCTACTGTAAAGAAAGATAAATCTTTTTCAAACGTTTCTTCATATACATTGCCAGTTGCAACATCTGTTAAACGAGCTGAAGCTGTCACATTTCCTTCTATCTGTATTTCAACAATAAGATTCGCCTCTTCTTTCTCAAATCCTATCGTGCTTTCCTCAAAAAATAAGCCGCTAATATTTTGCAGCGGACGTAAAAAACGATCATCTTGTAACGTTTTAATTGAAATTAACAACACTTATCACCTTTTCATTTGTAAACTCTCTTTAGTTTACTTGAAGGGCGTTTTCAGGTCAATATAGAAGCTTTTTCCTTATTCCTTCTACTAAATAAAAAGCACAAGAGATAGTATCATCCCTTGTACTTCTTATTTTTATCAACCTCTTTTAGTTATAAATCTCAAACGAATTCCTAACAGAATTAAGATACCACCAAGAAGCGGAAGCCAATTCGTAGAATGGCCTGTCGCTGGTAATTTTTGATCCCCATTAGAAGTTTGTTCACTTGATGATTTATCTTTATCCAAGTGTCCTTCTGATGAAGTTCCCGTTTCTCCTGGCTTACCTGCTTCTTCTGTTCCTTCTCCTGGTTTACCTGGTTCTTCTGTTCCTTCTCCTGGCTTACCTGGTCCTTCTGTTCCTTCTCCTGGTTTACCTGGTTCTTCTGTTCCTTCTCCCGGTTTACCTGCTTCTTCTGTTCCTTCTCCTGGTTTACCTGGTTCTTCTGTTCCTTCTCCTGGCTTACCTGGTTCTTCTGTTCCTTCTCCTGGTTTACCTGGTTCTTCTGTTCCTTCTCCTGGTTCACCTGGTTCTTCTGTTCCTTCTCCTGGCTTACCTGGTTCTTCTGTTTCTTCTCCCGGTTTACCTGGTTCTTCTGTTCCTTCCCCTGGTTCACCTGGGTCTGTCGTTCCTTCCTCTGGTTCACCTGGGTCTGTCGTTCCTTCTCCTGGTTCACCTGGGTCTGTCGTTCCTTCTCCTGGTTCACCTGGGTCTGTCGTTCCTTCTCCTGGCTTACCTGGTTCTTCTGTTTCTTCTCCCGGTTTACCTGGTTCTTCTGTTCCTTCCCCTGGTTC
>NZ_JAGDQK010000003.1:0-188659 GCF_017498755.1 Bacillus sp. XF8 | reverse complement strand
CAGGGGGAAATGAAGAAAATGGGAACAATCGTATGTCAAGTTTGTGAAGGAACAATTGCACACTTTGAAGATGAAAAAACAACAGTACTTTACGGAAAATGTGAATCTCATTGCGAATGTGGTCACAAAGAGCATACAAAAGCCCAATAATTAAAAGGCGCCTGCACATTTGCAGGCGCTTTTTTAATAGATTGTAGTTGTGTGACCAACTGTTACAACAATTGCATCATCTCGAATTGGAATGAATTTGAGTGTTGTTTGTAGACTATTAGTAGAAGTATATTGGCTCATGAGGCGGCTATCTATGCGAGTAATAAAATCTGTTAAATATGCTGAGACAAAGGCATTGGGAATTCTTCGTTCATTTAATAAATAAATGATTTGTTCTTTTGTTTGTACTCCTACACCATGCCCATAAAAAAAGAAATTACCTAAATAAATCGCATTCTCTCCTTGCCATTCAATTGAAGTTGGATTCACTTGTGGATTTTTAAAGTAAACAAGATCGCCAGGAACGATATCCCCACCGGTTTTTGTTATCAGTTTTAAATCTCGGTCATAATCCCATGTATATAGTAGAAGATTCGCGAATAAGAAGTTAAAAGTTTTATCATCATATAGTGCTAAAAGTGCTTTGTAAAAAATAATAATCATTGCTGTTGCACATTCTGTTCCGTACTTTTTTCCATTTTTAAAAATATCTCGTATCGCGACGGAGGGTGGTACATTTGGGAGTAGTTGAAATCCTCCTAGTGGTGTCCTTTGCCAAAATTCAGGGTTACAATAGGATTGTTGGAATGTACGGAACTGAAGTCCACTTTGAAAGAGTTCTAAGGCAGATGTAATAATATGAATTCGCAAATTCAGATCAAAACTGAGTTCATCAGCTGTTCGGAATGAATATACTTCTTGATTTCCAGTCATAATGGCTAATATTTGTTGTTTCTCAGTAGCGAACGGTTCATTTTCACTCGTGATATAAGGATGTACAATAGAACGCCCAATCACAATCATAACTGTATCACCGCCTATACGTTACATTCTTTAGTATGGTATGAGTAAATGAAAAAAGGGTGAAAAAAAAGCCTATCAAATGATAGGCTTATATTCTTTAATGACGCGTAATGTTTTTAACGTCATATCTTCTGGACCTTGTACTGGTAGACCCGCTTCTAAATTTTTATGAATGTAATCTAAGTTTTCTTGTGTAATAATTTCACCTGGAGTAAAGATTGGAATCCCTGGTGGATAAACCATTACAAAATCAGCTATAATGCGGCCAGCAGCATTTTTAAACGGGATGACCTCTGTCTCTGAATAAAAGGCATCTCGAGGAGAGAGGGCAAGTACAGGGATTTCTGGAATTTCGACTTGTACTTGAACACCTTTGTCGGCTCTATGTTTAAATGTTGTTGCTAGTTCTTGTAAGGCTTTAATAAGAATGTTTGTCTCATCTTCTGTATCGCCTAATGTAACAAGACATAAAATGTTATATAAGTCTGAGAGTTCAACTTCAATGTTATAACGCTCTCTTAACCATAATTCTGCTTCGTGGCCTGTAATTCCTAAGTCCTTTACAGATATAATTAGCTTTGTTGGATCATAGCTAAACGTGGCATCTGTACCTAACATTTCTTTTCCAGGACAATAAAGATGTTCAGTATTGTTTATAGCGTTACGAACATGCTCAGCTAGCTGTATTGTCTTTGTTATTAATGTCTTTCCTTCAGTTGCAAGTCGTTTTCTTGCAACATCAAGGGAAGCAAGCAAAATGTACGAGGTCGATGTTGTTGTAAGCATGCTAATAATGGATTGGACATGTTTTACGCTCACAAGGCCCTCTTTTACATTTAGAATAGAGCTTTGTGTTAAAGAACCGCCGAGCTTATGAACACTTGTTGCTGCCATATCTGCACCAGCTTGCATAGCTGACATTGGTAATTCGTCATGGAAATGAATATGGACACCATGAGCCTCATCAACTAATACAGGTATTTCGTAGGAATGAGCTAATTCTACAATTTGCTGCAGGTCTGCGGCGAATCCAAAGTATGTTGGATTAATAACGAGTAATCCTTTTGCATCTGAATGTTCCTCGAGTGCTTTTTTTACAGATTGAATCGTAATCCCGTGTGAAATACCGAGATTCGGATCAATTTCAGGATGAATGAAAATTGGTTTTGCACCTGAGAAAATAATGGCTGACATTACAGATTTATGAACGTTTCGTGGTACAAGAATCTTATCTCCTGGGCCACAAACGCTCATCACCATTGTCATAATTGCACCGCTTGTACCTTGAACGGAAAAGAAAGTATGATCTGCACCGAACGCAATCGCTGCTAAGTCCTGTGCTTCTTTAATCATACCCTTTGGATGATGTAAATCATCGAGCGGCGCGATATTAATTAAATCAATTGCTAATGCATTATGCCCAATAAATTCGCGAAACATAGGATCCATTCCTTGTCCTTTTTTATGACCTGGGATATGGAATTGAATTGGATTTCGCTTACTGTGCTCTACTAAAGCGGTAAACAATGGTGTTTTGTATTGGGACAATCTATACACCCCTTCTTCTTCGTAATATTTATTATGAGTTGTTTTATGTGTATCTTGTTCAATTAGAAAGTTATCTCCTCTTATATAGTTAAATAACCGTCTAGAAGAACTTGATTTGTTTACTTACCATTCAAAAGTTTTTTCATGGAAGCTTCACTTTATTTTCAATAAAACAAAAGCATTATATCACCAATGATTATATATGTATAGAAAAAAATCATTATTTTTATTATATGCATAATTAGTAGTAAGTTTCTCCCATTATGCGTGAATAGTAAACGTTCATCTCGAGGTTTAAAGAAAGCGAGAAGATACGTAGCACCCTAACAATGGGAGTTACATTTTAAATTGGCTGAAATTACCTCATTGTCTTCGGTCTGGCAGGAGATAATTCCATAAAAAAAGAGAAATGGTGTATAATGCAAAGGGGTTATAGCGAAGAAGGATGGAAGTTGTATTTTTAAGGTAGCATAATGGTAAAAATAAAAATGAATGAGGTGTACATATGGAATATCAATACCCACTTGATTATGATTGGTCAAATGATGAGATGATTGCAATCGTGACATTCTATGAGGCGATTGAAAAGGCATATGAGAAAGGTATCGTGAGAGAAGAATTGATGAGACTATATCGTCGCTTTAAAGAAATCGTGCCTTCGAAAGCGGAAGAGAAGAAAATTGATAAAGAGTTTCAAGAGGTAAGTGGTTACTCTATATATCGGGCAATTCAAAGAGCGAAAGAAGCAGAAGAACAAAAGATTGTAAAAATGTAAAAAGATTTTGAAAAATTAAATTCAAAGTGCTATAATGGGAGAACAACTTAAAACGGACAATAGATCTATTGTCCGTTTTCTTACTATCGATTGCAAATTCTATATAAAGGAAGGAGTGAGTGCATAGTAGATGTAACCTTCGCAAGAAATTGCTCATCAGTAAGTGTTGAAAATTCTTCTGGTGAGATGTGAATACCAACTAGTAACTCTGCTTTTTTTATAGTCGCTAAGCGTTCAATCATCTTTTGTAAATCATTTGCTTCAAGCGTGTTATGTGGTTTTACAGCTGGTTTAGTATGGTCAATGGACCAAACGAAGTCATTTGGTATATTTGTTTTTAAATCATTTAAGTGTTCTAAGAAGGCATGAGCCGCTTCCACTTTCTGTGGACACTCATAGATTAAACCAAAGTATATGAAAGCGTGGGTACCCCATAAACCGATTTGAAAATGTGGTAGCATTTTATATCCGCGTTTATTTGTTGAAAAAGCAACCCAAGTATCGTTTGGTGGATTGACTTTACGACGTGCGTGTTTCGCAACATGATAGAAAAAAGTTTCCCCAGTTTGTTCTGATAAATAATGAGAAAATTGCTCGCCTAGAGCTTCTAATTTAGGATGAATATTCGTTTTAATAGCATTCATTCGTTCTTCGAGACCATCAACTGCAAAGACAGCAAAGTCAGTTGATTTAAATGTTTGTAATGTCATGACAGTTCCTCCAACTCCTAGTTTGTTTTTTATTTTAGCATAGCTTGTACTATTCATAAAAAAAACAGCATAAAAAAATTACGTAAAAAAAAATAATTATGTTGCATAGATGTTTTATCCAACATAATATAGTATAAAACAAAAAATCAGAAAATTAAGTTAATTCTAGTCCAAGGGCAGACGAATATTGGGAGGAGGCAATAAAAATGAGACAGGTGATTAATGCGTTAAAGAGAACAGATGCTGAAAAAAGAATTCCGGTGCTAAGATTGGAGTTAGATTATGAATTAGCAACGCTATATGATGCGATGATGGAAAATGATAATCAGAAAAAAGAAGAGTGCGTGCAAAAATTAGAAGTGCTAAGACTTGAAATGATTCGTTTGGAAGCGTAATAATAGTATATGTATAAAATTTTAGTTGGTGCGAACCTTATAAAGGGTTCGTTTTTTCTGTGAACAGTATAGATCGGAGTGTTTAAACATGCAAGAGGTATGGAAAGAAATCGATACAAATGCAAAGCAGTGGGTTCGAGAAGCTGGTGAACGTTTAATGGCATCATTGCAAAAGACACTTATTATAGAGACGAAATCAAATGCAGCTGACCTAGTAACAAATATGGATCGGGAAACAGAACAGTTTTTGATTGGGAAAATTAAACAAACATTCCCAGACCATTATATTTTAGGAGAAGAAGGATATGGGGATGAAGTTGCATCTTCTGATGGAGTTGTTTGGTTAATTGATCCAATTGACGGTACGATGAATTTTGTTCACCAAAAAAGAAACTTTGCGATTTCAATTGGTATTTATGAGAACGGTATCGGAAAAATCGGTCTGGTCTATGATCCGGTTCATGATGAACTTTATCATGCTGTAAAAGGAGAAGGAGCTTTTTGCAACGATGTATCTATTCCTACTCTAGAGAAAAGTACGGTGGAACATGGAATAATTGCTTTAAATGCAACTTGGCTTACTGATAATCCATTACTTAATATGGAGAAAATGATGCAACTTGTAAAATTGGCAAGGGGGACACGTTCATATGGATGTGCAGCATTAGAAATGGTCTATGTTGCAACTGGAAGATTGGATGCTTACGTGACGCCTAGACTATCTCCTTGGGATTTTGGTGGTGGAATGATTATTGTAGAAGAAGTCGGGGGTAAAGTAACGACATTCGCCGGTGCTACGCTTTCTATTGTGGAGAAGAGCAGTGTATTAGTTGCAAAACCTGGAGTATATGAAGAGTTATTACAATATGTATCACAGTAACAAAAAAAGTAAGAGGCCCAAGACGTAGCTTCTTACTTTTTCATGTTACTGTGATTTACGCATTTTGCGTTTTGTTATAAATCCATATCCGACTGTAACAAATGTACCAATAATGCAAATAATAATACCGATGGGACTATTTTCAGCAATCATAATTCCGATGCCAATTAAGAAAATAACACCGATAATAGCTGTTAGTAAAAAGCGATATTGAATGTGTTCCATATCTTCACCCTCCAATTTCATTTTACTTTCACAAAAGTAAGAATACAACTATATTTTCATTCTTGATTTTATTTTGATTGCCATTGTATCCCCTTCGCTCTTATAATAGAGAAGGATTAAAAAGACACTAGGAGTTGGACATGTTGAAAAAACGACAAGATTTACGTAATATAGCAATTATCGCCCACGTTGACCATGGTAAAACAACACTTGTTGACCAATTATTACGTCAAGCGGGGACGTTCCGTGCAAACGAGCACGTAGAAGAACGTGCAATGGATTCAAATGACTTAGAAAGAGAACGCGGTATTACAATTTTAGCGAAAAATACAGCGATTCATTATGAAGATAAACGAATTAACATTTTAGATACACCTGGACACGCTGACTTTGGTGGTGAAGTTGAGCGTATCATGAAAATGGTTGATGGTGTTTTACTTGTTGTTGATGCATATGAAGGTTGTATGCCACAAACACGATTTGTTTTAAAGAAAGCATTAGAACAAAATTTAACTCCAATCGTTGTTGTAAACAAAATTGACCGTGACTTTGCTCGCCCAGACGAAGTGGTTGATGAAGTAATCGACTTATTCATTGAACTTGGTGCAAACGAAGATCAATTAGAGTTCCCAGTAGTATTTGCGTCAGCAATGAACGGAACAGCAAGTTTAGATTCAAATCCAGCAAATCAAGAAGAGAATATGAAATCATTATTTGATACAATCATTAATCATATTCCAGCACCAATCGATAATAGTGACGAGCCACTTCAATTCCAAGTAGCACTTCTTGACTATAATGACTATGTAGGTCGTATTGGAGTTGGCCGTGTATTCCGCGGTACAATGAAAGTTGGACAACAAGTTGCGTTAATGAAGGCTGATGGAAGTGTAAAACAATTCCGCGTAACGAAACTATTTGGTTATATGGGATTAAAACGTCAAGAAATCGAAGAAGCAAAGGCTGGAGATTTAGTAGCTGTTTCAGGTATGGAAGACATTAACGTTGGTGAAACTGTATGTCCAGTTGAACATCAAGAAGCATTACCATTATTACGTGTTGATGAGCCAACACTACAAATGACATTCCTTGTAAATAACAGCCCATTTGCAGGTCGTGAAGGAAAATATATTACATCTCGTAAAATTGAAGAGCGTCTTCGTTCTCAGTTACAAACAGATGTTAGTTTACGTGTAGATAATACAGAATCTCCTGATGCATGGATTGTATCTGGACGTGGAGAATTACATTTATCAATCTTAATTGAAAACATGCGCCGTGAAGGATACGAATTACAAGTATCTAAACCAGAAGTAATTATTAAAGAAGTAGACGGTGTAAGATGTGAGCCTGTAGAGCGTGTACAAATTGATGTACCAGAAGAATATACTGGTTCTATCATGGAGTCTATGGGTGCGCGTAAAGGTGAAATGTTAGATATGGTGAACAATGGAAATGGTCAAGTTCGTCTTACATTCATGGTACCAGCACGTGGATTAATCGGTTATACAACAGAATTCTTAACTTTAACACGTGGTTATGGTATCTTAAACCATACGTTCGATAGCTATCAGCCAGCACATGCTGGTCAAGTTGGTGGACGTCGTCAAGGTGTTCTAGTTTCATTAGAAACAGGAAAAGCATCACAATACGGTATTATCCAAGTAGAAGACCGTGGTGTAATCTTTGTTGAACCAGGTACAGAAGTTTATAATGGTATGATCGTTGGGGAACATACACGTGAGAATGATTTAACAGTTAACATTGTAAAAATGAAACAACAAACTAACATTCGTTCTGCAACAAAAGACCAAACGTCAACAATGAAAAAAGCTCGTATCATGACATTAGAAGAATCATTAGAATACTTAAATGATGATGAATACTGTGAAGTAACACCAGAATCAATTCGTCTTCGTAAAAAGATTCTGGATAAGAGCGAGCGTGAAAGAGCTGCTAAGAAAAAGAAATCTGTAGAAGCGTAAAAAATAGGGAGCTACCTTTAAAAGGTAGCTTTTTTTTATTCTGTTATTTTTCGAAAATTTACTCTTTTATCTAGACAGTATTTTTTCTGCAATGTACTCTTATAGTAGGCAACATAGAATTTAAAAATTAAGAAGTAATGCGCTGCTAGTCAGTTGAATGAATGGGGCTCATATGGAATATTTTCTATCTTTATTTTAGATAGGGGAATTTTTATTCATTTTTGCTAGATAAAGGGGAGAAGTATAATGCTAGAAAGAATGTCATTTTTTGCAAAGCTATACAATGTAGATGTGAATCCAGAAGTAGGTATGTGGCTACTTTATGGTACAATGATTATTTTGAGTGCACTTGTATATAATTTGGGTTTTGCTAGGAAATTATCGCTATTAAAAAATGTTGTGATTTATGTGGTATTAGCAATTGGGTGTACGGTTCTAACTTTTTTTGGAGTTTTGTTACCAGTTGGGGAAGGGCTCGTTGTAGCGGCGCTTGTGCTTGGTATTTATAGATTGCGCTTACGTCAAGTAAAGAAACAGAGAGTGAGCTAAGGGGGGATGTTTCATGCGTTCTGTACAAGATGCATTATACAATTGGCTAACGATTAAAACTGTCGCGGAAGCACGCCCGTATGATGAGGCTGCAAAAGAAACATATTTACTGTTTCATAATATGTTACATGAAGATCATCAATTAAGAGATGTAACGGTGGAAAAGAAAGAAGATATGTATTTGGTTACATATGAACGAGACGGGGAAAAACATTCTACAAGATTTCCATTAGAGCTTATAGATTGTTTCTTAGATCAAATGAAACGAGAGCCGGAGAAATATAAATAAGCCCTCATCTGAAGGATTAAGGACTTATTTGGCAGTTTACCACTCATCTTCTATTGTTTTATCACGATATAAGTGGAATTTTCCGGTTGCATGGCGTTCCATTGTACGTTCTGCAATACGTTCTGTGCATTCCATGCACATATATGTATGAATAGGACGGTTACGAAGCCTTTTGGCCATAGGATTTTCGTCATCTAACTCTTCTTTTTTATCACAAAGCATGCATTTGACTCTCATTTCGTCACCTCAATACAAATTCTATCGATATAAGTATATCATGTAAATTTGATATTTTTGAACTATAGGGGGAAAAAATAATATTTTCGCAATTCGAAAAATAAGTTATTATTAAGATGAAGAAAAATTTGGAGGTGGAAATATGGCAAATGTAGTAGAAACTACATTGACAGATTCTTTAGTTCAATCTTTACGTGAAGGACATATTATTACAATTGCAACAATTGATTTTGAAAAGGCTGTTCCAAATGTAAGTGCTATTTCATGGGTATATGCAATGAATGAGACAAGTATACGATTTGCAGTTGATCAACGCTCTCGTATTGCGGAAAATTTACGCCATCAGTCAGGGCTTGTACTTACTGTAATGGCAAATGAATCTGTATTTTCCATTAGCGGTGAAGCAAAGATTTTAACAGATAGAATGGAAGGCATTCCCCTCAAATTAACTGTAGTAGAAGTATCTGTTCAAGAAGTGCGTGATGTTATGTTTTATGGAGCAAAGCTTGCTTCGGAACCAACATATGAAAAAACATATGATCTTCGTGCTGCTGAAAAACTTGATAATCAAGTTTTAACAGCAATGAAAGAATTGTAGGAATGGATGAGCGCTATGATTGTTCATCCTTTTCTACTATTTTAACCAAAGTAAATAGTTGATCTTTGTTGCATGTTAAAATATAAATTTTGATGAATAATACAATACCTAGTTATAAATGAGAAAAATGATTAAGAAAAGTTTTAATTTATATGAATTTCGATTCTACCTCGTTAATACATTACATATAATTATAACAATGGTTCGTCCATATCATGATCATGGATGAAACCCTTGTTCTACAAATTTAAAAGTGGAGTCAGGGGGTAACAGGTTGGATAAAATTTATGTGTTAGATACGAATGTACTTTTGCAGGATCCTTTATCTATTTTTTCTTTTGAAACAAATGAGGTAGTGATTCCAGCAGTTGTATTAGAAGAGGTTGATTCGAAAAAACGCTACATGGATGAAGTCGGACGAAATGCTCGTTATGTATCTAAATTGATAGATAAATTTCGCGAATTAGGAAAACTGCATGAGAGTATTCCTCTTGAAAATGGAGGGACATTTCGTATTGAATTAAACCATCGTTCATTTGTTCAACTGCAAGATATTTTTGTTGAAAAAACAAACGATAATCGCATTTTAGCTGTTGCGAAAAATTTATTTTTGGAAGAGCAAGAGAAAGAGAGTGGAAAGGCTGTCATTCTAGTCAGTAAGGATGTGCTTGTAAGAGTAAAGGCGGATGCACTTGGTTTACAAGCTGAAGATTATTTAAGCGATCGTGTAATTGAAGTGGACAATATATATTCAGGTTTTTTAGAAGGCTACATATCAAAAGAGAAATTAAATTATTTTTATGAAAAAGGGGAGCTTCCTTTATCAGAAATTGCAAATCACCCATTTTATCCAAATCAGTTTATTGTGATGAAAGATGCGTTGGGTGGTTCTAGCTCTGCACTTGGAATTGTGGATTTTTCAGGGAAAAAAGTGAAGAAACTTGTTTTTCATAATGAGCAAGTTTGGGGAATACGTCCGCGGAATGTGCAGCAAACTATGGGATTAGAATTGTTGCTCCGTGAAGATATTCCACTCGTAACATTAACGGGTAAAGCAGGAACTGGTAAAACTTTACTTGCGCTAGCAGCTGGCCTTATGCAAACGGAGGATTTAGGGTTGTACAAAAAACTCCTTGTTGCCCGGCCAATTGTTCCAGTTGGCAAAGATATCGGCTATTTACCAGGAGAAAAAGAAGAAAAATTAAGACCGTGGATGCAGCCGATTTTCGATAACCTAGAGTATTTATTTAATACAAAAAAACCAGGTGAATTAGATGCGATTTTAGCAGGGATGGGTTCAATTGAAGTAGAGGCGCTTACTTATATAAGAGGGCGAAGTATTCCAGATCAATTTATTATTATTGATGAGGCACAAAATTTAACGAAACATGAAGTGAAAACAATATTAACAAGGGTTGGAGAAAAGAGTAAAATTGTATTAATGGGAGATCCACAACAAATTGATCATCCTTACTTAGATGAATATAATAATGGTCTAACGTATGTTGTAGAGAAATTTAAAGAACAAAAAATTAGCGGACATGTAAAGTTTGTAAAAGGAGAACGTTCGAATTTAGCACAACTAGCAGCGGATTTATTATAAAAAGAAGCGGGACACAGTCCCGCTTCTTTTTTAAATAATTGTAAACTTACGGATGTTTCGAATGGGATTGTTTATATTAGAACCATCACCAAAGTAAAGGTGAACAGGCCCATCTTCTCGTAATGGTTTTCCGTCTTTTGAAAATCCAAGAATAACATTGTTTGTTTCTTCTAATGAAAGTCTGATTGTATCATGCAGTGTATGAATTTCAACATGTGTCGCTTCAGCTGCAATTTCAGCGTTTTTAAAAAAGGGATGAAGTGGTATGCCAAACGTTCCTGTAATGAGCTGTTCTTTTTTAAATTTTTTTACGCTTTTTTGAATAGGTGGGAAAGCGGCGCCATCACGGATTTCGCGATCCCAATGTTCGGAAGTATGCTTGAGATAGTCTTCTAATTCTGATTTTTCTTCTTTCGTTTCGGTGAAGTAAGTTGTTAAATCTACTTTTCGATCATCAAAAATCCAAACGCTTGGATCAAGTGTGATTGGAAAGCGGACTTTCCCGTTTATAAATAAAATTTCACTCATTGTTGTTCCCCCATTTGTATTATGCTCCCACTTTTCAGTATAATAGCATTAGACACGATTGTCACAAAAAATGTTTCTATTGCAATTTATTAAAACTATCGCTAATATTAATAGATAGGATAGGAGAGTAGGACGGAAACGGAGGGAATCAATTTGGCGTCTGAGACAGTAGCAAATCATCAGGAAAAGGCACTTGCCCTTCTACAAGCGGATGCGGAGAAGATTTTAAGACTTATTAAGGTGCAAATGGACCACCTTACGATGCCGCAATGTCCATTATATGAAGAAGTGTTGGACACACAAATGTTTGGACTATCCCGTGAAGTTGACTTTGCGGTTCGTCTTGGTCTTATTGCAGAAGAGCAAGGCAAAGACATGTTAGGAGAGCTCGAACGGGAATTATCAGCACTTCATGAAGCATTTACAAACAAACAACAATAAAGGGTTCAAATAAGGGGGCTCAAACTGGCTAAGTTTGAGCTTTTTATTTGTATAATAAAGAAGGAAGAATTCCAATACATATGGAATACAACAATTAAACTGAAAACAGAAAGAGGATATTGAATGAAAAAAGTATGGAAGTCAATGGATTATTCATTATTGCTTCCTCTTGTTATTTTATGTGTACTGGGAGTTATAATGGTATATAGTGCTAGCTCAATTTTAGCGGTTACAAAATATGGGAAACCGGCTAATTACTTTTTTTATAAGCAACTACTAGCATTAGGAATAGGGACAGTATTAGGATTAGGTATAATTGCTGCGATTCCATACCAGGTTTGGAGAAAACGGATTATTTTGCTACTAATGATGATAGGTAGTATAGGATTGCTAGTGTTATCATTATTGCTGGGAACAACAGCAAATGGTGCGCAAGCGTGGGTATTTGGGATACAACCAGCTGAATTCATTAAAATCGCTATTATTATCGTACTTGCACGTTTCTTTGCAAGAAGACAAGAAACAGATACTTCAGTGTGGCAAGGATCAGCGGGTACGATTCTATTTATAGGATTAATAGTACTTTTAATTCTTAAACAAAATGACTTAGGAACGGTTCTGATAATCATAGGTATTGTCGGAACTATGTTTCTTTGTTCAGGTGTTCCGATTAATAAGTGGATAAAGCGTTTGGTGTTAAGCTCTATTATATGGATTCCGCTTTTATACTTAATTGGTAACTACACATTGGAAGATTATCAGAAAGCCCGTTTTACAGCGTTTTTAAATCCATTTGAAGATACTCAACATGATGGATATCAGCTGGTGAATTCCTTTATTGCAATTGCATCAGGTGGCCTAAATGGTAGAGGACTTAGTAACAGTATACAAAAATTCGGATATTTACCTGAACCACATACAGACTTTATTATGGCGATTGTATCTGAGGAACTTGGTTTTATTGGTGTAGCGATTGTTTTAATTAGTTTGTTACTTATTATCATTCGTGCATTTAGAATTGCTCAAAAGTGTAAAGATCCATTTGGAAGTTTAATTGCAATTGGTATTGCTAGCCTGATTGGAATACAAACATTTGTTATTGTTGGTGGTATGACGGGGCTAATACCTCTTACTGGTGTACCTTTACCATTTGTCAGTTATGGTGGTAGTTCTTTAATGGCGAATTTTATTGCAATGGGGATATTGCTAAATATAGGTAGTTACGTGAAACGACAAGAGAAACAGCAAAAAGAAATATATGAGAAAAAAGAGCAAGGTGAGCCGCATCTTGTTGTTGTGAAATAAAAAGGCTTTGTGTTTTTTGACACAAAGCCTTTTTATTATGATATTTTAAATAGGTTATACTTTGTGGGGGTCGTAATGTTAATAGTGTAACATATTTATTTTAATGTGATATACAATAAAGCTGTTAGAAAAAGAAGAGTTGTGCTATACTATTTTTGTGAAACAAATTGATCAGAAAACTTATCATTTGTTGAAAAATAAGGTATGATGAATAAAAATAAAGTGAAGCTTTCCGAGTATAATTTAGAAAAGAAAGTGAAGAACTTCACGCTCAAAAGAGCGTGTACCTATTTAATCTCTAGAGTGGTAGGAAAGTAGAGGGGGAAAATCATGAAAAAGCTGCAACGTATTCAAAAAGTATTAGTAGCTAACCGTGGGGAAATTGCAATTCGTGTATTCAGGGCCTGTTCAGAACTTGGATTAAACACAGTTGCAATTTATTCAAAAGAGGATAGCGGTTCTTACCATCGCTATAAAGCAGATGAATCTTATTTAGTGGGAGAAGGCAAAAAGCCAATCGATGCTTACCTTGATATTGAGGGTATTATTGAAATTGCGAAAAGCAATCACGTGGATGCAATTCACCCTGGATATGGTTTCTTGTCAGAAAACATCCAATTTGCTAGACGCTGTGAAGAAGAGGGAATTATCTTTATCGGACCAAAAAGTAAACATTTAGATATGTTTGGAGATAAAGTAAAAGCAAGAACACAAGCGCAATTAGCTGATATTCCAGTTATTCCTGGCAGTGATGGGCCTATTAATTCAATAGAAGAAGTTGAAGAGTTTGCTAAGAAGTATGATTACCCTATAATTATTAAAGCTTCCCTTGGTGGTGGCGGCCGTGGTATGCGTATTGTGCGCAGCGGTGAAGAATTAAAAGAGTCTTATGATCGTGCAAAGTCAGAAGCAAAAGCGGCTTTTGGTAATGACGAAGTCTACGTTGAAAAATTTGTTGAAAAACCTAAACATATAGAAGTCCAAATACTGGCAGATGAACAAGGAAATGTTGTGCATTTATATGAGCGTGATTGTTCTGTACAACGTCGTCATCAAAAAGTAGTTGAAATTGCACCAAGTGTATCACTTTCAGATGATCTTCGTCATCGTATTTGTGAAGCAGCGGTGAAATTAACGAAAAATGTAAATTATTTAAATGCTGGTACAGTTGAATTCCTTGTAAAAGGTAATGATTTTTATTTCATCGAAGTAAACCCACGTGTTCAAGTAGAACATACTATTACAGAGATGATTACAGGGATTGATATTGTTCAGTCACAAATTTTAATTGCAGATGGACATGCCTTACATAGTCCAATGGTAAGCATACCAAAACAAGAGGAGATTATTGTACATGGTTATGCGATCCAATCTCGTGTAACGACAGAAGATCCACTTAATAACTTTATGCCTGATACAGGAAAAATTATGGCGTATCGCTCTGGTGGCGGTTTTGGTGTTCGTCTTGACACAGGGAACAGCTTCCAAGGTGCAGTTATTACACCGTACTATGATTCTTTACTTGTAAAGGTAACAACTTGGGCACTTACATTTGAACAAGCCGCTGCGAAAATGGAGCGTAACTTAAAAGAATTCCGTATTCGAGGTATTAAAACAAATATTCCATTCTTAGAGAATGTGGTAAAACATAAAAACTTTTTATCAGGGGAATATGATACATCATTTATTGATGCATCACCTGAACTATTCGTATTCCCAAAACGTAAAGACCGTGGTACAAAAATGTTAAGTTATATCGGTACAGTAACGGTAAATGGTTTCCCGGGAGTAGGGAAGAAAGAAAAGCCAATTTTCCCAGATGCACGTATACCAAATGTGAAGCACTATGAGCCAATTCAAAGTGGAACGAAACAAATTTTAAACGAGCGCGGTGCAGAGGGATTAGTAAAATGGGTACAAGATCAAAAGCGTGTACTTTTAACAGATACAACATTCCGTGATGCACATCAATCATTACTTGCAACACGTATTCGTACAAAAGATTTAAATCAAATTGCTGAACCAACAGCTAGAATGTTACCAAACTTATTCTCAGCGGAAATGTGGGGCGGTGCAACGTTTGATGTTGCATATCGTTTCTTAAAAGAAGATCCATGGGAACGCTTATTAGAACTTCGTGAAAGAATGCCAAATGTTTTATTCCAAATGCTTCTTCGTTCATCGAATGCAGTTGGTTATAAAAACTATCCAGATAATTTAATTCAAAAATTTGTGGAATGTTCAGCACAAGCTGGTATTGATGTATTCCGTATTTTTGATAGCTTAAATTGGGTGGAAGGTATGAGAGTTGCAATTGATGCTGTAAGAGATAGTGGTAAGATTGCAGAAGCAACAATGTGTTATACAGGGGATATTCATGACCCAATGCGTAGTAAATATGATTTGAATTACTATAAAAACTTAGCGAAAGAATTAGAAGCATCAGGGGCACATATTTTAGGTATTAAAGATATGGCTGGCTTGTTAAAACCAAATGCAGCGTACGATTTAGTTTCTGCGTTAAAAGAAACGGTATCGATTCCGATTCACCTTCATACGCATGATACAAGTGGAAATGGTGTTTTAACGTATACGAAAGCAATTGAAGCGGGTGTTGATATTGTCGATGTAGCGGTAAGCTCAATGGCAGGATTAACATCACAACCAAGTGCGAATACACTATACTATGCGTTAGGTGGAAATGAAAGACAACCAGATGTTGATGTAAATTCATTAGAAAAACTTTCACATTACTGGGAAGATGTTCGTAAATATTATGCCTCATTTGAAAGCGGCATGAATGCTCCTCATACAGAGGTGTACATGCATGAAATGCCAGGTGGACAATATAGTAATCTTCAACAACAAGCGAAAGCAGTTGGATTGGGAGATCGATTTGATGAAGTAAAAGTGATGTATCGCCGCGTAAATGATATGTTTGGTGATATTGTAAAAGTAACTCCATCATCAAAAGTTGTTGGTGATATGGCATTATTTATGGTTCAAAATCACTTGACAGAACAAGATATTTTTGAACGAGGACAGTCTTTAGACTTCCCAGGTTCGGTTGTTGAAATGTTCTCTGGTGATCTTGGACAACCATATGGTGGCTTCCCAAAAGAATTACAAAAAATCATTTTAAAAGGGAAAGAGCCGTTAACAGTAAGACCGGGAGAATTGTTAGAACCAATAGATTTCAATGCTTTAAAAGAAGAGCTATTCCATAAACTTGGACGTGAAGTAACAATTTTTGATGTAGTTGCATATGCATTGTATCCAAAAGTGTTTATGGATTATGAAAAAGTTGCTGGCCTTTATGGAAATGTGTCTGTGCTTGATACACCGACATTCTTCTATGGTATGAGACTTGGTGAAGAAATTGGTGTGGAAATTGAACGTGGTAAAACATTGATGGTTAAATTAGTATCAATTGGAGAACCGCAGCCAGATGGAACACGTGTACTTTACTTTGAATTTAACGGACAACCTCGTGAAATTGTTGTGAAAGATGAAAGTATTAAAGCAACAGTTGCACAGCGTGTGAAAGGGAACCGTGAGAACCCAAATCATATTAGTGCTACAATGCCAGGAACTGTTATTAAAGTCGTTGTGAATGAAGGCGATGAAGTGAAAAAAGGTGATTCCATGGCCATTACAGAAGCAATGAAAATGGAGACAACAGTTCAAGCGCCATTCAACGGTAAAGTGAAGAAAGTATATGTAAAAGATGGCGATGCTATTCAAACAGGTGATTTATTAATCGAACTAGATCAATAATTGTAAAAAAAGAGCTGCTGAAAAGCAGCTCTTTTTTAGTGCTCGTAAAAACTTAATTGGTGAGGACAGACCCCTCACTGGTGAAAGTGTCACTTTATATAAAAATAATAACTTGCCATAGTGGCAAGTTATTAAAATGATTGTTTCTTTTACGCTGTAGTTGATTCGTTTGTGTCTTGTGCGTTTGCTTTGCTTCTTGTACCTAACATAACTAAATAACATAATACGGCAAAGAGGCAAGAGATAAAGAGTGAGTGTAACAGTGCCATTGATAAGCTTGCATCTGTATATACAACTAAAACACCAACAATTGCTTGAAGGGTAACGAGAATAAATGAAATAATCCATCCCCAATATATAACTCGTTGTTGTTTATAATGACGAATAGCAATAATCATCGCATATAGAATCCAAGCAAATATTAACATGGCTGCAACCCTGTGCCCCATTTGAACCCATTCGTGTAACTGGGTAGGCCATGGTCTATTTTTACTACAAAGTGGGAAGTCTGGACATGCTAAACTTGCACGTTCATGACGTACCAGCGCTCCTGTATAGACGACAATATAGCTGTAAATTGTTACACCATAAATATGAAATTTCATTTTTTTGTCCATAATGAGAGATCGTGCATCGAATTTTTTATCAATCTCAAAAATAAGACATGTTAGTAAAATGACAGAAGCAAATGAAATTAAGGAAATACCAAAATGAATAGCGAGTACAGCAGGGACTTGTCCCCATACAACTGCGGCTGCTCCCATTAGCGCTTGTGCAACTAAAAAGACGAAAGATAAAATAGCTAGTGTTTTTGTTTCACGTACATGTTTATAGTATTTCCAGGCTAAGATACACAGAAGTGTAACGAGAATTCCTGCGGATCCTGATGTTAAGCGGTGACTTAGTTCAATAATCGTTTCCATCGATAGATTAGAGGGAACGAGTTCACCATTACAAAGTGGCCATGATTTACCGCAACCTTGACCTGAACCTGTTTTTGTAACCAAAGCCCCTCCTAATAAAACCCCTAGTAAATCAAGGCTTGTAATGACTGCTAACCATTTAATAAAGCGTTGCAATCTGTTTCACCATCTTTCTGTTATGAAGTTATTGCGAAATATTTTCATTCCATCAATTTTATAGAACAAAACGCGCTACAGTCCTATGATATATAAAAAATAATAAAATAGCAAAGAAATGAAGAAGGGGGATAAAGTTCTTTGAATAAGAAAAAAATGGAATTTAAATTACATATTTTAGGAGAAAATACTTCTATTATGAAAAGAAATAGGGAGAATATATGCTAAATATGACAAAATAGTTTATTATAGAAGGTAACCTCATGTTATGATAGGAAGTAATAGGAGAAACTTTTTTGTTATTCGACACAAAAAGTTCATGTTTTCTTCACAAAATGTTCGGGAAATATGATTTAATATATTCGAGTATGAGCGTAGATTAGTAGTAGAGTGAGAAAACAACATTTCTACTGTAATAATATTGCTATATAGAAGCGTATTACTTTTGTAAAGTAAAGACGCGAAAGAAGGATGAAAGTTTTAAGAGGGGGTTGAAATGATGAACCATGCAACAAGTGAGCTGCATGATGAGTCAGCTGTAACAGATGTACCGGAAACAACACGTGTACAAGATTTATTAGCGCTCGTTAAGATGGGGATTGTAAACTCAAATACACTTACTGTGTTTACAGGATTTTGGTTGGCTTTACACTTTAATGGATTAAATGCTGTGAACCACTTGGATAAAATGTTCTTTACAATTGTCGGTTCTGCATTAATTATGGCAGGGTCTTGTAGCTTAAATAACTATATTGATCGAGATATCGATCATTTAATGGAACGGACAAAAAACCGTCCGACAGTAACTGGAAAATATAAACCTGGGTTTGTGCTAACGTTAGGCATTACACTATTGCTTCTTGGTTTTGTATTCTTGCTACTTACAACACCAATGGCAGCATTTATTGGTTTCATTGGTGCTTTCACATATGTTGTTTTGTATTCATTATGGACAAAACGAGCATATACACTAAATACAGTAGTAGGTAGTGTATCTGGAGCAGTTCCACCTTTAATTGGCTGGGCAGCAATTGATTCTAGTTTAGATCATCCAATCGCTTGGATGCTATTTTTAATTATGTTTATTTGGCAAATCCCACATTTCCTCGCGTTAGCGATGAAACGTGTTGATGAATATCGAAATGCAGGCATTCCAATGCTTCCTGTTGTACATGGATTTGATATTACAAAACGTCAAATCATGATTTGGACAGTATGTTTATTACCACTACCATTTTATATGAGTGGACTTGGAGTAACATTCATGGTAATTGCAACACTGCTTAACATCGGATGGATCGTATTAGGATTCTATGGCTTCCGTAAGAAAGATGACATCAAATGGTCCGTGCAAATGTTTGTCTACTCCTTGAATTACTTGACAATCTTATTTGTGTCAATGATTGTAGTTACATTCTTCTAAGACAACGACATGAGGGGATTTCTTTACGTTGAGATTTACTTTACTTACTATAAATAAAGTACAATCTAATTCACAAAGAAAGTGGGGGTTGTTTGTATGAAGAAACAGTGGCGACTGCTTTCATTCGTTTCACTGCTGGCTTTACTGTTAGGGGGATGCGGTAAAGCCTTCCAATCTACTTTAATTCCGCAAGGTGAAGTAGCAAAAATGCAATATGATTTACTCTTGTTAGCAAGTGCAATTATGGTAGGTGTAGTACTTGTAGTTACTATTATTTTCTTGTATGTAATTGTGCGTTTCCGGCAAAAGAAAGGGCAGGAAGATTATATCCCGAAGCAAGTTGAAGGAAATCACAAGCTAGAGATTATATGGACAGTCATTCCAATTATCCTTTTACTGATATTGGCTGTTCCAACTGTTACATATACATTCAAACTTGCTGATGTAAGTGCGATGGAGAAAAAGAATATTGATAAAGATACAATCGTTGTTGATGTAACAGCGAATCTTTATTGGTGGGAATTTTCTTATAAATCAGAAAAGGTAGTAACTTCGCAAGATTTAGTCATCCCCACAGGAAAGAAAGTATATTTGAATTTGAAAGGTGCCGACATTAAACATTCATTTTGGGTTCCATCTTTAGCTGGAAAAATGGATACGAATACAGATAATGTCAACAAAATGTGGTTAAAAGCAGATAAATCAGGCACTTATAATGGTTTTTGTACTGAATTTTGTGGCCCATCACATTCTTTAATGCAATTTAAAGTGAAAGCTGTTGATGAAAGCGAGTACAAAGCTTGGATTGCTGATATGAAGAAGATTGATGGTAAGAAGGAAGTAGCTTCTACAAAAGAACAAGAAGGTAAGGAAATATTTAACAAAAGTTGTATTGGTTGTCATGCAGTTGGATCAAATGATAGTAGACCACCTTCTGCACGTATCGCACCAAACCTAGCAAACTTTGCTGATCGCGATATGGTTGCCGGCATTGCTGAAAATAATGAAGAAAACCTAAAAAAATGGCTAAAGGATCCTGAAAATATGAAACCAGGAAATAAAATGACCGGTAAGTATGGCAACTTAACGGATGAACAAGTAGATGCATTAAATGCATATTTGCAAACGTTAAAAGTTGAGAAGTAAAGAGGGATTATTTGCGAAGGGGAGGTTGAAAACGTGAGTTCTGTAGCAAAAAAACAGGGGATGGGTGCTGTTATATGGGATTATTTAACGACAGTAGACCATAAAAAAATTGCCATTCTCTATTTAATTGCAGGTGGGTTGTTTTTTATCATTGGCGGAATAGAAGCACTATTTATCCGTCTTCAATTAGCAATTCCAAATAATGCTTTTCTTGTTGGAGATGCGTATAACCAAGTATTAACGATGCACGGCACAACAATGATTTTCCTCGCAGCTATGCCGCTTGTATTTGCATTTATGAACGCTGCTGTACCACTTCAAATTGGAGCACGGGATGTGGCGTTTCCATTTTTAAACTCACTTGGATTTTGGTTGTTTTTCTTCGGTGGAGTATTTTTAAACTTAAGTTGGTTTTTAGGAGGAGCACCTGATGCAGGGTGGACATCCTATGCATCGTTATCCCTTGCTTCTAAAGGACATGGTGTTGACTTTTATGTATTAGGATTACAAATATCAGGTATCGGCACACTGATCGGTGGTATTAACTTCCTTGTCACAATTATTAATATGCGTGCCCCCGGAATGACATATATGCGTATGCCGATGTTTACATGGACAACATTTGTAACTTCTTCACTTATTTTATTTGCTTTCCCGCCATTAACAGTGGGATTGGCACTACTTATGTTAGATCGCTTATTTGGTACAAGTTTCTTTAACCCTGCTTTAGGAGGGAATACGATTATATGGGAGCATTTATTCTGGATCTTTGGTCACCCAGAAGTGTACATTCTTATACTCCCAGCTTTCGGAATATTCTCAGAAATCTTCGCTACATTTTCTAAAAAACGACTATTTGGTTACTCATCTATGGTATTTGCAACAGTGTTAATTGGATTTTTAGGATTTATGGTATGGGCGCATCACATGTTCACAGTTGGTCTTGGTCCTGTTGCGAATGCTATTTTTTCAGTTGCAACGATGGCAATTGCAGTTCCGACCGGTATTAAAATCTTTAACTGGCTCTTTACAATGTGGGGTGGGAGTATTAGGTTTACAACGCCAATGATGTGGGCTGTTGCTTTTATTCCATCATTCGTAATGGGTGGTGTAACAGGAGTCATGCTTGCCTCGGCTCCGGCTGACTATCAATTCCACGATAACTATTTTGTTGTGGCGCATTTTCACTACGTAATCGTTGGTGGGGTTGTGTTCGGATTATTAGCAGGTGCACATTATTATTGGCCGCTTATGTTTAACAGAGTATTAAATGAGACGTTAGGGAAAATTACATTTTGGTTGTTCTTCATCGGCTTCCATTTAACATTCTTTATCCAGCATTTCCTTGGTTTAATAGGTATGCCGCGTCGTTACTATACGTATTTACCAGGTCAAGGATTAGAGATGGGGAACTTAATTAGTTCGATTGGTGCTATATTTATGGGACTTGGAACGATTGTTCTATTATTCAATGTTGTGAAAACATCGTTGTCTAAAGAAAAAGCGGGCCGTGATCCATGGGATGCTCGTACATTAGAATGGACAATGCCAGCTCCAACACCAGAATATAATTTTAAACAATTACCATTCGTTCGAGGGTTAGATCCGTTCTGGATTGAGAAACGTGAAGGGAATAAAGAAATGACACCAGCAGAGCCTGTGAGTGACATTCATATGCCGAATCCTTCATTTTCACCATTTGTTATATCCCTTGGATTGTTTATAGCAGCATTTGGTGCAATGTATATGCAAGGTGGAAAAGATAAATTCTGGTTATTAGTTGCAATTATTGGGCTTATCATTACGTTCGGTGCAATGTTCTTGAGATCGATAATTGATGATCATGGGTATCATATTCATAAAGAAGATTTAGATGATAAGGGGGGCAAGGCGTAATGCATGTGGAGGAAAAATTAACGAATGAAACATTTCCAGCAGAGCCTGAAAAAGCAACCCTCGAGGGGAAAAATAAGTTTGTGGGATTTTGGCTGTTTCTTGGAGGCGAAACTGTATTATTCGCTTCCTTGTTCGGCACATATTTAGCATTAAAGAATTCTACAAACGGCGGCCCCACTTCTCAAGAAATGTTTCAAATGCCACTTGTCTTTATTATGACGATGCTTCTGCTAACGAGTAGTTTAACAAGCGTGTATGCGATGTATCATATGAAGAACTTTAACTTTAAGCAGATGCAGTTTTGGTTAATTGTTACGGTACTATTAGGATTAGGATTTTTAGGGTTTGAGATTTATGAATTTTATCATTATACACATGAATTCAAACATACGATGAGAAGTAGTGCATTTGGTTCAGCATTTTATGCGCTTGTTGGAACTCATGGATTACACGTATTGTTCGGATTGTTATGGATCTTAACATTAGTTTTTCGGAATGCAAAGCGGGGGCTGAATTTATATAATGCCCCAAAGTTTTACGTTGCATCTATTTACTGGCACTTTATTGATGTAGTTTGGGTGTTTATTTTCACTGTAGTATACTTGATGGGAATGGTGGGATAAACAATGGCGATAAAGCAAACAAACACAAGTAACTCAAAGATAGATCTCGTTTATCGTAGAAAAAAAAGTGCAGAGGAAATGAGACATCAAGTAATTACATTTGGTTTAATGATTTTCTTAACGATTGTAGCTTTTGTGGCAGTCGCTTATCCGAAAACATTTAGCCCTCTTTTCTCTGTACCATTTATTTTATTGTTAGCTGTCGTGCAAGTAATATTTCAATTATATTATTTCATGCATATGAGTCATAAAGGACATGAAGCAGCAGCCTTTTTCTTATATTCAGGGTTATTAGTAGGGTTATTAACCATTTTAGCTTTTATGACGATTGTCTGGGTTTAAAAAGTAAAGGATAGGGAGCTTGAAGTTATCTTCGCTCCCTTTTTCCTATGAGGGTAAGGAGTTCGTATTGAAAGGGTGGGTGTGAAAATGAGCAACTTATGGATATTTGGTTTTCAAGCTTTATGGAGCCCGATCTTTTTACTTTTTATGGTGTCTATCCTTATCTGTTATTTTCTTATTATCGGGCCATATAGAAAGCGGTTCGATGATACAGAAAAGGTAAATAAAAAGCAGATATTTTATTTTACGACTGGGATTGTCCTATTGTATTTTGTAAAAGGTGGACCTGTTGATTTACTGGGACATATTGTATTTAGTGCACATATGTTTGAAATGGCAGTGATGTATATTGCGGTACCGCCATTATTGTTATTAGGAATTCCGATTTGGTTATACAAATATATTACTTCTTTTCGTTTTATCCAAGTGATATTGACTATGTTTACAAAACCACTTATTGCTTTGTTTGTATTTAATGGATTATTTTCCATTTATCATTTGCCGGTTGTGTTTGATGCTGTAAAACAAAATCAAGTTGCTCATCCTATTTTTCTTGCTGTTTTATTTTTTACTGCAATGATGATGTGGTGGCCTATGCTGAATCCATTGCCGGAATATCAAACATTAAGTGAAATTAAAAAAATTGGTTATATGTTTGCGAACGGTGTATTATTGACACCAGCTTGTGCACTGATCATATTTGCTAGCGAATCGTTGTTTGCTACATATACGGATCCGAGTGCATGGATGAAAGCGATGGAGCTCTGTGTGCCTGCAGGAACATTGACTGATTTAAACATAACTGGACCAGACTTTTTACATTGGATACCAGTAGTAGAGGATCAACAAACAGGTGGTATCATTATGAAAATTGTCCAGGAAATAGTGTATGGTACGATTATTGGTTATGTGTTTTTTAAGTGGGCACGTAAAGAACGTAAAAAGGATGAGGAGCAACTTCAGGCAGTGCCTCATTATTTGCAAACGAAATGAAAAAAGGTGCATGAGTATGCGCCTTTTTTTCTGTGTATAGAATGAATTGTAATATGATTGTGTTTGGTAAAAGAAGGGATTTCCAGCATCTGTGTGGTATTTAATATAGGGATTGATGAAAATTCATATTGTTAAAGACATACAATGATTCACTACTAGTTTTATTGAAACACATTTTTAAACTCTAATTTTAGGTTTGAATCGGGAGACATAACATGCTCTCTTTATTAAACATAAATTATTTTTAAGGGGGACTTTAAATGGGGAGTAGTGGAAGTATGGTAAAGCCAATTAGTGGTTTTTTAACAGCTTTAATTCAATATCCGGTACCAATAGTGGAGTCACGAGCAGATATTGATAAACAAATTAAACAGATTATTAAAACAATCCATTCAACCAAAGCTGGCTATCCAGGATTAGAATTAATAGTGTTTCCTGAGTATAGTACGCAAGGGCTTAATACAAAGAAATGGACAACAGAAGAATTTTTATGTACAGTACCTGGACCAGAAACAGATTTATTTGCTGAAGCGTGTAAAGAAGCACAGGTGTATGGTGTGTTTTCGATAATGGAAAAAAATCCAGATGGTGGGGAGCCGTATAATACAGCAATTATTATTGATTCACAAGGTAAGATGATTTTAAAATATCGGAAATTGAATCCTTGGGTGCCAGTTGAACCGTGGAAAGCAGGAGACTTAGGTCTACCTGTATGTGAAGGACCAGGAGGAAGTAAGCTGGCGGTTTGTATTTGCCATGATGGTATGTTTCCTGAAGTTGCTCGTGAGGCAGCTTATAAAGGTGCCAATGTTTTAATCCGTATTTCTGGATATAGCACACAGGTGAGTGAACAATGGATGTTAACGAATCGTTCGAATGCATGGCAAAATTTGATGTATACATTATCGGTAAATTTGGCAGGTTATGACGGTGTGTTCTATTATTTTGGCGAAGGGCAAGTATGTAATTTTGACGGAACGACTTTAGTACAAGGACACCGAAACCCATGGGAAATTGTTACGGCAGAAGTATATCCAGAGCTAGCGGATCAAGCTAGATTAGGGTGGGGGCTTGAAAATAATATTTATAATTTAGGTTCTAGAGGTTATGTAGCTACTCCAGGCGGTGTCAAAGAAAATCCATATACATTTGTAAAAGACTTAGCTGAAGGCAAGTATAAAGTTCCGTGGGAAGATGATATTAAAGTAAAGGATGGTTCTATTTATGGCTATCCAGTTAAAAAGACAATTCATTCTTAATTTGTAAATAAAACAGGCGTGTCCATATGGATACGCCTGTTTTATTTACTCGATAACTTGAAATTCCTTCAATTCTTTTTCAATGTTTTGCAGAAGTTGTTCGCATTTTTGGATTACGTTTGTAGGAAAAACTTCATTCTCACCATACTCAACACCATGTGGATAATAATGTTTTCCTAGCAATGGTGAAAGTAATTTAACTTGTGCATGTCGTCCTCCGATTTCCCCTTCCACCGCAAAGCCTTGTATTCGTAAATAATATACATCCTTCAATATTTCAAATTTATAGTCATATGTAACTCGCTCATAATCCCACTGTCCAGCAAGTACAAAATGCTGATTTTGCATAACTTCCGTGAGCAGTGTAAAATCAATAATCGTACCTATAAGTTTTGAATCTGTAAATTGCATGAAATCCCTCCCTGTTTTTATGTGAAAACCTTTAATTTTATAATAGTATGAATAATAAGAAATCGCAATTCATATTGAGAGAAAAGGGAGAATCACGGCTTTTTTCATAAAAATATGATATAGTGAAAATAGTATGGTACACACAAAAGTGAAGACAGATATTTGTGTATATCTCAATTTTATGTTTGACCAGGAGGTATATTGTTTGAAGAAATTATTACGTATCGTAATGATTACGGTTTTTATTTTAGCAATGGATTTATACGGGAAATTACTCGTTTCGCAATATATATTACAGCCATCTCATTCTAAACAGGAACATAAGATTGTTAAGAAAAAGAAACAGATAAATGAAGGGTTTCCGGAGACGATCTCCCAATTAATAGGAGGAGATTCGGAAAATTTGTTAGCAAAATGGGGTGAACCAGCTCGAATCGAACCTTCTGCGTATGGTTACGAATGGTGGATTTATAATCAAGATTTATCGCAATATGTACAGTTTGGTGTTGCAGAACATAAAATTGTAACAGCTTATGCTGCTGGTGATCAAGTGGATGTGGCTCCATTTCGTATGAATGAAAGATATGAAGATGTCTATAAAAAAAATCCATTCTCACATGAAATTTCTTTGAAAAAAGGAAGGAACAGTTATCAATTTGAATTATCTGATAATGAAATTGCAGAACAACCACTTGTTTCGATAGAAGAAGATGGTTGGGCACAGTTATATTTTGACCGATTCACACATGAACTTGTTGGAATTCGGTATATGGATGATGAGACATTGCTTCGACAAAGACCGTATCAGCTTGTTTATTCTGGAGAGTTAGCGGCAGTGCAGCCAACCACTCCAGAAAAAATGACACAAATAGAACATGGGAATATGCAACAAATTCTAGATCTGACTAATATTATTCGTAGTCGTCATCAATTGCCATTATTAACATGGGATCAACAAACAGCTGAAGTGGCTTTTGGGCATAGTAAAGATATGAAAGAAAATAATTATTTTTCACATGATTCACCGAAATTTGGGACTTTAGGAGATCGATTACAACGAGGTCAAGTTGCATTTCAACTTGCAGGTGAAAATATAGCAGCGCAGCATACTGATGGGATCGCTGCAGTACAAGGTTGGCTGAATAGTGAGGGACATCGGAAAAACTTGTTAAATGAACAATTTACTGGACTAGGTGTTGGAGTCTTTGATAAATTTTATACTCAAAATTTCATTAGAAAATAGGGGAAGGTGCATGAATCGTTTAAAAATAGGCGAACCATGCGCCTTTTTTTTCTTACAATGATAGTAGATATATCTGAAGAGGTGAGGATTATGACAAAAACAAAAGGACCGTTACATCCTTCTGTTCAACAATTTAAAGCGTTTGTAAACCATCACCCTAAAATGGTTCATGAAGTTCGAAATGGTCAAAAAACATGGCAACAATTTTATGAGGAATGGTATTTACTTGGGGAGCAAGATGAAATGTGGAAGGTCTATAAAGCAGACGGAGAAGTGATTTCTTCTCCAGCACAAGAAAATAATGATGAAAAAGCTGCCGATTTGATGGGGCAAATGCTTTCTTTTTTAAAAAAATTAGATGCAGAGCAAATGCAACAACATCTGGCTAATGTAACGAGTGCGATTGGGAGTGTGCAACAGGTCATTCAGCAATTTCAAGGGAATCGTACACGACCTGAGCAAAGAACTTCTGAAAATAATCCATTTTTCTTTCGAAAAGATTAGGAGGAAAAAGAGGATGAGGGCAGAGCTTATGGAATTTATAAAAGTTGATAAAGATTTAGAGCGTTATATTCGTGAACAACCCCATTGGTATCGGAAATTATCTCGTAGTCCGGAGGAAAAGGAGGCATTTGAATTAGCTGCCTTACAGTATTATAAAAAGACAATCCCAGATAAAGTTGCAAAATTTCAAAATCAATTGGCAGTTGCTTCTATTATGATTGACATGTTTCAATATATGAAGCAGCAAAATGCAACGTAATTGGAAGGGAAAACTATGTCCGTCATGTGAAACTTTTGTTACAATAGAAACAGATTGTTGAAAAAAGGAGTTATAACATGACGGAAATTTGTTTAGTACGACATGGACAAACTGATTGGAATTTTCAAGAGATTATTCAAGGGCGTGAAGACATTCCGCTTAATGAAGTTGGGAAAAAGCAAGCAAGTCAAAGTGCAGCTGCGTTAAAATTGGAAACGTGGGATGTGATTATTAGCAGTCCCTTAATTAGAGCACAGGAAACAGCACAGGCAATTAGTGGGGCTGTTGGAATACATTCTATTCTTCTTGATGAGCGATTTGTTGAACGGAATTTTGGAGAGGCTTCAGGAAAACCAGTTCCTACAGTTAGAGAACTTATTGCAGAGGGAAATGTAGAAGGTATGGAGACAGATGAAGAGATTGTAAATCGCTGCTTTGCTGCATTGCAAGATGTTGCACAAGTACATGCAGGTAAGCGCATTATTATTGTTGCACATTCACATGCGATAAAAGCAATTTTACACGCAATCTTACCTGATGAAATTACATTTAAAACTCCATTGAAAAATGCGTGCATTAGTTATGTAAAAGAGGAGAATGGAAGCTGGGACGTATTACGATATAATATCGCGGAGCATATTTGTGTATAAGAAATTATGATGGATAAGTGTTTTCAGTAATAGAACTTTTTACTGTATATGCAGATGTGATACTCAAATTAGTAGTTCTGTTCTAAATGTGTTATGATGGTTACTCGGAGGTGTCTCTCATGATTGTAGCGACGCTTGAAAGCGTAATGATATTAGACGAGGCAGAGCAGCTTGCAAAAGCGATTGTCTGTTCAGATATAGCAGAGAGTTATCGTGAATGTTATAAGGCGTTACAGGAAGATTTGGAGGCTCAAACATTAATTGGCCAATTTACAGTAATGAAAGAGCGATATGAAGAAGTGCAACGCTTTGGAAAATACCATCCTGATTATACTTTCGTTTCGAAAAATATGCGAGAATTAAAACGTTCTGTAGATTTGCATGAAAAGGTATCTGCTTTTAAAAAAGCAGAAAATGCTTTGCAAAAACTATTAGATGAAGTCAGTGTAGCGATTGGTTCCGAAGTATCATCTGCTATTAAAGTTCCTACTGGAAATCCGTTTTTTGATGCAGGTGGATGCGGAGGCGGTTGTGGCTCTGGTGGAAGTTGTGGTTGTAAAAAGACGGGGTGATATGCCCCGTTTTTTAGAATATGGAAGAAACCGTATACAGAACTTGTTCTATAACGTACTATAATTTCACAAATTTCTGATTGATGTTTATAAGATACAAGAATATGAGTATATAAAAGGAGAAGATGGAGAAGATTATGTTCGGGCAACGACAAAGTATGATTGTTTATTTACATTCATTGAAACATGCCAAGATTTTAAGGAAATATGGTAATATTCATTACATATCAAAGCGTTTGAAATATGCAGTCGTATATTGTGATATGGAACAAATAGAGCATATGATGCAAAAACTAAATAAACTTCCTTTTGTGAAAAAAATTGAGCAATCATATCGTCCATTTCTTAAAACGGAATTTGAAAATTCACGTCCGGATCGCGCGAAAGAATACGACTATAGTTAAAGAGGAAGACCCCCACTAATTTTGGTGGGGGTTTTTTATGTTAATAAAATACAATGAGTATAAAGTGAAACTTCCATCAGTGGGGGGACTGCCTATAAATAGCGAGATGAAAATTGCTACTGCATTGGAGGAATGAAATGATTCATTCGTAAAATGCCGATAAGGTGATTAAAATATAATTCTTTTTCCGGGAAAATTGTAGAAGGTTTTACTGTAAAAGAAGTAACGTTTTTCCCGATTTGTTCAGCCGTTTCTTCAAATAAAATGATTCGTTTACTTTTTGTATCTTCAAGTATAGGAATCCCTTCGCGGCATATGTATAGCGGTTGGAAGTCACCAACCTTTGTTGGTTTAAGAACAACAACAAGTGAGCATACTTTTTTATCATTTTTTAAGGTTTCAAATTGTAACATATGTGACACACGATCTTTATTTGTGTGTGCAATCTCAAGTAATTCATATAAATCGGAGTAGCCTTCTCCTAGTTCAATAAAACGTTGAATCATATTATTTCCTCCTCTTTCTTTTACTGTATCATTTCATTTTTAAAATGAAAAGCAGACCAAAGAAAAAAACCCTGCAAAGCAGGGCCCTTCTTATACTAGTATGTACTAGTAAGAAGGCAAAGGGAGAGGAGAAACCGGAGGAAGAACTTATGGGGAAACGTAAGTCTTCTCCGCGGTTGGCAACAACATCGAAGGTGATGTTGTTATATTTATTTATGTCCAATCTAAATGAAGATATACATAATGAATTTAAAATTTATCGTAGGCTTTTTATTTTTCTTTCTTTTATTTTATGATAGGATAAAAAAGATAAAGTGAACCTTGTGTTAGTAGAGGCGATCTTACTTGTAAGTAGCGAGATGAATATACATATGGGACACTGGAAAGTTATCATACAATGATGGCCTTTAAAAGAAATAAATTGTTTTTTCTTTTAATAAGTAGTGGATTCGGTTATCCTTTAATGGAAAAATACCCAGAAAACAATGGGATTTGATAGCGATTACGGGAGCGGATATGCGTTTGTAATAATCGCTCGATAGATTGAAATAAAGGTAGTGACAGCGAATGAGAGTAGTTTCTGGAAAATGTAAAGGGCATCCGCTTAAGGCTGTGCCAGGTAATACAACGCGACCGACAACGGATAAAGTAAAAGAAGCCATTTTTAATATGATTGGTCCTTATTTCGAAGGAGGGGTTGCCCTCGATTTGTTTGGAGGTAGCGGAGGACTTGGGATTGAAGCACTTAGCAGAGGAATTGACAAAGCTATTTTTGTTGATCGAGATAATAAAGCGGTGAAGGTTATTCATCAAAATTTAGAAAGTTGCAGAGTACATGATCAAGCTGAAGTGTATAGAAATGATGCAGAGCGGGCTGTAAAGGCGTTGATTAAACGTGAACTATCATTTGACCTCATACTGCTAGATCCACCATACAAAGATCAAAAAATCATTTCATTAATTAGTGTTATGGACCAACATGGATTATTGAACGAAGATGGATTGATTATGGCAGAACATGGGGATGATGTAGTCTTACCTGAGACAATAGGGGGACTTGTAAAGGTAAGAGCAGAAAATTATGGTATTACGGCGATTTCGATTTATAAGTATGAAGGTGAGGGGACCGAATGACAAGCATAGCAATTTCTTCAGGGAGTTTTGATCCGATAACTCTTGGACATTTGGATATTATTAAAAGGGGCGCAAAGGTGTTTGACGAGGTGTATGTTGTCGTTTTGAATAATTCTTCTAAGAAACCGTTCTTTTCAGTAGAAGAGCGCCTAGAGCTAATTCGAGAAGCAACAAAAGATATTCCAAACGTTAAAGTTGATTCGCACAGCGGACTGTTAGTTGAATATGCAAAAATGCGTAATGCAAACGCAATTTTGCGTGGTTTACGTGCAGTTTCTGATTTTGAATATGAGATGCAAATTACATCGATGAATCGTAAGTTAGATGAAAACATAGAAACCTTTTTTATTATGACAAATAATCAATATTCATTTTTAAGTTCAAGCATTGTGAAGGAAGTGGCTCGTTATGGTGGAAATGTAGCAGGTCTTGTTCCTCCTATTGTAGAGCGTGCTTTAAAAGAAAAGTTTCAAACCCCGTTAAGATGAACGGGGTTTTTCTTTGTTTATTATGCGTAAGAATAATAAAATAACATATAGATATAAACAAAATAGTGTAAAGGCTGGACCGTAGTAAAGTAATAGTTCCCAAGCCTTCGCAAGAATAGAAGAGTGGTTTAATAAAAATACGGGAATATCTTGTTGGTTCGGTGAAAAAGAATGTAAATTTTCATAAAGTGGCACCCAAAATATAAAAGTGTAAATTGGGGCGAGAATACTTTGGATAATTCTTGCAAAGAAATATGGTTTAAAGCGAATATCAGTTTCGGCTAAAATACTTGCTACCTGAGCTTGGATAGAAAGGCCGCTAAATGCGAGAATAAAGCTCGTTACCATGGCTTGTTCAAGAATTGTGGTCTGATTGGTTTGGCTAATCATTTGGCTACCTAGTGTCATTTCAAAAATCCCTGATAAGATAGGGATGCTAAAGTGTGGTGATAGTTGGAAGAATGTTAAAATATGTTGCATAATAAAAGCAAGCGCTTCCGTGATTTGGAAAACAGTAATCATTTTATTTAAAACGGAGAATAAAATAATAAATCCACCAATCATGAGTAAAGTTTGAATAGAGGAGATAATCGCATCACCAAGTAGTTTTCCAATCGGTCTGTTCTCTTGTAAACGTGTTTCGTGAAGAATAGCAAAAGCGTGTTGTAAGGGACGTTTTTGAATGGAATGTTTTTCTTTTATGTAGGTATTGTTGTTGCCATAAAAACGCATAAGTAATCCGACGGTAAAGTTACTAACATAATGTGCAGCGGCTAATATGAAACCTAATTTTGGATTGTTAAAAAAGCCAATAGAAACAGCTCCAAAAATAAATAATGGATTTGAAGAGTTTGTAAATGATACGAGTCGTTCTGCTTCAATTTGTGTTAGCTGATTACTTTGCCGAAGTCTCGCGCTTAATTTGGCGCCTGAGGGAAAGCCAGAAGCCATTCCCATTGCCCAAACAAAGCCACCAATACCAGGCACACGAAAGAGCGGACGCATAAGCGGCTCTAATATAACACCGATAAACTTTACAACACCTATACTAATTAACAGCTCCGCAACGATAAAAAAAGGTAGTAGCGAAGGAAAGACAACTTCCCACCATATATTTAATCCGCGAATAGAAGATTGCAAAGCGGCTTGGGGGTGAAGTACGAGAGAAAATGTTAGAAATATCATCGTTATGGTGAGAAAAGCTGTTTTCCATTTTTCATACATTTTAACGTAGCCCCCTTTGTCCCAAAAACGTTCATTTCAGTATACGTGGATACATGGTGGGTTTAGACCATAAGTATGAAAAAGAGGATGAAAAAATTTTAAGGGTGAGAGAAATGAATGAACCGAAAATAGGTTTAGCTCTTGGATCTGGAGGTGCGAAAGGCTTCGCGCATGTTGGTGTGATTAAAGTATTACGAGAAGCGAATATCCCCATTCATATGATTGCTGGAAGTAGTATGGGAGCATTAATTGGTACCTTTTATGCAACGAGTTGCAACGTGGAAAGGCTCTACCGAATGGCTGCATTATTTAAACGAAAATACTATTTGGATTTTACTGTACCAAAAATGGGATTTATTTCTGGAAAACGTGTAAAAGATATGATTAAAATGTTTACATATAATAAAAAATTAGAAGAGTTAGATATCCCAACGGCAGTTGTGGCCACTGACATTTTAAAGGGGGAAAAAGTTGTATTTACAAGCGGTCCTATTGCTGATGCGGTTAGAGCGAGTATTTCTGTTCCAGGTGTATTTGTACCAGAGAAAATAGACGGTCGCTTATTGGTGGACGGTGGGGTCATTGATCGTATTCCCGTATCTGTCGTAAAAGAGCTAGGTGCTGATATTGTGATTGCTGTAGATGTATCTCCTATTAAGGTGAACGGGGAAGTTACATCCATTTATGATGTTATCATGCAGAGTATTGAAATTATGCAGCATGAACTTGTTGTTAATCGGCAAATTGCCTCAGATTTAATGATGCGTCCGGCAGTAGAACAGTTTAGTTCTCGTGCTTTTACCAATATTGAAGACATTATTCGGGTTGGAGAAGAAGAGGCTGAAAAACATATTCAGAAAATTTACTTGTTAATTGAGCAGTGGAAGGAGAAAAATAATGTTTAAGCGTTTTCGGTTTATATATGCAATTTTAATTGGAGTTATATTGGCAATGTTACTTGTCTATGTACGCCTTCCGTATTATGTAACAAAACCAGGAATGGCAGCAAAATTAGAGCCATATGTACAAGTTGATGGTGGAAAGAAAGAATCAGGTGATTTTATGCTCGTGACAGTGTCAATGGGGCCTGCAAATGTTGTAAATCTAATAGCTGCCCAATTTAATAAATATAATCACATTTCTAAAGCAGAGGAGATTTTACAAAAAGGCGAGAGTGATGAGGAATATCAATTCCGCCAAGCGTATGCAATGAAAGATTCTCAAAATGCAGCGATTTATAATGCATATAAGCGTGCAAATCGTTCAGTTTCCTTTCAAGAGAAAGGAGTATTAGTTGCTGGGATTGCTAAAAATATGTCCGCTGAAGGAAAATTAAAACTTGGGGATGTAATTGTCGCTGTTGACGGTCAGCCGTTTGAAGCGATAGACCAATTTATTGCGCACATGGCAGGGAAAAAAGAAGGTGAAGTAGTAAACATTGAATATGTTCGAGGGGAAAAGCGTTTGGCGGAAAAGTTGACACTAAAACAAATTCCTGATGGTAAGGGACGTGTAGGGATTGGGGTTTCGATTGCTCCTTATAAGGAATTAGTAGTAGATCCAAAAGTGAAAATCGACTCACATGAAATTGGTGGCCCCTCGGCAGGATTAATGTTTACATTAGAAATTTATAATCAATTAATTGAAAAAGATATGACAAAAGGTCATGAAATTGCTGGGACAGGAACCATTAATGAAAAGGGAGAAATCGGTCCAATTGGTGGTATTCAACAGAAGGTTGTAGCAGCTAGTGATGCGGGAGCAGAAATATTCTTTGCTCCAAATGAAAAAGGAGCACCCGAATCGAATTATAAAGACGCACTTGAAGCAGCGAAAGATATTAAGACGAAGATGAAAATTGTACCAGTAGATACATTAGATGATGCGTTAGCATATTTAGAAAAAATGCCAGAAAAAAAGTAAACCTCTCGCCCTAGAGAGGTTTTTTTACAAAAAGTTATTCGTTGTTTCATCATACCGAATAGGATGTTGCGTTATATCCTTCTGTATACATTTTGTACGTAAAGGTTCTTGTAGCACTGAAAAATAAATAGCGTTTGCTTTTCGCTCTATATCTAGAACAGGATGCCTGAATGTCTTCGTATGAGCGAGAAGTGGGAGTCCGAGATTTTTTTTATGTTTTGAAATATAAGTTTGTCCTTTTTGTGACATACCAAGTAAACGTATATATGGTGAATGTTGCTCTATATGTGCCTTTTCCATTTCTTCTTTTGTTGTATTCGTTAAAATATGTGTACATGCTCGTTGTAATCTAGTCCATGTATAACGTTTTGTTTTTAATGCTTCCATGAAAGTAAGAAATGAAGAGGCATTATGTATTTTTGATAAAATACGATGCTCCAATCCTTCCTCTATCTCATATATATGTTGTAACTCCTGGGAAGACATTGTCAGAAGTTTATATTTGAAAAATGGGAAATACTCCTCCCAACAATGCAAGGTATGATACGTTTGTTTATAGCTTTCTAAAAAGGATGCGGTACAATTTGGTACAAATGGATATATGTTTGAGAATGAATCATTTTCACTAAATAATTGTTTGCGAATGCTGGTCGCACTTGCGATATGGTTATCTTGAAAAGTTTCATCATGATAATGAGATGCGAACCTTTCAATGGTATGTGCATGAATTGAACTTTTCTGGGAAAGAATCGCCTCAATGTAATGTAAGCCTAATATATTATTTGGCTGGGACATATCAACAATATTGACGTCCGAAAAAATATGTGAGAAGGCTTGAGAAGTTGCTTTGGCATAGCTGTTTCCAGCATTCATAAATTGCTGCACAAGTTGATTGAAAGTATCTTTTTCTTTTTGGCGTAAAGAAATGGTGTTATAGAAATTTTGAACTTCTCCATCCTCACTGCCAAAGCAAATTTCAGAAACGCCAAGGGCATCTAAAATAGAAATGGCTCCACTAGCAAATGTTTCGGCTTTTTGTGTTGCGAATGCATAAGGGAGTTCAACAACAAGATCTATACCACCAGCTAGAGCCATCTTGGTTCGATACCACTTTGATACGAGAGCTGGTTCGCCACGTTGTAAAAACGGTCCGCTCATAACAGCGATTGTAATGTCAGACTGTGTTAACTTTTTTGTTTGTTGCACATGATAAGCATGACCGTTATGAAAGGGGTTATATTCAACAATAATACCGCTTGCCTTTATGATAATCTCTCCTTTCGATGTAGCATCTTTTCTAAAAACATGATAATCTATATATTATTTCCTATAATGACTTCATTATAGTGTAAAGAAAAAACATTGACAAATATAAAATGGCTAGCTATAATTTTGTTTGTTGCCTTGAGGTGATATGATATGAAATGGTCCATCCATCAATTAAATAAATTGAGACATAAAGGATTGACATTGGATGAGATGGTAGATGTAAGTGAGCTAAAAGAAGTCGAGAAAGAAATTCGCGAAATTAATCCTGTTCATGTAACAGGTAGAGTTGATTTTGGCTCCAGTAAGTTTACGTTTCATCTACATATAACTGGAAGCATGGTTTTACCATGTTCTCGCTCTTTAGTAGATGTAACATTACCATTTGACATTAAAACAACTGAGGTGTTCCAAACTTCAGCAGAAGAGTACGAAACGGAAGCGGAAATCCATTACTTAGAGGGAGAAGTACTTGACTTACTCCCAATAATCAAGGAAAATATACTTTTGGAGATTCCAATGCAAATTTTCAGTGATGATGTTTCCGGTGGAGCACCGACGCAAGGTCAAGACTGGCAAGTGATTTCGGAAGAAAGCAAAGAAAAGCCTGTTGATCCAAGGTTAGCAGGACTTGCGAAGTTTTTTGACAAATAATCGGAAGACTGGTTCAGGCCTTCATATGAAAATAACTATTTCTTTTAAGGAGGTGGGAAGAATGGCTGTACCTTTTAGAAGAACTTCTAAAACAGTAAAAAGAAAGCGTCGTACGCATTTCAAATTATCAGTACCTGGTATGGTAGAGTGCCCAAGCTGTGGTGAAGCGAAATTAGCTCACCGTGTATGTAAAGCATGCGGTACTTACAAAGGTAAAGAAGTAATCAGCAAGTAATTGCAAAAATAAACGCAGAAGATATCTTCTGCGTTTATTTTTTTTGTTTTTTTTCTATTAGAAGAAAGAAGAGGTTTTTCATTATGCTCCTTGAACAATAACTGTGAAGTGAAAGGGGAGAAAAAATAATGAAACTTTTGGTAGAGCAGAAAGAAGATGTAATGTGGATTACACTAAATCGCCCAAAGAATCACAATGCAATTGATAATGAAATGATGAATACATTAGAAAAGTTGATAAAAGAGATTAGGCGAGCGGATTGGATTAAATGTGTAGTTATTACAGGGAATGGCAAGTCGTTTTGCGCAGGGGGGACTTAGAGGAGTTTCATGGATTGAAAACGGAAAGAGCTGCTTATGAGATGCTTGAACGAATGGGGAGAGTTTTGTATGATATTATGACGCTTCCTGTACCGACAGTAGCGCTTATAAATGGTGCGGCTGTTGGAGGCGGATGTGAACTTGCCGCAGCATGTGATTATCGTTTTGCCTCTAAAGATGCGGTCATTGGCTTCATACAAGGAAATTTAGGAATTATAACGGGGTGGGGAGGGGCTGCGATGTTGCATGAGAAGGTTTGCTATTATCAAGCGATGATAATGCTTTGTTCGGCGCATCGTTTTTCTGCCGAGAAAGCAAGTGAATATGGATTTGTAAATGAGATATTTCTCGGCGATGTCATGAAATCATGTCATAAATGGCTAGATAATATGATTGTTCCAAACATCAAAGTTCAAAAAGCATATAAAGCTGTTGCGATTCGAAAGTGGGAAGAAAGTAATTTACGAGAGCGAATGAAAGAAGAAATAACGGAATGTGCACGTTTATGGGAGTCTGAAGAGCACAGTCAGGCTATTGCAGCATTTTTAAAAAAATAGAAAAATATATTCTTTACATGTTAGTATTCTATCTTTTCTAGTAACTGCATATGTTTAATAAAAAATGCATAAGGAGGACTAGAGGGATGGCGACAACAAGACAAGATGCATGGACTGATGATGAAGATTTACTTCTGGCAGAAGTGGTACTCCGGCATATTCGTGAAGGTGGAACGCAACTTTCCGCATTTAAAGAGGTAGGCAGACATTTATCTCGTACACCCGCAGCATGCGGATTTAGATGGAATTCTTACGTTAGAAAGCAATATAAGGAACGTATTGAAGAGGCGAAACAAATTCGTAAGGTAGAAAATTATGAAGTAAGGCAACCAAAAGTAGTGGAGTTTCCCCCTGTATCGATTACATTAGATGATGTTATTACCTTTTTACAAAAATATAAAGATGAAAAAGAAGTAAAAGAATTACACCAAAAAATTGAATTGTTACAAAAGGAAAAGGAACGGCTTCTTCAGCGTTTATCTGTATATGAAGAAGAGTATCGTACTTTGCTTGATTATATTGATCGAAAAAGAAGTGTGATGGTGTTAGAAACAAGAGAAAGAGATGCAATTCATGAGCATGAAACATTAGAAAAGTTGAAAAAATAAAAACAGCTGAATAACAGCTGTTTTTATTTTATGCGGATTCTTCGTTTGTAACCGCATTCAAATTAGTTTCTGGATGCCAAATATAAAATTCGCCATCAGCCGTTGATACTTGCCCGAAATTTTGTTTATCCCAAAATGCAGCAGATTGAATGCGGGCTGTTGTTTTGATTGGGAATTGTAGTTGTTTTGCGTAGTTAACAAGCATTTGACCAAAACCTTGTTTTTGAAAATTTGGTAACACTTCAAGTTTTGAAAGTTCTACGTAAGATCCAGTAATCTCAGGATTGGATTCACTATGTCTTCTCATGTACAAGCTCATACGTGCGATAAGGGATCCACCGTAATAAATGCCGTAAAAGGGAGATTCGCTACCGTTTTCAATAATATTTGCTTGTAATTCTTCAAACATGGAAAGTTCTTGAGCACCACAGCCCTTAAATTTTTTAAATTCGTCTAACGTTTTATAATTGATGAGCAAGCGCTCAACTTTTGGGAATGTCATTACATCACATCCTTTTCTCGTTTTGTAAAATAAAGAAAAGTATAAATATTTTCAATAATATTATAACTCATTTTTTCATTTTTATGAAGAAAATAGAATATTTCTTTCAGTATTTTTTTAAAGTGTTTGCTACACTAGTCATAGGAAGGGGATTTATACATATTTATGAAATGTACTTTCGGTTGTTGAAATATAAATAAGATATAATCAATGTTAGAACAAGTATAGAGAGGAGGAAATCAGAAGGCTTCTAAAGGATGACAGGATATATTTCTTTTTGGTATTCGTTAGGAGCTTCTGAAGGATAGAGATGAAAATTGGGATTGTTGGTCCAGGAGCGATTGGTCTGCTTTTTGCATTTTATTTAAAAAAGAACAAACAGGATGTTACATTATTTACAAGAACGGTGGAACAAGCTGAAAAGTTAATGCAGGAGGGGATAAGGTGTATTCGTAAGGGAGAAATGGAAACGGTATTTATAAATGTTATGCCATTAGAGAATATTGTAGACGAACAAATGGATTATATGTTCATTGCTGTAAAACAATATCATTTAGTGAATATACTTCCGTTCATAAAAGAACAAAGACGGATTATCTTTTTGCAAAATGGGATGTCTCATCTGCATATCTTGCAAGAAATAAAATGTGAAAATGTAGCGGTGGGAATTGTAGAGCATGGGGCAAAAAAAGAAAATGAATATACAGTGAATCATACAGGAGTAGGGGTTACAAAATTTGGAGTGATAAATGGTGATTTGTCTCAATTTGAGTCACTATTAGAGTGTTTTTCCCAAAAATATTTTCCGGTGCAAGTAGAAGAAGATTGGAAACGGACGATGTGTTATAAACTTGTAATAAATGCCTGCATTAATCCGCTAACAGCTTTATTGGGTATACAAAATGGAGCATTGTTATCGAATCCTTATTTTTATAAAGTCATGGAGCAAATATTTCAAGAGGTTGTGTTTCTTGTAGGGGAGGGCGAAAAAGAAGAACTGTGGCAATTGGTTTGTCGTGTATGTGAAACCACAGCCGGTAATACATCCTCTATGTTAGCTGATGTAAGAGAGAGTCGGGAAACGGAAATTGATGCTATTATTGGTTATGTGATAGAAGAAGCGAGGAAACAGCAAAAGCAAGTTCCCACACTGCAATTTGTATACAATTCAATAAAGGGATTAGAAGTATAAGATATATTCTTTGCTTTTACATCAAACATTGACTACAATTTGGATTGGTGAGAGAACAGGATAGGAAAGGAAGAATTATATGGAGATAAAAGAAATCTCTGTTCCACTACAAGGTGTTGTGGCGGACTATATGAATGGTAGAAAAGAAGTGCAGGCATACTTCGATTATCCGTTGACAGAAGATGGATTCGGACAACGTCTGCATGATTTGCGTGATAAGAAGTTTTTCCGTCAAGATGTAGTGGCACATTTATTAGAATATAATACTAATTTACATGCTGGAGAGCATACTCTTCGGAATATAAAGGCGCTAGCGGATGAAAATACATATGTTGTTGTTGGGGGACAACAAGCAGGACTATTAACAGGACCTCTTTATACTGTGCATAAAATCATTTCGATTTTACAGCTTGCAAAAGAAAAAGAAGCCAGTTTAGGAGTCCGCGTCGTTCCTGTTTTTTGGATTGCTGGTGAAGACCACGATATTGATGAAATTAATCATGTGTTTGTAATGAAAAATAAAAAAATAAAAAAGACGATTTTTCATGATCGTCATCCGAAAAAGGCGAGTGCGTCTGAATCTGATCTTTCGATAGAAGACTGTAGAAAGTGGATTGAAGAAATTTTTAAAACATATCCAGAAACGAATTTCACAAAGGATGTGTTACAGTTTGTTGAAGATGCTTTGCAGAATTCGCGTACATATGTAGATTTCTTTGCGCATCTTATTATGAAATTATTTGTAGATTCAGGCTTGATTCTCGTTGATTCGCATCATCCATCGTTAAGAAAATTGGAGGTCTCCTTTTTCAAACAAATACTAAGTCGATATAAAGAAGTGCAGGGGAGCCTTCAAAAACAACAGCAATTGATAAGGGAAAAAGGATATAAACCAATTATTGAAACGAAATCAAATGCAGTGCACATATTTATGCAAATTGAAGAAGAACGTGTGTTGTTAGAAGAAGAGAATGGGAAATTTGTTGGAAAAGATGGTGCTTATTCATTTTCGTATGAAGAATTGATAGCGGAAATGGAAAAAAATCCGGAACGATTTAGCAATAATGTTGTAACAAGACCACTTATGCAAGAATATATATTTCCGACATTAGCGTTTATTGGAGGACCGGGTGAAATTGCTTACTGGAGTGAATTACAGCAAGTATTTCATGTGTTTGGTTTTCGCGTGCCTCCTGTTGTCCCAAGACTCACAATTAGTTATATGGAACGCGATATTTTAACAGACTTGCATGATTTGCGATTACAAGAGAGTGATCCATTTGTAAATGATATAGGTGTGCTACGTGAAAATTGGCTTTCTAACCAAATAGAAGAACCGATTGATAATCAGTTTATTGAAGCGACAGAGAAAATGATGGATATTCATACTTCTTTACAGCAGTTTGTAAAAAAAATAGATCCAGGATTACAGCAATTTGCTGAGAAAAATGAGCGGAAAATTAAAGAGCAAATTGAGCTGCTAGAAAGAATGTTAAAGCGAAGTGTTGAGAAAAAACATGAAGTAGAGCTGAATAAATTTCGCCGTTTACAATGCGGGATCCGTCCGTTAGGTGCACCGCAAGAACGTGTATGGAATATATGCTATTATTTAAATCAGTTTGGATTAGATTTTGTTGAAAGAGTAATGAAACAATCCTACTCTTGGGACGGGAAACATCATATTATAAAACTATAAAATCTTGCTCTTAGGAGCAGGATTTTATTTTTGATTTGTGGAACTAACTGTAAAGTTCTTTTTTTCTGAATTATCTAACGTTATAACTCGGAGTATGATATGGATAACAAAACGAATGTATATGACAAAATAGAACAAAATGTAAACGTATTATCGTGCTTTTCGACATGTTTTTATTTAATTTCCCGCAAAAAATGATAAAATTTAGTATATAATAAAGAGAAACTGCGATTTGTGGATATTAGATTTCCACTGACGCTAAGTTGGATGTGACATGTTTTCGGAGTATTAATTTCCCAACACATTGTGTGGTTTATTAGAAGGAAAAAGAGAGACATTCAACGTAATTATTTTGCAAAAAGTAGGTGCAACAATGTTTAAACACGTAACAGTTCTTTTAAAAGAAACAGTAGATGGTTTGGATATAAAACCGGGTGGTACATATGTGGATTGTACGCTAGGTGGTGGAGGACATAGTTCTTATTTATTATCCCAACTAACGGAAGGAGGAAAATTAATTGCATTTGATCAAGATGAGATTGCGATTCAAAATGCAAAAGAAAAATTTTCTTCTTATGGTGATCAATTTGTAACAGTGAAGAGTAATTTCCGCTATTTATCAGAAAAACTACACGAACTAGGAATAAAAGAAGTAGATGGCATTTTATTCGATTTAGGTGTTTCATCCCCACAATTAGATACACCAGAACGTGGTTTTAGTTATCATCATGATGCACCCTTAGATATGAGGATGGATCAAGATGCCTCATTAACGGCATATGATGTTGTGAACAACTGGTCATATGAACAACTCGTAAGAATCTTTTTCCAATATGGTGAAGAGAAATTCTCAAAGCAAATTGCAAGGAAAATTGAAGCATATCGTGAAAATAAGGCGATTGAAACAACAGGAGAGTTAGTGGAGTTAATTAAAGAAGGAATTCCTGCTCCAGCTCGTAGAACGGGAGGACATCCTGCAAAACGAGTATTCCAAGCAATTCGGATTGCTGTAAATGATGAATTGAAAGTGTTTGAGGAAGCACTAGAATCTGCGATTGAAATGGTCAAGCCTGGTGGAAGAATTAGTGTAATTACGTTCCATTCGTTAGAAGATCGTATTTGTAAAACAACATTTAAACGAAATAGTACAACACCACAGCTACCTCCAGGATTACCAATTATTCCGGATGAGTTTAAGCCAAAACTAAAACTCATTACAAGAAAACCGCTTTTACCTTCTGATGAAGAGTTAGAAGAAAATAATCGAGCGCGTTCTGCAAAGTTACGGATCGCTGAAAAACGATAAAAGGGAGAGAGAGGTATGACAAATTTAGCTGTAAAGTATAAACAACAACAAGTACAAGAACAAGTACAATCTCAAGCTCCGCAGCAAAAAGTACAACCAAAGGCGAAAACAAAGATCACAAGGATTGAAAAATTGTTGTATGTGGCTTTTATTGGCTTTTTATTATATGCTTGCGTTGCTTTTATTGGAAATAAGGCGGGACTGTACCAAGTTGATGCGGAAGCAGCAAAAATAGAAAATACAATTGTGAAACAACAAAAAACAAATCAAGAATTACAAGCTGAAGTGGAAAAATTAAAGCGCTATGAGCGTGTCGCAGAAATCGCAAAAAAACACGGGCTAGAAATTAATGCGAATAATGTGAAAGGTTTACATTAATATAGTAGGTGTGAAGAAAATATGAAGATGAATATGAACAAAATTCATACCAATAAAGGAGCAGGTTACTTTATGATATTTTTCCTCCTGCTCTTTTTGCTGTTGTTAGCCCGATTCTTTTATATTCAAGCAACAGGAACGGTACATGGGCAAGATTTAAAGAAACTTGCACAAGACAAGCACAATAAAAATGGCGTACTTGAAGCGAATCGCGGAACAATTTATGATCAAAATGGGCATGTGTTAGCACAAGATGCGAATTCATACAAGCTTGTTGCAGAATTAAAAGGTGAGGATCCTGTAAAAGATAAAGAGGATACCGCAAAAAAAATTGCAGGCGTACTTGGGAAAGGCGAAGATGAAATTTTAGCTGCTTTAAACAAGGATAAGAGTCAGGTAGAGTTCGGAGCGTTAGGAAAGAACTTGACGAAAGAGACGAAAGAACAAATAGAAACTCTTAAGATACCAGGGATTTCATTTGTTACAGAGAAAGCTAGGGTTTATCCAAATGGCGATTTCGCATCTTATGTGTTAGGTTTTGCAAAGCCTGATGATAAAGGAATTGCAGAGGGGAAATTTGGATTAGAAAAGAGTTTAGATAAGTATTTACGTGCTTCGAATGGAAGTGTGGCGTATACGGGAGATCGTAGGGGGGTTTCTCTTGATGGTGGAAAGCAAAGTGTAAAGCCACCTGAAAATGGAAAAAATGTGTATTTAACAATTGATCAACGTATTCAGGGATTTTTAGAAGATGCGATGAAAGCGGCTGATCAGCACTATGAACCTTCTATGCTAATTGGATTGGTTGCAGATCCGAAAACAGGAAAAATACTTGGGATGTCTAGTCGACCTAGCTATGATCCGAACAAGCGTGATATTCAATACTTTTTAAATGATCCAATCGCAAATGCATATGAGCCGGGGTCTACGATGAAAATCTTTACATTAGCTGCGGCGATTAATGAAGGTGTATATAATGGTCAAGAATATTACCAGTCAGGTACGTATCCAGTTGGAAATCGTAAAATAAAAGACCACAATGGTGGTGCAGGTTGGGGATCTATTACATTCGATGAAGGGGTTGAGCGTTCTTCTAACGTTGCATTTGCCATTTTAGGAGATCAGAAACTGGGTCCAGATCGTTTCCGTCAATATATTCACAAATTTGGATTGGATGAAAAAACTGGCATTGATTTACCTGGTGAAGGCGAGAATACAATTGTATTTGATAAGCAGATTCAGCAGGTAACAACTGCCTTCGGACAAGGGTCAACGGTAACGCCAATGCAGCTTGTACAAGCCGCAACTGCAATTGCGAATGATGGAAAAATGATGAAACCTTATACAATCGATAGGATTGTAGATCCAATAACGAATAAAGTGGAATTACAGCATAAACCAGAAGAGGTAGGAAAGCCGGTTTCAAAAGAAACTGCGGCACAAGTAAGACAATTATTAGAACAAGTTGTTACATCACCGAAAGGAACAGGGAATGCGTATAAAATAGATGGATACTCTGTCGGTGGTAAAACGGGAACAGCGCAAATTCCGGATGGAAAAGGTGGATATATGACAGGAAGAGAAAATTATATTTTCTCATTCCTTGGTATGGCGCCAATGGACGATCCACAGTTAATTGTTTACTTTGCAATTAAGCAACCGAAATTAAAAGATAATGAATACGGAGCGCAACCTCTTGCAGAAATGTTTAAATCTGTAACGAAAAATAGCTTAGAGTATTTGAAAATTAAACCGAATGAAGTAAAAGATTCGAAGAAATATGTGAAAGAGCAGCAGGCTACTGTTCCAGATGTAACTGAAAAAACAATGGAAGAGGCGAAAGCAACATTAGAAAAAGCCAAATTCCATCCGATTATACTAGGTGAAGGAAAAGTAAAACAACAGGTACCAAAAGCGACTGAAAAAACATTGAAGGGCGATCGAGTCTTCTTAGTGGGGGATAAGCCATTAATGCCAAATGTACAAGGGTGGGCACTTCGTGATGTAATGAATTTAGCGAAAACGTTAAATCTGAATTTGAAACCATCTGGTACAGGGTATGTGACAGAACAAAGTGTGGCGGAAGGAACGCCGTTACAAGCAGGTACGGAATTAGCTGTAACACTTGTACCGCCACTTGAACCACAGCAAGAGGCAGAAACGCCATAATGTTCTAGGGGCATATAATGTAAGAAGTGCAAGAGGTTCTATCTGAACAGGTACAAGCATATATTGGAACAAGCTAGGCGTGAAGGAGGCTTGTTCCAATATGCGTGTATCGAATGTAACAGTTAGAAAACGACTCATCTTTATACTTATATCAGGTATACTCATTTTTACAATTATTGATATTCGTCTTGGATATGTACAGTTTTTTCTTGGGAATATGTTAACAGATCGTGCGAAGGATTCGTGGAGTCGTAATATTACTTTTGAACCTGAGCGAGGAAAAATTTTAGATCGAAATGGTGTGGAGCTTGCAACAAATAAAAGTGCACCAACTGTCTTTGTTGTACCAAGGCAAATTGAAAAACCAGCAGAGACTGCAGAGAAGTTAGCTGCAGTTTTAGGTGTGCAAAAAGAGGAAATCTATAAACGGATTACAAAAAAAGAGTCTATTGTAAGATTGGATAAAGGCGGAAGAAAAATTTCTCATGATAAAGCGAAGGAAGTACGTGCTTTAAGTTTAAAAGGTGTTTATATTGCTGAAGATTCCATTCGATATTATCCATTCGGCAAATATTTATCGCATGTACTAGGGTTTGCTGGTAGTGACAATCAGGGACTTATGGGACTTGAGGCATATTATGATAAAGAGTTAAATGGTGATAAAGGCCATGTGCGCTTTTTTGCAGATGCGAAAGGGCAAAGGATGCCAAATGTCGGTGATGATTTTAAAAAACCAGAGGCTGGTTTAGATTTAAAATTAACAATTAATTCGCGTATACAAACAATTATGGAACGAGAACTCAATATCGCAGAGTCAACTTACGACCCTGATGGTATGATTGCAATCGCCATGAATCCAAAAAATGGTGAGATTTTAGGGATGTCTAGTCGACCAAGTTTTGATCCAGCAGATTTTCAGAGTGTTTCACCAGAAGTGTTTAATCGAAACTTGCCTGTATGGAGTACATATGAGCCGGGGTCGACTTTTAAAATCATTACATTGGCGGCTGCTTTAAATGAAAAATTAGTAGACTTAGAGAAAGATACGTTTTATGATGATGGAGCAGCTGAAGTTGGTGGAGCGAGGCTCCGTTGTTGGAAAGCTGGTGGCCATGGTAGTCAAACGTTTTTAGAAGTTGTTCAAAATTCTTGTAACCCAGGTTTTATTGAGCTTGGGGACCGTCTTGGTAAAGAAAAGTTATTCCAATACATTCATGATTTTGGTTTTGGACAAAAGACAGGAATTGATTTGCAAGGAGAAGGGAAAGGGATTTTATTTAACTTGGATAAGGTTGGTCCTGTTGAACAAGCAACAACTTCTTTCGGGCAAGGGGTTTCTGTTACACCGATTCAACAAGTCGCTGCGGTAGCAGCAGCTGTAAATGGTGGGACGTTATACCAGCCGTATATTGCGAAAGAGTTTGTTGATCCCTCGAATAATCAAGTTGTAAGAAAGAAAACACCGGTCGAGAAAAGAAAAGTTATTTCCAAGGAAACATCGGAAAAAGTTCGTTATGCGTTAGAAAATGTTGTAGCGAAAGGTTCTGGTAAAGGTGCATATATTGATGGATATCGCGTTGGTGGGAAAACGGGAACTGCCCAAAAGGTAAAAGATGGGAAATATTTGGAGAATAACTATATTGTATCTTTTATCGGATTTGCTCCAGCAGATGACCCGCAAGTTGTTGTGTATGTTGCGGTTGATAATCCAAAAGGAGTTACTCAATTTGGTGGTGTTGTTGCTGCGCCAATTGTAGGGAATATTCTTCGTGATGTGCTTCCTGTTATGGGAGTAGAGCCACGCAAGGAGCAAGTTGAAAAGGAATATAAATGGGGAGATACACCTACAATAGAAGTTCCGGATTTAATCGGGATGAAGAAGAAAGATATACAAACGCAGCTTGTAGATTTGCAGCTCGATGTAAGTGGTGAGGGTGATAAAGTAATTAAACAATCACCAGAAGCTGGTGCCAAAGTAAAGGAAGGTTCAAAAATTAGAATTTACTTCGGTAATTAAAGGTCAGAGATTGTGTTTTATGATACAATTGGTGGAAGTTGAGTTAATATATAATATCTGTTTTCATAGAAATTTAATTTCTATGAAAACAGATTATATTGCTCTTGAACATAAAAAATAAAGTAAACAATTTATCAGATGAGCTATTATATGCCGCACTGATAAACGAGTCTGATTTTTCGGGCTCTCAGCAAATGCTTCCTTTCTCGATTTTTAACGAATGAAGGACGGGGAGAACTGCTTATTAAGTAAGAGATAAATAAACAATGTAGAGAGGGTTTAGTGAAATGAAGTTGCACACACTTGTATCATGTTTGCATGATTTTCCAGTTGTTCCAAAAGAAAATCCAGAAATTACATCCATTGAAGCAGATTCACGTAAAGTGACAAATGGAAGCTTATTTGTATGTATGAAAGGATATACGGTTGATAGCCATGATTTTGCTAAGCAAGCAGCCGCGCAAGGTGCGGCTGCTATTGTTGCGGAAAGACCGATTGATGTTGACGTTCCAGTTGTACTTGTGAAAAATACCTATCGTTCTTTAGCGGTTTTAGCTGATTATTTTTACGGACAGCCAACGCATAAGTTACACTTGATTGGGATTACAGGTACAAATGGAAAGACAACAACGTCGCATATTATGGATGAAATTATGCGAGCACATGGTCATAAAACAGGGCTAATTGGAACAATTAATATGAAAATCGGTGATGAAACATTCGAGGTGAAAAATACAACGCCAGATGCACTGACACTTCAGCAAACGTTTCACCGTATGGTTGAGCAAAATGTAAATAGCGCAGTAATGGAAGTTTCTTCACATGCATTAGATCTTGGCCGTGTACATGGCTGTGATTATGATGTGGCAGTATTTACAAATTTAACGCAAGATCATTTAGATTATCATAACACGATGGAAGAATATAAACATGCAAAAGGTTTGTTGTTTGCTCAGCTTGGTAATAGCTACCATCATGACCATGAAAAGTACGCTGTGTTAAATAGTGATGATCCAGCAGCAGAAGAGTATATGAGAAGTACTGCAGCTACAGTTATTACGTATGGAATTGATACACATAGTGATATTATGGCAAAAGATATTGTGATGACGAGCGGTGGAACAACATTTACTCTTGTTACGCCAAATGAGAGTATAAATATTACGATGAAGTTAATTGGAAAGTTTAACGTATACAATGTTTTAGCAGCGATAGCAGCTGGTCTTGTTTCGGGTGTATCTTTACAAACAATTATTGATGTTGTGGAAAAGTTAACTGGAGTTCCAGGGCGTTTTGAAGTTGTGGATGGCGGTCAGGATTATACAGTCATTGTCGATTATGCGCATACACCAGATAGCTTAGAAAATGTATTAACTACAGCAAAACAATTTGCGAAAGGAAATGTGTATTGTATTGTTGGTTGTGGCGGCGATCGTGATCGGACGAAAAGGCCAATTATGGCTGGAGTTGCTACAGAATACGCAACACATGCAATCTTGACTTCAGATAATCCAAGGAGTGAAGATCCAAAAGCAATTTTAGATGATATGTTAACAGGTGCAAAAGGAAATAATTATGAAGTAATTGTTGATCGAAAAGAAGCGATTTTCCATGCAGTTTCAGAAGCGAAAGCAGAAGATATTATTATTATTGCTGGAAAAGGGCATGAAACGTACCAAATCATTGGCAAAGAAGTACATCATTTTGACGATCGTGAAATTGCTAAAGAGGCAATCAATGAGCGTCTAAACAACAAAGAGTAACAACATGAGAGGGGGACTACATGTGCTTGAACAAGGTTTATTAGTAACGGCTGGGGTAGCGTTCTTAATTTCAGTTGCCCTTTCGCCATTGTTTATTCCATTTTTACGTAAGTTAAAGTTTGGGCAGAGTATTCGTGATGAAGGACCGAAATCACATCAAAAGAAATCAGGAACACCAACGATGGGTGGTATTGTCATTTATGTGTCTATGATGGTGACAACACTTATCATGGCAATTAAATTTAAACATTTAGGTGCGGAAGTATCATTATTGTTATTAGTTACATTTGGCTATGGATTGATTGGGTTTTTAGATGACTACATAAAAGTAGTTAAAAAAAGAAATCTTGGTTTAACATCAAAACAAAAATTAATCGGTCAGTTAGTTATTGCGATTGCATTCTTTCTAATCGCAAAAGGACAGGGATTTGATACACATTTAATGATTCCAGGAACCGATATTAAATTTGATTTACACTGGGCATATTTTATCCTTGTACTATTTATGCTTATTGGTGGATCAAATGCAGTCAATTTAACGGATGGTCTAGATGGATTATTATCAGGAACAGCAGCAATTGCATTTGGAGCATTTGGCATTATTGCAGTTGCGCAAAACCAATATGCGGTAGCTATTTTCTGTATGGCAGTTGTCGGAGCGGTACTTGGATTTTTAGTATTTAATGCAAATCCAGCTAAGGTATTTATGGGAGATACAGGCTCCCTTGCTTTAGGTGGTGCAATAGCCGCTGTAGCCATTTTATTAAAACAAGAACTATTACTTGTTGTAATTGGCGGCGTATTTGTAATGGAAACATTATCTGTTATTATTCAAGTTATTTCATTTAAAACGACAGGAAAACGTGTCTTTAAAATGAGTCCACTGCATCATCATTATGAATTATGTGGCTGGTCAGAGTGGCGTGTTGTTGTAACATTCTGGTCTGTAGGATTTTTATTGGCAGTATTAGGAATTTATATCGGGGTGTGGATGTAATTGAAAACTGTAACTGACTATCAAAATAAAAATATTCTTGTATTAGGTATTGCAAAAAGTGGCTATGCAGCAGCAACTTTATTAAAAAGTTTAGGTGCAAATGTGATTGTAAATGACGGAAAACCATTAGCTGATAATGTATTAGCTGCAGAATTGCAAGCAAAAGGAATGGACGTTGTATGCGGGGGACATCCACTAGAATTGTTAGAAAGAAATATTTCACTTGTTGTAAAAAATCCAGGGATTCCATATTCTAATCCATTACTTGTTGCAGCGAAAGAAAAACAAATTCCAATTGTAACAGAAGTGGAATTAGCGTATCGTATTTCAGCGGCCCCGTTTGTTGGAATTACAGGATCTAACGGAAAAACAACAACGACAATGCTAACATTTGAAATGTTAAAAGAAGGACAAAAGCATCCTGTTATTGCTGGAAACATAGGTACTGTAGCATGTGAAGTTGCACAATTTGCGAAAGAAAATGAAGTAGTTGTTACAGAACTTTCATCATTCCAGTTAATGGGGGTGGAATCATTCCAACCGAAAATTGCAGCATTTTTAAATTTATTTGAAGCACATTTGGATTATCATGAAACAAAGAAAGAGTATGGTTTAGCAAAAGCGAATATTTTTAAAAACCAAACTGAAACTGACTATAGTGTAATTAATGCTGATGATGCAGATGTGATGGCTTTATCAGCAAATAGTAAAGGGCAAAAAGTATTATTTTCAGCTACGAAAGTAATTGAAGATGGTGCATGTATTAAAGATGGTGCTCTTTATTTTAAAGGTGAGAAAATCGTTGAGGTCCAAGACATCGTTTTACCAGGTAAACATAATTTAGAAAACATTTTAGCAGCAATGAGTATTGCTAAATTGTTAGGTGTAGCAAATGAGGCAATTATCCTAGTATTAAAACGATTTACAGGTGTAAAACATCGCCTGGAATATGTAACAACAATTAATAATCGTAAGTTTTATAACGATTCAAAGGCAACTAATATGTTAGCAACGGAAAAGGCGTTATCGGCATTTACACAGCCTATTATTCTGTTAGCGGGTGGTCTTGATCGTGGGAATGAATTTGATGATTTAATTCCATATTTTGAACATGTAAAAGCGATTGTGACATATGGACAAACTGCATCAAAATTAGTAAAGGCAGCGGAAAAAGCAGGATTAGATATCATTGAAACTGTCGATAATTTAGAAGAGGCTGTAGAAAGAGCATATTCTCATTCTACAGCTGGAGATGTCATTCTTCTTTCTCCAGCTTGTGCAAGCTGGGATCAATTTAAAACATTTGAAGAAAGAGGAGACATTTTTATACAAGCTGTGCATAAACTTATATAAAGTAAACAAAACATCAGTAGGCTAACACCTACTGATGTTTTGTTACATAGAACCAAAAAGCTTCTTCAAAAGAGGTGGTGCTCATTGCCAATGAAAAAAACGCCTGATTTTATTTTAATTATCGTTACACTTTTGTTGTTAACAATTGGAATGATTATGGTCTACAGTGCAAGTGCTGTCTGGGCTTCCTATAAGATGGGTGATTCATTCTTTTTTGCAAAACGACAGCTGTTATTTGCGGGACTTGGTGTAGCTGCCATGTTTTTTATTATGAAAATTGATTACTGGACATGGCGTACTTATTCGAAAGTGATTTTGCTTATTTGTTTTATCCTTCTCATTCTTGTCTTAATCCCCGGAGTTGGACTTGTTCGGGGGGGAGCAAGAAGCTGGATTGGAATTGGAGCATTTTCGATTCAACCGTCAGAATTTATGAAATTTGCAATGATTATTTTTTTAGCAAAATTTTTAGCAGAAAGGCAAAAATTGATTACATCTTTTAAAAAGGGGCTACTTCCTGCGCTTAGTTTTGTTTTTGTTGCATTTGGAATGATTATGTTACAACCAGATCTTGGGACCGGAACAGTAATGGTTGGGACATGTATCATAATGATTTTTATCTCAGGAGCGCGTGTTTTTCATTTTTCGATGTTGGGGCTAATAGGAGTAGCAGGGTTTGTTGGATTAATTGCATCGGCACCATATCGAATGAAACGGATTACCTCTTATTTGGATCCATGGTCAGACCCACTCGGGAGTGGATTTCAGATTATTCAATCGTTACTTGCGATCGGGCCTGGTGGTTTGTTTGGACTTGGACTTGGACAAAGTAGACAAAAATTTTTTTATTTACCCGAGCCACAAACTGACTTTATTTTTGCGATTTTATCTGAAGAATTAGGTTTTATTGGTGGGTCGTTTGTGTTATTATTATTTAGTCTGTTATTATGGCGTGGGATTCGTATAGCATTAGGAGCGCCTGATTTATATGGTACGTTTTTGGCAGTAGGTATTGTGGCGATGATTGCGATTCAAGTGATGATTAATGTTGGTGTTGTAACAGGACTAATGCCTGTTACAGGAATTACTTTGCCATTTTTAAGTTATGGTGGGTCGAGTTTGACCTTAATGCTAATGGCAGTTGGCGTATTATTGAATATAAGTCGTCATTCTCGCTACTAAACCCTGTTTATAAGACAGGGTTTTTCGTGTGTATATAAATACAGATTGAAAAAACGACATAAAGCCTAATATTTAAGTGGGAGAGAGCGTCCGGCCGAACATAGAAGCGGTCAGTGCTTTTTAGCCCCATGCTATGTGGAAACAAAGGGAGAAAATGAGTGGAGATTCTTTTTTATTTTCATAGCCGGGAATTATGTGTCGGAAAATCAAAATGGATATATAACGGAAAATATATTATGAATATATAAATTTGAATTTAGAATAGAGAAGCGGAGGAATTTGTAGTGCGAGTATTAGTTAGTGGTGGTGGCACAGGAGGTCATATATATCCAGCTCTTGCGTTAATTAGAGAAATAAAAAAACTACACCCTGAAGCAAGATTTTTATACATTGGTACGGAAAATGGACTAGAAAGTACAATTGTTCCAAAAGCAGGTATACCATTTCAATCCATTGTCATTAGTGGATTTAAACGAAAAATATCTCTTGATAATGTAAAAACAGTGATGCGTTTTCTAAAAGGTGTGCAAGATAGTAAACGATATATTCGACGTTTCAACCCAGATGTTGTAATTGGGACAGGAGGCTATGTATGTGGTCCAGTCGTTTATGCGGCAGCGAAATTAGGAATTCCAACAATTGTACACGAACAAAATAGTGTGCCTGGTGTAACGAATAAATTTTTAAGTCGCTATGTGGATAAGGTAGCTGTTTGTTTTGAAGCGGCAGCTGAACATTTTCCAAAGTCGAAAGTTGTAATGACAGGAAATCCGCGTGCATCAGAAGTAATGAATCAAAATGGCATGAAAGGGAAGCGTTCTGTTGAATTATCTCTTTCTAAAAAGTCTGTGCTTATTTTTGGTGGGAGTCGCGGAGCAAGACCGATTAATGATGCATTTGTGGCAGCAATTGAACAATTTGGTAACAAAAATTATGAAGTATTGTATATCACAGGTGAAGTACATTATGATAAAGTCATGGAGGCTGTGAAACAAAAAGGGAATCCGAATAATGTAATCATTAAACCATTTATTCATAATATGCCAGAGGTACTTACTGGTGTGGATCTTGTCGTTTCACGTGCTGGTGCTACAACGTTAGCAGAGTTAACAGCGTTAGGAAAACCAAGTATTTTAATTCCAAGTCCTTATGTGACTAATAATCATCAAGAGAAAAACGCGAGATCAGTTGTCGATAAGGGGGCAGCAAAAATGCTTCTTGAAAAAGATTTAACTGCTGAAACCCTTCTTCATGATATTGATGAAATTCTATTAAATACACAAACATTACAAAATATGAAATTAGCTGCTACGCAGTTAGGAGTTCCGGATGCAGCAAATAAGTTATTTGAAGTAATGAAAAAACTTGTACAAAATAACGTTAGGTGAATGCCCTGCATACTACTGTAATACGGAGATTTAATATGGGGGAGATCATCATGAAACAATTAGCAAAGGAACTTATCGAAGCAGAAGTTGGTAAAGTGTTAGAAAATGAAGCGTTAGCTCGTTATACAACTATGAAAATAGGTGGGCCAGCTGATATTCTAATCGTGCCAAGTAGTGTGAGTGGTGTGGAAAAGACTTTAGATTTAGTAAAGAAGTATCACACAAAGTGGACAGCAATTGGACGTGGGTCTAATCTTCTAGTATCTGATAAAGGTATTGAAGGTGTTGTAATTCGTTTAGGAGAAGGATTAGATCACTTAGAAGTAGAAGGAACTACTGTAAGAGTTGGAGGAGGATATCCTCTTATTAAGTTGTCAACATTACTTAGTCGCCAAGGTCTAGCTGGATTAGAATTTGCTAGTGGTATCCCAGGAAGTGTCGGTGGAGCAGTATATATGAATGCAGGTGCACATAAATCAGATATGTCAGAAATTTTAATGAGAGCGCGCATTATGTTTGAAGATGGTACAATGAAGTGGTTAACAAAAGAGGAGATGGGATTTTCTTATCGTACTTCTGTTCTACAAACAAAGCGTCCTGGCATTGTAGTAGAAGCGGAATTGCAGTTAAAAGCAGGAAATCGTGAAGAAATAGTAGGTATAATGCAAAAGAATAAAGACTATCGTCGTGAAACTCAGCCATGGAACCATCCTTGTGCTGGTAGTATATTTAGAAATCCACTACCCAATTTCGCTGGAGATCTAGTGGAAAAAGCGGGCCTACGTGGACATCAAATCGGTGGTGCGAAAATTTCTGAAATGCATGGAAACTTTATTGTCAATGCAGGATTTGCGTCAGCGCAAGATGTACTGGATTTAATTGCATTTGTTAAAAAAACAATTAAAGAAAAATTTGATGTAGATATGCATACAGAAGTAGAAATCATTGGAAGATAGCTGTTATTTGTTCCGCTCATTATCATTTATGGTATAATAAGAAGATAAGAACGGCATGCGTAACATGCCGTTCTTTATGTTACATAGGGGGATCGTACATGAAAAATAGTAAAGTGATTAAACTACAAGATCGTGTACCAAAACTAAAGAATCAAAAGAAAAGGAATAAAAAACCTGTCAATCAGAGATTAATTTTATATGTATCGATTTTATTTTTACTAGTACTTTTTTTAATTTATTTTCGGTCTCCACTTAGTAATATAAAAAAGATAAGTGTTCTAGGGAATCATTATATGACAGATGCACAAGTCATGAAGGAATCTGGAGTTACATATGAAACGAGTTATTTTCGAGTGACGGCACATAAGGCAGAAAAGAATTTAACAAAACGAAAAGAAATTAAAAAAGTGAATGTCAAAAAGCGTTTTCCGAATAAAATTGACATTCACATTGAAGAGTATGTAACGATAGGCTATATAAACAAAGGTGGGAAATTACAACCGCTTTTAGAAAATGGTAAAACACTTGATGTACTACCAAACGGAAAGTTACCTGTCGCAGCCCCGATTTTTGAACCATTTAAAGAAGAAAAAATGAAAGAGTTAATTGAAGAACTAGAAAAGTTAACTCCGACGATTATCCGGTCTATTTCTGAAATTCATTATGCTCCAACGGATTCAAATGAAGATCATCTTACTCTATATATGAATGAAGGCTATGAAGTGAGTACAACGATACAAGATTTTGCAGAGCGTATGGGAAATTATCCACTTATTATAAAGAATATAGAGTCTGGTAGAAAAGCTCTAATTGATTTAGAAGTAGGGGCATACTTCAAATATTTGGATAGTGAAGAGGAAAAGCAGTAGAGTAGTAGTTTTATTTCTTTTTAAATACAATAATGACAAGTGTGTTCTTCTATGTGTAAATTTCATTACAATTAGAATCAATTTGGTGAAATTATCTAGATTTTCTTCGATTCATATTAGGATTGGTATAAGTTTAGCTTTTCTACGAGTACATCTTAGTGTAGACTTATATTTGGCGGTAATCTTTGCATTTGAAATAGAGTTATTTCAAAATAAAGCAGTCATTCACAGGTTACTGTAATATCAATAAGTGAATGTTAAATAAAAATAAGAAAAATACAGGGTTAAAAAAGGGAAACGCATAAAGACGTTGAATATTTTTCTTATAAATAGTAAAGCTGCGATTGTTGTTCCATATATTGACTTGTATGGTATAAATAAAGAAGGAGGTGCCAAAGAATGAACAGCAATGAAATATATGTTAGTCTTGACATCGGTACATCCAATGTTAAAGTCATCATTGGTGAAATGGTTAATGACGGCTTAAACATTATTGGTGTTGGAAACGTAAAATCAAATGGTTTGAAAAAGGGCTCCATAGTTGACATAGACGAAACTGTTCGATCAATTAAAAAAGCAATTGAACAAGCTGAGCGTATGGTGGGAATTCACATTGAACAAGTTGTTGTAGGTGTGAATGCAAATCAGGTGCAGCTTCTTCCTTGTCACGGAGTTGTCGCTGTTTCAAATGAAGATCGTGAAATTGGAAATGAAGATGTCTTACGCGTTCTGGATGCAGCACAAGTTGTATCAATTGCTCCTGAACGTGAATTTATTGATGTGGTGCCTCGACAGTTCATTGTAGACGGTCTTGATGAGATTAACGATCCACGCGGGATGATCGGTGTAAGATTAGAAATGGAAGGCACATTAATTACAGGTTCAAGAACGTTACTACATAATTTACTACGCTGTGTAGAAAAAGCGGGCCTTGAAATTGTTGATATTTGTCTGCAACCTTTAGCAGCTGCGACGGTTGCTTTATCTTCTGATGAAAAAAACAGAGGTGTAGCTCTTGTTGATATTGGCGGAGGATCTACAACTTTATCAATTTTTCAAGATGGAGAGTTACAAGCAACAAGTGTATTGCCTTTAGGTGGAGATCATATAACGAAGGATATTGCTATAGGACTTAAAACTTCAACTGAAAATGCGGATCAAATTAAGCTGAAATATGGACATGCTTTTTATGATACTGCATCTGAAGAAGAGATGTTTACGGTTCCTATTATGGGAAGCGATCAAACAGAACAATATTCACAACTAGAGTTATCTGATATTATTGAGGCACGTGTAGAGGAAATTTTGATGTTTGTTCAGGAAGAGGTCCGGAAGCTAGGAGTAAAACAAGTAGCGTCGGGTTATGTATTTACTGGAGGCATTGCTTCTATGCCGGGTGTTCTTGATCTTGCATATGATATTTTACATGAAAATGTTCGTATAGCAACTCCAGATTATATTGGCGTTCGTGAACCGCAGTATACAATTGGGGTTGGATTAATTAAACATTCTTATCAAAAAGCGAAATTGCGCGGAAAAAATGTTCAGGAAAAGGAAGAACATTTTGAACCAGTACCAGCACCAATGCCGGTACAGCAACAACCTGCAAAGCAAACAACTCGTAAGCAAAGCAAAAATAATGAAGACAATGAGCGTATGATGTCAAAAGTAAAACGTGTATTCCGCTATTTATGGGATTAAAATTGCACACGAAAAATGAGGTTCTAGGGGGATTTCGACATGTTAGAGTTTGATACTACTCAAGATCAATTAGCGAGCATAAAAGTTATCGGTGTCGGTGGTGGCGGAAATAACGCTGTAAACCGTATGATTGAGCATGGTGTACAAGGTGTAGATTTCATCGCTGTGAATACTGATGCGCAAGCATTAAATTTATCAAAAGCTGAAACAAAAATGCAAATTGGCGGGAAATTAACGCGTGGACTTGGTGCCGGCGCAAACCCTGAAGTAGGGAAAAAAGCCGCTGAAGAAAGTAAAGAACAAATCCAGGAAGCACTTCGCGGTGCAGATATGGTCTTTGTAACAGCTGGTATGGGCGGTGGAACTGGTACGGGTGCAGCTCCAGTTATCGCACAAATCGCAAAGGAGCTAGGTGCGTTAACAGTTGGTGTTGTAACACGCCCATTTACATTTGAAGGTCGCAAACGTGCAACGCAGGCTATATCTGGGATTGCAGCATTTAAAGATAATGTAGATACAATCATTGTTATACCGAATGATCGTATTTTAGAAATTGTAGATAAAAATACACCAATGCTTGAAGCGTTCCGTGAAGCGGATAACGTATTACGACAAGGTGTACAAGGTATTTCAGATTTAATTGCTACACCTGGTCTCATTAACTTAGACTTTGCAGACGTAAAAACAATTATGTCTAACAAAGGTTCTGCGTTAATGGGTATTGGTGTTGGAACTGGTGAAAACCGTGCAGCAGAAGCGGCAAAACGCGCGATTTCTAGTCCATTATTAGAAACATCTATCGATGGTGCGCAAGGTGTTCTTATGAATATTACTGGGGGCACAAACTTAAGTTTATATGAAGTGCAAGAAGCGGCAGATATCGTTGCTTCGGCTTCAGACCCAGAAGTAAATATGATTTTCGGCTCTGTAATTAATGAGAGTTTAAAAGATGAAATTGTTGTTACTGTAATTGCAACTGGTTTTGATGATAGTGTTACAGTTCAGCCACCAAAACCATTTGTACGTCCAGTGGCAACTACAAATCACGCTCAACAGCAACAACCAACAGCTCAACCACCAAAACAACGTGAAGTAAAACGCGAAGTGAAACGTGAAGAGCCTGTTGTGCATGAGCGTAATACAGATTCAGATGATATCGATATTCCAGCATTTTTACGTAACCGTCGTAGACGATAAAAAAGAAGGGAGCTTATGGCTCCTTTCTTTTTTTATATTTAACATCCTTAAATATTAATGTGAGTATTTATCCCGCTATTTGAGGGCAGTAAGACCCCCACCTCAAAATTCAGCGAAAGCAAAGAAGTTAGGTGGGGGGCGGGCTGCCCGTAAAAGCCCGATGGTGAGGGCTAATAATCAGTGAGGGATGAAGAAAACCCCCACTGATTAAAGTTTCACTTTATATCATCCTGCTATTTGTAAATAGTAAACTTTTAGAAAGCAATAAAAGAATCACTATATATCCCACGACAGATTATGTCTAGAAACCACAAAATAACAAAAAAACCCCTCCGTAAATTGACACACTTTCCCATTGGATATGCTTTATACTAGTCTCAACTTAAAAAAAGAGGTGAATTGTTTGGTTGTTTACGCCGACGTTGTTTGGTTGTTAAACGCCTGCATTGATTTTCTTTTACTTTTATTGACAGCAACTGTGTTGAAAAAGAAGATCAAAAGATGGAGGCTTGTGCTAGGAGCATTTATAGGTTCTACAATTGTTATTTTTGCCTTTACTCCTTTTGCTTCTATGATGACACACCCAATTATGAAACTAGTGTACTCGCTACTTATTGTGTATACAGCATTTGGATTTTCTACTTTTAGAGATTATACACAGACTGTTTTCACTTTTTATTTTGTAACATTTATGGTAGGAGGAGGGTTAATTGGAACTCATTTTTTCCTACAAACGAATGAAATGGTAGATGGATTAGTTCAGGCGAAAGCAATTTCTTATGGTGATCCAGTAAGCTGGATGTTTGTGATTTTAGGATTTCCGATTATTTATTACTTTTCCAAAAAACGTATTGAAACTGTGGAAGTGACTAAGATTCATTATGACCAAATTGTGCAAGTGAATATTAGACTCGTTGAAAATGAAATTAAACTAGATGGCTTAATTGATAGTGGAAATCAGCTTTATGACCCTTTAACGAAAACACCAGTTATGATTATGCATATTTCATCATTAGAGCATTGTTTACCAACATGGTTAACAGAACAGATTTATTCAAAAACAGAGATTCCGCAAATACCAGAAAATGATTCAGGTTGGGCAACGAGACTACGCTTAATTCCTTTCCGAGCGGTAGGAGTTGATCATCAGTTTTTGTGGGCAATTAAGCCAGATGTTGTTCAAATTCATCATGAAGGAAGCGATATGATCGTAAACAAAGTATTAATCGGTTTAAATACACAGCAATTGTCTACAAATGGAGAGTATCAATGTATTATACATCCAAAAATGTTGATATCACCAAAAGTGACAATCGCTTAATTATGAGAGGTGGGAGAATATGGCGAAAATAAAATTTTATTTCATATATCTTTGGTATAAAGTATTGTTGAAACTTGGAATTAAGACCGATGAAATTTACTATATTGGTGGAAGTGAGGCGTTGCCACCGCCTTTGACAAAAGAGGAAGAAGAAGTACTCCTCAATAAATTGCCCAAAGGTGATCAAGCCGCACGATCATTGCTCATTGAGCGTAACTTACGGCTTGTTGTGTATATAGCCCGTAAATTTGAAAATACAGGAATTAATATTGAGGATTTAATTAGTATTGGAACAATTGGTCTTATTAAGGCTGTGAATACATTTAATCCTGAAAAGAAAATAAAACTAGCAACTTATGCATCACGTTGTATAGAAAATGAAATTTTAATGCATTTACGTAGAAATAATAAAAATCGTTCAGAAGTGTCATTTGATGAGCCATTAAACATTGATTGGGATGGGAATGAATTGTTACTATCAGATGTTCTTGGTACGGATGATGATATTATTACAAAAGACTTAGAGGCTACTGTAGACAGACATCTTCTTATGAAAGCACTACACCAATTAAATGATCGTGAAAAACAAATTATGGAACTCCGCTTTGGACTTGCGGGGGAAGAAGAAAAAACACAAAAAGATGTGGCGGATATGCTAGGGATTTCACAGTCTTACATTTCTCGACTTGAAAAGAGAATTATAAAAAGGCTTCGAAAAGAATTTAATAAAATGGTATAAAGTGGCGCTTGAAAAGCTTGTGTTATCAAGGAGAGTATATAAAACCAATCGGTATTCCGATTGGTTTTATTGTATTTTTTATTTGAAAGTACTAAAAAAACGGTATGCATAAAATTCCCTCCAAAGGAGATACTTTACACTGTACAGCAACTCCCGATAGGAGGGAACACTTTGACGAGAAACAAAGTAGAAATTTGCGGTGTTGATACAGCTAAACTTCCAGTACTAAAAAATGAAGAGATGCGTAAATTATTCCGAGAAATGCAAAGTGGAGAGATAAGCGCAAGAGAGAAATTAGTAAATGGAAACTTACGTCTTGTACTGAGCGTCATTCAGCGATTTAACAACAGGGGAGAATTTGTTGATGATTTATTTCAAGTCGGCTGCATTGGACTTATGAAATCCATTGATAACTTTGACTTAAGCCAAAATGTTAAATTTTCAACATATGCTGTGCCAATGATTATTGGGGAAATCCGTAGATATTTGCGTGATAACAATCCAATTCGCGTCTCTCGTTCACTGCGAGATATCGCGTATAAAGCATTACAGGTAAGAGAAAAGCTTATTGCTGAAAATTCAAAAGAGCCGACAGCGATGGATATTGCAAAAGTACTTGAAGTGACACATGAAGAAATCGTTTTTGCACTTGATGCCATTCAAGATCCAGTATCACTATTTGAACCAATCTATAATGATGGGGGCGATCCTATTTTTGTAATGGATCAACTAAGTGATGAGAAACAAAGGGACGAGCAATGGGTGGAAGAATTGGCGTTGAAAGAAGGAATGAAACGATTAAATGATCGCGAAAAAATGATTATTCGAAAACGTTTTTTTCAAGGGAAAACACAAATGGAAGTTGCCGAAGAAATTGGAATTTCACAAGCGCAAGTATCGCGCCTTGAAAAATCAGCAATTAAACAAATGAATAAAACAATTCAAGGATAAGGTCTCATCATTTTAGATGAGACCTTTTTATGTGCATGATTGAGATTCTGTTCATAGGAAAGATTGCGTGTTCATATAATGACAATAAAGTGAAACTACTGGCAGAAGGAAACTTCTCGATTACAAATAGCAACATAAAAGGGGAGAATGACAATGATACGGATTTCAGAGTTTCAAATTAAGGATGTTGTAAATGTCTCTGACGGAAAAAAGCTTGGAAACATTAGCGATATAGATATTGATCTGAACACAGGGAAGATTCAAGCTGTCATTATTTCAAAGCAAACACGAATGCTAGGGATATTTGGGAAAGAGGCAGAGTTTGTCATTCCGTGGAAGCAAATTGTAAAAATTGGAGAGGATGTAATATTAGTAAGAGCTGATCATGTCAATTCTGTAACAGAATCAATACAAACACCGACAATTTCTTAAAGAATATTACAAATTCCTCTTTTTTTTATGTTGTCATTATGGAAAAATAAAAGTATGGTAAAATAGACAGGAAGTACCATGCTTTTTTATGTTATTTTATTAAAAGGAGCCGCTTTATGAGAGAACCATTTATATATGAGGACGGTATATTGTATTTACAAGCGTGGAAAGAACTTGGAAACATTACTGCAGGATTTACGACAAAAGATGGTGGAGTAAGTACAGGCTCCTTTCAGGCGATGAATTTAGGGTTACATGTGAATGATATGATGGAGAATGTTCATGAAAATAGACGTATTTTAGCGAACAAGTTACAAAAACCATTAGAAAATTGGATTTGTTCAGAGCAAGTTCATGATCATCACGTTGAAAAAGTAGGACAAGGGGAAAAAGGGCGAGGAATCTATTTATATGAAGATGGTATTCCAAATACAGACGGTATTTATACAACTGATACAGATGTATGTTTAACATCTTGTTATGCCGATTGTGTTCCACTCTATTTCTATGCACCATCACATGGTATGATAGGACTGGCACATGCTGGATGGAAAGGAACTGTAAAAGAAATTGCAAAAGAAATGATTCAAAAGTGGAGAGCAGAAGGGGTACCAGTTCATGAGATTTATGTTGCGATTGGACCAGCCATTGGGTCCTGCTGTTATGTAGTTGATGATCGCGTATTATCAGCAGCAAAACAAGCGGTAAACGGACCTGTTCCATATAAAGTGATTTCAGACGGACAATATGCAATTGATTTAAAAGAAATCAATCGTATATTATGCATACAAGCTGGCATAAAAGATGAGCATATTGTGATGTCGTCTCTTTGTACAAGCTGTGAAGAACAATTGTTTTTCTCACATCGCCGTGATCGCGGAAAAACAGGAAGAATGTTGAGTTTCATAAGCTTTAAGGAGGATTGAAAACAAGTGGCAGTGCAAGAAAATTTAATATTCGTAAATGAGGAAATCAAAAAAGCATGTGAGCGAGCAGAGCGCTCGGCACATGAGATTAAGCTTGTTGCAGTAACAAAAACAGTAGGAATTGAAAACACAAATGAAGTAATAGAAGCTGGACTTACTGATTTAGGTGAGAATCGTAATGAAGGTTTTTTACAGAAGTATGAGCATTTCGGTTCAAAAGTAAATTGGCATTTCATTGGTTCGTTACAAACAAGAAAAGTAAAAGAAATTATTAATGAGATTGATTATTTGCATTCATTGGATCGCATTTCACTTGCAAAAGAGATTCAAAAGCGGGCTACAAAAACAGTGCGATGTTTTGTACAAGTGAAAACATCGTCTGAAGAATCAAAGCAGGGGATACCAGCAGAAGAAACAATTGCGCTTATTCGTGCCCTGCAAGAGTTTGATAAAATTGAAGTTGTTGGATTGATGACGATGGCACCATTCACTGAGGAAGAAGCAGAAATTCGTCATTGTTTTAAGGAATTGCGTGGGTTGCAAAAACAAGTGCAAGAACTAGGGTTATCGTATGCTCCGTGTAAAGAGTTATCGATGGGAATGTCAAATGATTATACGATTGCAATTGAAGAGGGTGCTACATATATTCGTTTGGGAACGATTTTAGTAGGGAAAGCGTAAAAGGAAGGAGAATATTATTATGAGTTGGTCAAAAGTAAAATACTTCTTTTTTGACACACCGGAAGAGCGAGAAGCTTACGAAAAGGAAAAGGAGCAAGCTGAAATGAAAAAACAACAAGATCCTCCAGAGCAGCAGGATATTCCACTTACGAAAGCACAGCCGAAACAAAATATTGTAAGTATTGAAACAGCGAAGCAGTCTTCTAAAGTTGTTTTGCTAGAACCGCGTACATATTCAGAAGCACAAGGTATTGCGGATCATTTAAAGGGAAGAAGAGCAGTGGTCATCAATTTGCAAAGGATGTCAACAGATCAAGCTGTGCGTATCGTTGACTTTTTAAGTGGTACTGTATACGCTATAGGCGGGGATATTCAAAAATTAGGACCGAAAACATTTATTTGTACACCTGAGACTGTTGATATTGTTGGGGCCATTTCTGAGTTGTTCGGTGAAGAGGAAGAGACAAATATAAAGAGGTGGTAATACGCCATGACGATTATTTTACAAGCATTGGTCTTGATCATTCAAATTTACTCCTGGGCGCTTATTATCTATATTCTTCTATCATGGTTTCCAGGGGCTAGAGAATCAACATTTGGCGATTTTCTATCGCGTATTTGTGAACCATATTTAGAGCCGTTTCGGAGATTTATCCCACCTTTTGGTATGATTGATATTTCTCCACTTGTTGCAATTATTGCGTTGAGATTGGCTAGTAGTGGTTTAATAAGTCTGTTTAGTTATTTCTTGTAACAAGAGGTTGGATGAATGAGCATCTATGAGCATTTTAGACCAGAAGAAGCGGTCTTTGTAGATAAAGCGTTAGAATGGAAACAGGTAGCTGAAGAATATCATCAAGTGAAATTAACGGATTTTCTTGATCCGCGTCAGCAACAAATTGTTGCTACGATAATTGGTAATCAAGGAGATGCGACTTTGCGACTTTATGGTGCTACGCCAAAAGCGGAAAGGAAAAGAGCTCTTATTTATCCGAGTTACCTTGATTTAAATGAAGAAGAGTTTCAAGTTGAAGTATTAGAAATTGACTATCCTTCCAAGTTTTATACGCTTGAACATAGGCAAATATTAGGTGCATTTATGTCTCTTGGTCTCACAAGAGAAAAGTGCGGTGATATTTTGCTTCAAGAAAATCGTGCCCAAATTATTGTTGCAAAAGAAATTGTTTCATACATTGAAATGAATTTACAATCGATAGGGAAAATGAAGGTCTCACTCTCCTCTGTACAAGCAGAGAAAGTATTGCGATTGCAAGAAGAATGGAGAGAACAGTCTGGAACTGTTTCATCACTTCGATTAGATGTCCTGCTAGCTGAAATGCTCCATATATCACGGCAAAAAATACAGCCGCTTATAAAAAACGGCCTTGTGAAAGTAAATTGGAAAACGGTTGAGCAAACTGCATACGAGTGTTTTCCGGGTGATGTTTTTTCAGTTAGGGGATATGGCCGGAGTAAATTATTTTCTGTAGAAGGAAAAACGAAACGCGACAAATGGAGAGTTTTGTATGGTATACTAAAATGATTAGTTTTTTAGAAGGAAAATCTCTAATTTTGTCGAAGAAAAGATATAATTAAAAGAGGAAAATTTAGATAACTACTTGGAGGTGGCGTTTGTGCCGTTAACACCATTAGATATTCATAACAAAGAATTTGGTCGCGGATTCCGTGGCTATGATGAGGATCAAGTAAATGAGTTTCTTGATCAGATTATCAAAGATTATGAATTGGTCATTCGTGAGAAGAAAGCATTAGAAGAAAAAGTTGCCCAACTAGAAGGGAAATTAGATCATTTCTCTAACATTGAAGACACGTTAAATAAATCTATCGTTGTTGCACAAGAAGCAGCGGAAGAAGTAAAGCGTAATGCACAAAAAGAAGCAAAATTAATTGTACGTGAAGCAGAAAAGAATGCAGATCGTATCATTAATGAAGCTTTAGTAAAATCAAGAAAAGTTGCATTTGATATTGAAGAGTTAAAGAAACAAGCGAAAGTATTCCGCACGCGTTTCCGTATGCTATTAGAAGCACAGCTTGAAATGCTAAACAACGATGATTGGGACAAATTAATTGAGCTAGAAGAAGAAGTGGACGAGCTGTTAAAGAAAGAAGAAACAGTGTAAGCTTGACGTTTTTCTCATTATTACATATAATTTTAAACAACATATTTATTAAGAAAAACGAAGATAGGGATAAGTACCTTTTTCATACCTTATATAGCGAACTGAGGACGGTGTAAGCTCAGGATAAGGAGATAAATGGGAATATCACCCTGGAGTTCCGCGCTGAACAAAAAAGTAAGCGTAGGCGTATATTCGCGTTAAGAATATAAAGAGGACTTTGTATATACATGCATGGTCTACTAGGGTGGTACCGCGGGAGACTTTCTCGTCCCTTTTTGGGGGATGAGAAAGTCTCTTTTTTATTCCATTTTTTAGGGTCTTTCTTTTATACATTCGAGGAGGAATTGAGCATGGAGTATAAAAACACATTACTAATGCCGAAAACAGAATTCCCAATGCGAGGGAATTTACCAAAACGTGAGCCTGCAATGCAAGAAAAATGGGCTGAGATGAACATTTATGAAAAGGTACAAGAACATACAAAAGGTCGTCCTTTATTTGTACTGCATGATGGTCCTCCATATGCGAATGGTGACATTCATATGGGACATGCGTTAAATAAAGTATTAAAAGATTTTATTGTACGTTACAAATCGATGACTGGATACTGTGCACCATATGTACCAGGATGGGATACACACGGTTTACCAATTGAACAAGCTTTAACAAATAAAGGTGTAAAACGTAAAGAAATGACGGTTGCGGAATTCCGTAAATTATGTGCAGAATATGCATATGAACAAGTAAATCGTCAACGTGAGCAGTTTAAACGTCTTGGTGTACGTGCAGATTGGGATCGTCCATATATTACTTTAGAGCCAGCATATGAAGCGCAGCAAATTAAAGTGTTTGGTGAAATGGCGAAAAAAGGTTACATCTATAAAGGACAAAAACCTGTTTATTGGTCTCCAACAAGTGAATCTGCGTTAGCTGAAGCTGAAATTGAATATAAAGATAAAAAATCAGCATCTATTTACGTAGCATTCCCAGTAAAAGACGGGAAAAACGTATTAGAAGGCGACGAGAAATTTATCATTTGGACAACAACACCTTGGACATTACCAGCAAACTTAGGTATTTCTGTTCATCCAGAACTGGAATACAGCATTGTAAATGTAAATGACGAAAAATATATTATCGCTTCTGAACTATTTGACACAGTTTCTAAAACGTTAGAGTGGGAAAATGCTCAAGTTGTGAAAACGATTAAAGGTAGTGAACTTGAGTATACAGTTGCGAAGCATCCATTCTATGATCGTGATTCTCTAGTTATGCTTGGTGAGCACGTTACAACAGATGCTGGTACAGGTTGTGTACATACAGCGCCTGGACATGGGGAAGACGATTTCCTTGTTGGTAAACAGTATGGCTTAGAAGTTCTTTGCCCAGTTGATGATAAGGGTGTATTAACAAGTGAAGCACCTGGATTTGAAGGGCTATTTTATGATAAAGCGAATAAGCCAATCACAGAAAAACTAGAAGAAGTTGGCGCATTATTAAAACTAACATTTATTACGCATTCTTATCCACATGACTGGAGAACGAAAAAACCAATTATCTTCCGTGCGACAGCGCAATGGTTTGCATCTATTGAAGTGTTCCGCAGCGAATTATTACAAGCGGTTGAAGAAACAAAATGGGTACCAGCATGGGGTGAAACACGTCTTCATAATATGGTTCGTGACCGTGGTGACTGGTGTATTTCTCGTCAACGTGCGTGGGGTGTACCAATTCCTGTCTTCTATGCAGAGAATGGCGATCCAATTATTACAGATGAAACAATTAATCATGTAGCAGATTTATTCCGTGAGAACGGTTCTAACGTATGGTTCGAACGTGAAGCGAAAGATTTATTACCAGAAGGATTTACACATCCATCTAGTCCAAATGGCGAATTCCGTAAAGAAACAGACATTATGGATGTATGGTTTGATTCAGGTTCTTCTCACCAAGCTGTATTAGAAGAGCGTGACGATCTGCAGCGTCCGGCTGATTTATACTTAGAGGGATCTGACCAGTACCGTGGTTGGTTTAACTCTTCATTATCAACAGCAGTTGCAGTAACAGGTAAAGCACCGTATAAAGGCGTTCTAAGTCACGGATTCGTACTAGACGGTGAAGGTCGTAAAATGAGTAAATCTATTGGAAACATTGTTGTGCCGAAGAAAATTATGGATCAATTAGGCGGAGATATTTTACGTCTATGGGTATCTTCTGTTGATTATCAATCTGATGTACGTATTTCAGATGATATTTTAAAACAAGTTGCAGAAGTATATCGTAAAATCCGTAACACATTCCGTTTCTTATTAGGAAACTTAGCTGACTTTAATCCAAGTCAAGATGCAGTAGCAGCAGCTGAACTACGTGAAGTGGATCGTTATATGCTAGTGAAATTAAATGACTTAATTACAAAAGTAAAAGAAGCATATGAAACATATGATTTTGCGGCAGTATATCATGCAATTCATAACTTCTGTACAATTGATTTAAGTTCATTCTATTTAGACTTTGCAAAAGACATTTTATACATCGAAGCTGCAAATCATCATGACCGCCGTGCAATTCAAACAGTACTTTATGATGTTCTTGTTGCATTAACAAAGCTTGTAACACCAATCTTACCTCATACAGCTGATGAAGTATGGCCATATATTCCTGGTGTTACTGAAGAAAGCGTTCAGCTAACTGATATGCCAGAAGCTGTAGAAGTAGAGGGTGCTGAAGCGCTAAAAACAAAATGGGATGCATTTATGACACTTCGTGACGATGTATTAAAAGCGTTAGAAGTGGCGCGTAATGAAAAAGTAATTGGTAAATCGCTTAATGCGAGCATTACTTTATTCCCAACTGCGGAAATGAAACAAATGTTAGAGTCTATTAGTGAAGATTTAAAACAATTGTTTATTGTTTCTGAGTACAAACTTGGTGGAACAATGGAAGAAGCGCCAATCGATGCTCCGAAATATGAGCATACAGCTGTTGTTGTAGCGCAGGCAACTGGTGAAACATGTGAACGTTGCTGGGTTGTTTCTGAAACAATTGGTAAAGATGCTGAACATGAAACATTATGTGAGCGTTGTGCAACAGTAGTAAAAGAAAACTATGTAAAATAATGATGTGATAAAAAACTGACTGCTATTACGGTAGTCAGTTTTTTGCATTCAGTAGGGATTTTTCTTAACAGCTGGCAGATGTATGGAAAGTTCGATTGCTTATAGATTTTCTATCAGGCAGGATGAAGTGATTTTTAAGTACTTTCCTATGAAGGAAAAATGTGTGAGCGGTAAGTGAGAAAATTTCGGACACACTAACGGTACATTGCAGCCGGGAGGAATGTACACGTGAATGACATCTACATGGAAATCAAAGAAGAATTGCAATTGATGAAAAAAGAATTACAGGAGCGACTGGCAAAAGAAGCGATGCACACGTACCGTATGGAATTCGGACAAGAACTAGGTTATGAAATGAAGGAAGATGCGAAAAAGAAATTATTTTTACATGATATAAGAGAAGATTTAAAAGATGTTGAACGAGCATTATTTAAAATGGAAATCGACATGTATGGAATTTGTGAAGAAACTGGAAAATATATTCCTGTAAAGCAAATGCAAAGGATGCCAACAGCTCGTACAATTCATGAATTTTTATATGAGAAAGTAAATGTCTGATAGGCACAACGATATTATATTACCTTTTTTCGTTTTATTTTATTCTTCCGTAAAGGTTCATTGTGAAAAGACGGTAGCTATGCTAAAATTTTGAGGTACACTGTCTTTGTGGGGGAAATGAAAATGATATATTATTTAATAGCCTTATTTGTCATTGCCATCGATCAAGTATCGAAATGGTTAATTGTAAAGAACGTGGAATTAGGTACAAGTATCCCGATTATCGATAATGTATTATACATAACATCACATCGGAATAGAGGAGCTGCCTGGGGCATTTTAGAAAATCAAATGTGGTTCTTCTATATTATTACAGTTGTTTTTGTAGGATTTATCGTATTTTATATGAAAAAGTATGCAAAAACAGATAAGCTCCTAGGGATTTCATTAGGTCTTATTTTAGGCGGAGCAATTGGCAATTTTATTGATCGTGTATTTAGACAAGAAGTGGTGGATTTCATTCACGTGTATATTTTTTCATACAACTATCCGGTATTTAACATAGCTGACTCAGCTTTATGTATTGGAGTTGTATTAATTATTATTCAAACATTATTAGAAGGAAAGAAAATGAAGGAGTAATTGAATGAGCGAAGTAGTACAAGTAACAGTTGCAGAAGAACAAAAAAATGAACGGATTGATAAATTTGTTGCTGGTGTAAACAATGAGTGGTCACGTACTCAAGTGCAGCAATGGATTAAAGATGGTGTTGTAACCGTAAATGGAAATACCATCAAAGGAAATTATAAAGTAAAAGCAAATGATGAAATTGCAGTAGCAATTCCAGAACCAGAAGAGCTTGATATTTTACCAGAAGACATGAATTTAGAAATTTATTATGAAGATGCAGATGTACTTGTTGTGAATAAGCCACGTGGTATGGTTGTACACCCAGCTCCTGGACATACAAGTGGTACACTTGTAAATGGATTAATGCATCATTGTAAGGACCTATCAGGGATTAACGGTGTAATGCGTCCTGGTATTGTTCACCGTATTGATAAAGACACGTCTGGTTTATTAATGGTTGCTAAAAATGATATGGCACATGAATCTCTTGTAAATCAGCTTGTGGCAAAAACAGTAACAAGACGATATAAGGCGATTGTTCACGGTGTAATTCCACACGATAAAGGAACAATTGATGCACCGATTGCTCGGGATAAGAAGGATCGTCAAAGTATGACGGTTGATGAAAATGGGAAACACGCTGTTACGCATTTTCAAGTATTAGAACGATTTAAAGATTTCACGCTTGTTGAATGTCGTTTAGAAACGGGACGTACACATCAAATTCGTGTTCATATGAAATATATTGGATACCCGCTTGCGGGAGATCCGAAATATGGTCCGAAAAAAACATTAGATATAAATGGACAGGCACTTCATGCAGGAATTTTAGGATTTGATCATCCTCGTACAGGCGAATATATCGAATTTGAGGCGCCTGTACCAGCGGTATTTGAAGAAGTCTTAAATGTTTTACGAAAATAGTATTGACAAAATGAGTAAAAACTGCGATACTAACAACAGTTAAATAATGATCCTTTAACACAGCCCCGTGAGGTTGAGAAGGTAACGGTTTGAAATACTTAGGGTATGCTTGTACCCTTTTTTCAAAAGTCCTCTCGCACACGTTGAGAGGACTTTTTTTATACCATCCCTCTCACGCAAGAAAAAAGCTTGGAGGTGTAGAGCATGAAAGAGAAAGCTGTCGTTTTAGATGACCAAATGATTCGCCGCGCTTTAACACGCATCAGTCATGAAATTGTGGAACGTAATAAAGGTGTTGATAATTGTGTTCTTGTCGGAATTAAAACACGTGGTATCTTTATTGCACAGCGTTTAGCAGAACGCATTGGTCAAATTGAAGGGAAAGAAATAGAAGTAGGTGAGTTAGACATCACATTGTATCGTGATGACCTAACACTACAATCTAAAAACAAAGAACCACTTGTAAAAGGTTCAGATATTCCTGTAGACATTACGAAGAAAAAAGTCATTCTTGTCGATGATGTATTATATACAGGAAGAACAGTTCGAGCAGCAATGGATGCTCTTATGGATTTAGGTAGACCATCACAAATCCAACTGGCTGTTCTTGTAGACAGAGGTCATCGTGAATTACCAATTCGCGCTGATTATGTAGGGAAGAACATTCCAACGTCAAGTGAAGAACGTATTGAAGTTGATTTGCAAGAGACAGATCAGCAAGATCGAGTAAGTATATACGATAAGTAAAGCCCTTTTAAATGTAGTCCCGTGAGGCTGCCAAAGGGTCTTGACTTTCGTATGTCAAATTTGACATACGAAAGTATAGGACTCTTTGTGCACAGGGCGCAAAGAGTTTTTTTATTGCAAAGTTTTAAACTGAAGGAGGATGTAACAATGGAGCAAAAGCCAGTGTTAGACATTCATGAAGTACCGAAACCGGGAAAATGGTTATTTTTGAGTATACAACATTTGTTCGCGATGTTTGGATCAACAGTGCTTGTTCCGTTCCTAACAGGACTGAATCCATCAGTAGCTTTAATCTCAAGTGGGTTAGGAACACTCGCGTTTCTACTTATAACAAAAGGTCAAGTACCAGCATATCTAGGGTCATCATTCGCGTTTATCGCACCGATTATAACGGCGAAGACTGCAGGGGGACCAGGAGCGGCAATGCTTGGTGGTTTACTAGCAGGACTTGTGTATATCTTGATTTCACTTGGAATTAAGAAATCGGGATCAGCGTGGATTATGAAGTTACTTCCACCGATTGTCGTTGGTCCAGTTGTAATGGTTATCGGATTAGCATTAGCGCATACAGCAGTTAATATGGCAATGAATGATACGGATGGTAAGTATAGTTTTACACACTTCTCAGTGGCATTAGTAACACTTGCAATTACAATCATTTGCTCGATATTTGGAAGAGGATTTTTCAGTATCATACCAGTCTTACTCGGGATTATCGGAGGATATATCTTCGCTTACTTCCAAGGGCTAGTGGATTTAAAGCCAGTGGCTCAGGCAAAATGGTTTGATGTACCAGATTTTGTAGTACCATTTGTAACTTATACACCAGAGTTTTCATGGAAAATCGTACTCTTAATGGTACCAGTTGCTCTAGTGACGATTTCAGAACACATTGGGCACCAAATTGTGCTAGGAAATGTTATTAAAAGAGATTTAATTGAAAAACCAGGTTTACATCGTTCAATTTTTGGCGATGGTCTAGCCACATTAATCGCATCAGTAATTGGTGGACCACCAAATACAACATACGGTGAAAACATAGGTGTACTGGCAATTACGAGAGCTTACAGTGTATATCTATTCATCGGATCAGCGGTCTTCGCGATTATGTTCGGATTTATCGGTAAGATTTCAGCACTGATTCACTCGATTCCAACACCAGTTATGGGGGGCGTATCAATCTTACTCTTTGGAGTAATTGCATCAAGCGGTTTACGCATGATGGTAGATGATAAAACAGACTTAAGCGACAAACGAAACTTAATGATTGCATCAGTGATTCTTGTAATCGGTATTGGTGGTGCGGTACTTCATGTCGGAGAATCATTCCAAGTAGAAGGAATGGCACTTGCAGCAATTGTAGGTGTACTGTTAAATCTACTGTTACCAGAAATGAAACAAAAACAACAATCTAAGCAGATTGCTTCATAAAAACAACCTTTTAATTCAGTCCTGTGAGACCGAAAAGGGTGGCTTCTTTCTTGCACCCTAGTCTCACATGACTAGGGTATTTTTATGCGAATATTGTTATATAAATACAAAAATGTTATCATAAAAATCAGAAAGATGAGGGATGACAATGAGCCATTTGTTAACGATGAGTGAATTATCGAAAGAAGAGATTTCAGAAATCCTAAAAGACGCAGAAGATTTCGCAAATGGAAGAGGTAAAAAAATAACAGAGCAAACATTTGTAGCGAACTTATTCTTTGAAAATAGTACGAGAACAAAGTTTAGCTTCGAAGTTGCTGAGAAGAGATTAGGACTAGATGTGTTAAACTTCTCAGCAGATTCATCTAGCGTACAAAAAGGAGAAACATTATACGATACGATAAGAACACTAGAATCAATCGGAACAAAAGCAGTAGTCATCCGCCATCAGCAAGATCGCTACTTCGATGAGCTAAAAGATAAAGTAAATATTCCAATTCTAAATGCTGGCGATGGATGTGGAAATCACCCAACGCAATGTCTGTTAGATCTTTTAACAATTAAACAAGAGTTTGGAAGATTTGAAGGATTAAAGATTGCAATCGTAGGAGACATCCGCCACAGTCGAGTAGCACGCTCTAATGCTGAAGCATTAACGAAACTAGGAGCAACAATTTACTTTGCTAGCCCAGAAGAGTGGAAAGATGAAACAAACACATTCGGAACATACAAAAGCTTAGATGAACTTGTTCCAGAAGTTGATGTGATGATGTTACTTCGTGTGCAACATGAGCGTCATGATCATTATGAAACAGACATCATGAAAGAATATCATGAGCAGCACGGTTTAACAATTGAGCGAGAAAAACGTATGAAACAAGGAAGCATTATTATGCATCCAGCTCCTGTAAACCGCGATGTAGAAATTGCGAGTGAACTCGTTGAGTGTGAGCGTTCTCGCATATTCAAACAGATGGAAAATGGAGTTTACGTAAGAATGGCTGTATTAAAACGCGCATTACCAAATGTATTAGGAGGAATGAAACATGAATTATTTGTTTAAAAACGGACGTTATCTAAATGAAGAAGGAAAAATCGTAGCAACAGATCTTCTTATACAAGATGGTAAAATTGCGAAAGTAGCAGAAAATATTACGGCAGATAATGCTGAAGTAATCGATGTAAACGGAAAATTAATCGCACCTGGATTAGTAGATGTACACGTTCATCTTCGCGAACCAGGTGGTGAACATAAAGAAACAATTGAAACTGGTACACTTGCAGCAGCAAAAGGTGGTTTTACAACAATTTGTGCAATGCCAAATACACGCCCAGTACCAGACAGCAAAGAACATATGGAAGACTTGCAAAAGAGAATTAAAGAAAAAGCACATGTAAATGTACTGCCATATGGCGCAATTACAGTACGCCAAGCAGGTTCTGAAATGACAGACTTTGAAACATTAAAAGAACTTGGAGCATTCGCGTTTACTGATGATGGAGTAGGCGTACAAGATGCAAGCATGATGCTAGCAGCTATGAAACGTGCGGCAAAATTAAATATGGCAGTCGTTGCACACTGTGAAGAAAATACACTGATTAATAAAGGTTGTGTACATGAAGGGAAGTTTTCTAAGGAACACGGATTAAACGGTATCCCATCAGTATGTGAATCTGTACATATTGCCCGGGACATTTTACTTGCGGAAGCAGCAGATTGCCACTATCACGTATGTCACGTAAGTACAAAAGGATCTGTACGAGTGATTCGTGATGCAAAGCGTGCTGGAATTAAAGTAACAGCAGAAGTAACACCGCACCACTTAGTATTATGTGAAGATGATATCCCATCAGTTGATCCAAACTTTAAAATGAATCCGCCGCTTCGAGGAAAAGAAGACCACGAAGCATTAATTGAAGGATTATTAGATGGAACAATCGATATAATCGCAACAGATCATGCACCGCATGCAGCAGAAGAAAAAGCACAAGGTATTGAAAGAGCACCATTTGGAATTACTGGTTTTGAAACAGCATTCCCATTACTATATACAAACCTTGTGAAGAAAGGAATTATCACATTAGAACAATTGATTCAATTTTTAACAGAAAAGCCAGCAGATACATTTGGTTTAAAAGTGGGGCGTCTGAAAGAAGGAAGAGCGGCAGATATTACAATTATTGATTTAGAACAAGAAGAAGAGATTGATCCAACAACATTCTTATCAAAAGGAAAAAATACGCCATTTGCAGGCTGGAAATGTCAAGGTTGGCCGGTTATGACAGTAGTTGGCGGTAAGATCGCATGGCAAAAGGAGAGTGCATTAGTATGAAAAGACAGCTTATCTTAGAAGATGGAACAGTATTAATTGGAAAAGGCTTCGGCGGAGAAATTGAAAAATCAGGTGAGGTCGTATTTACAACAGGAATGACAGGATACCAAGAAACATTATCTGATCCATCATACTGTGGTCAAATTGTAACATTTACGTACCCATTAATCGGAAACTACGGAATTAACCGTGACGACTTTGAATCGATTCAGCCATCTGTACACGGCTTAATCGTAAATGAAATTTGTGATCACCCATCGAACTTCCGTAATGAAATTTCATTAGATGAGTATTTAAAAGGAAGAAACATTCCAGGACTTGCAGGAATTGATACTAGAAAATTAACACGAAAAATTCGTCAATATGGAACATTGCGCGGACGTCTTTGTAACATGGATGCAGATGTAGACTATATCGTAAGTCAATTAAAAGCAACAGTCTTTACAGATCATGTAAAACGCGTATCAACAAAAGATCCATATCCAAGCCCAGGCCGTGGCTACCGCGTTGTACTTGTGGACTTTGGAATGAAGCACGGTATTTTGCGCGAACTAAATAAACGTGACTGTGATGTAATCGTTGTGCCTTACAATACATCAGCAGAAGAAATTCTACGTTTAAGCCCAGATGGAATTATGCTAAGTAACGGACCTGGAGATCCAAAAGATGTACCAGAAGCAATTGAAATGCTAAAAGGCATTATTGGAAAAGTACCGTTATTCGGAATTTGTCTTGGACATCAATTGTTCGCTCTAGCATCTGGTGCGAATACAATCAAATTAAAATTCGGTCACCGTGGTTTAAACCATCCTGTAAAACATGTAGCAACAGGAAAAGTTGCAATTACTTCTCAAAACCATGGCTATGCAGTAGAAGAAGAATCAGTGAAAAGTACAGATCTTGAAATTACACATGTTGCTTTAAACGATGGTACAGTAGAAGGTCTTCGTCATACGAAGTTCCCAGCATTTACAGTACAATATCATCCAGAAGCATCAGCAGGACCAGAAGATGCAAATGACTTATTTGAAGATTTCTTAGCAATGATTGCAAACTTTAAGAAAGAAGGGGAAGAGTTATGCCAAAACGCCTAGACATTAACACAATTTTAGTAATCGGATCAGGACCAATTGTAATCGGGCAAGCAGCGGAGTTTGATTACTCTGGAACACAAGCTTGTCAATCTCTTAAAGAGGAAGGTTACAAAGTAATCCTTGTCAACTCTAACCCAGCAACTATCATGACAGATACTGCAACAGCAGATAAAGTATACATCGAACCATTAACATTAGAATTTGTAAGCCGTATTATTCGTAAAGAACGTCCAGATGCAATTTTGCCAACACTTGGCGGACAAACAGGATTAAACATGGCTGTTGAACTTGCGAAATCAGGTGTACTTGATGAGTGCGGAGTTGAAATTTTAGGAACAAAATTATCAGCAATCGAGCAAGCGGAAGATCGTGATTTATTCCGTACATTAATGCAAGATTTAAATGAACCAACACCTCCAAGTGAAATTATTCATACGCTTGATGAAGCATATGAATTCGTAAAAGAAATCGGTTATCCAGTAATCGTTCGTCCAGCATTCACATTAGGAGGAACTGGTGGCGGTATTTGTAATAACGAAGAAGAGTTAATTGAAATCGTAACAAGTGGTTTAAAACATAGCCCAGTAACACAATGTTTATTAGAAAAAAGTATTGCTGGCTGTAAGGAAATTGAATATGAAGTAATGCGTGATTCAAATGATAACGCAATCGTAGTATGTAACATGGAAAATATCGATCCAGTTGGGGTTCACACAGGTGATTCTATCGTTGTAGCGCCGAGCCAAACATTAAGTGACCGTGAGTATCAAATGTTACGTAACACTTCATTACGAATTATTCGTGCATTAGGAATTGAAGGCGGATGTAACGTTCAGCTTGCACTTGATCCACATAGCTTCCAATACTATGTAATCGAAGTAAACCCACGTGTAAGTCGTTCATCTGCACTAGCATCCAAAGCAACTGGATATCCAATTGCGAAGTTAGCAGCGAAAATTGCAGTCGGTTTAACATTAGATGAAATTGTAAACCCAGTAACACAAAAAACATATGCATGTTTCGAGCCGGCATTAGACTATGTTGTTTCAAAAATTCCACGTTGGCCATTTGATAAGTTTGAATCAGCGAACAGAACGCTTGGTACACAGATGAAGGCAACTGGTGAGGTTATGTCAATCGGACGTAATTTAGAGGAATCATTATTAAAAGCGGTTCGTTCTTTAGAGCTTGGCATTTATCACCTAGAGTTAGAGCACTTAAAAGAGCTTGATAAAGAAACAATGAAAAAACGTATTATAAAAGCTGATGATGAGCGTCTGTTTGTTGTAGCAGAGGCGATTCGTCAAGGTGTAACGAAAGAAGAAATTAACTCATGGTGTGAAATGGACTTCTTCTTCTTACAAAAAGTTGAAAACATCGTAAACATGGAACGCGAAGTAAAAGCGAATGTAGGAAATATGGAAGTATTACAATACGCGAAAGAAATGGGCTTCAGTGATCACTACATTGCAGCTGCTTGGAACAAAACTGAGCGTGAAATTTACGATATGCGTAAAGAAAATAATATGACGCCAGTATTTAAAATGGTAGATACTTGTGCGGCAGAGTTTGAATCTGCAACACCGTATTACTACAGCACATACGGTGACGAGAATGAATCAATTGTGACAGATCGTAAGAGTGTAGTTGTACTAGGATCTGGACCAATCCGTATTGGTCAAGGTGTTGAGTTTGACTATGCAACAGTTCACTCTGTATGGGCAATTAAAGAAGCTGGATATGAAGCAATCATTATTAATAATAACCCAGAAACAGTATCAACAGACTTCAGTATTTCTGACAAATTATACTTTGAACCATTAACAATCGAAGATGTAATGCACATCATTGACTTAGAGCAGCCAGAAGGTGTTATCGTTCAGTTTGGTGGACAAACGGCAATTAACTTAGCGGCGAAATTAGAAGAACATGGTGTGAAAATTTTAGGAACATCACTTGAAGATTTAGACCGTGCAGAAGATCGTGATAAATTTGAAGCAGCTTTAACACAGCTTGGTATCCCACAACCAGTTGGTAAAACAGCAACAACTGTAGAACAAGCGGTAGCGATCGCTGAAGAAATTGGTTACCCAGTATTAGTAAGACCATCTTACGTACTAGGTGGGCGTGCGATGGAAATCGTATATCGTCAAGAAGAACTACTGCACTACATGAAAAATGCGGTTAAAGTTCATGCAGATCATCCAGTATTAATTGACCGCTACATGGTTGGTAAAGAAATTGAAGTAGATGCAATTTCAGACGGTGAAAATGTATTCATTCCAGGTATTATGGAACATATTGAACGCGCTGGAGTTCACTCTGGTGACTCGATTGGAGTATATCCACCGCAAAGCTTATCTGCAAAACTGAAAGAACAAATTATTGAAAATACAATTGCACTTGGAAGAGGATTAAACATTGTTGGATTACTAAATATCCAGTTTGTAGTATTCAAAGATGAAGTGTATGTAATTGAAGTAAACCCACGTGCGAGCCGTACAGTACCATTCTTAAGTAAAATTACAGGCGTACCAATGGCGAATATCGCAACGAAAGTTATTTTAGGCCAAAACCTTGTAGAACAAGGGTATGGAACTGGCTATCACCCAGAAGAGAATGAAGTGTATGTAAAAGCGCCAGTATTCTCATTTGCGAAACTACGTTCAGTTGATACAACATTAGGACCTGAAATGAAATCAACAGGGGAAGTAATGGGTAAAGACTTAACGCTTGAAAAAGCATTATATAAAGGACTTGTTGCTTCTGGAATTAACATTCCAACGCACGGATCAGTAATCATTACTGTGGCGGATAAAGATAAAGAAGAAGCAATGGAAATCGCAAAACGCTTCCATGAAATCGGTTATAACTTATTAGCAACAGCAGGAACAGCAAAATCTTTAACAGAACAAAATATTCCGGTGCAAGTTGTAAACAAAATTGATTCTGAAGACTACAACTTACTTGATATTATTCGTCAAGGAAAAGCACAGTTTGTTATCAATACATTAACAAAAGGAAAACAACCAGCGCGTGATGGTTTCCGCATTCGTCGTGAGTCTGTAGAGAATGGTGTAGCATGCTTAACATCACTTGATACAACAAGAGCAATTCTAAGAGTACTAGAATCTATGACATTCTCAGCTCACGCAATGAAAGAAATCGCGCCAGCGCAGCGTCACGAGGTGATACATGCATGATGCAAAAGCAAAATATGATCGTCGTTAATCAAACAGAAATCGCAAAAAACATTTACGAATTAGTGCTTCAAGGTGATCTTGTACAGCAAATGAACGAACCAGGGCAGTTTGTACACATTAAAGTAGCAGAAGGCATTACGCCTCTGCTGCGCCGCCCAATTAGTATTTGTAATGTCGATCAAGAAAAGAACGAATTTACAATGCTATATCGTGCGGAAGGACAAGGAACAAAAACACTAGCAAAGAGAAAACAAGGTGAACTTGTAGATGTATTAGGACCATTAGGCCATGGATTTCCTGTAGAAGAAGCAGAGGCTGGACAAACAGCTCTATTAGTAGGAGGCGGAATTGGTGTGCCACCACTTTATGAGCTATCACAACGCCTTGTTGCAAAGGGAGTACGTGTGATTCACATCTTAGGCTTCCAAACAAAAGATGTTGTCTTCTACGAAGAGAAATTTGCGGAACTTGGTGATACGTATATTGCAACAGTCGATGGCACACATGGTACAAAAGGATTTGTAACAGATGTGATTGATAGCTATGGAATTGACTTTGACATTTTATATTCATGCGGACCTTTAGCGATGCTTCGTGCATTAGAAGGCCGTTATAAAGAGAAAAAAGCCTATATTTCACTAGAAGAACGTATGGGCTGTGGTATTGGAGCATGCTTTGCATGTGTATGCCACTTGCAAGAAGATCCAAGCGGACATTCTTACAAGAAGGTGTGTAGCGACGGGCCAGTATTTCCAATCGGGGAGGTTGTACTATGAACAGATTGCAAGTTGACTTACCAGGATTATCATTAAAGAATCCGATTATCCCAGCATCTGGTTGTTTTGGGTTTGGTCGTGAGTACGCACAGTTTTATGATTTAAGTGTACTCGGATCAATCATGATTAAAGCAACAACAGAACAACCTCGTTATGGAAATCCAACGCCTCGTGTTGCTGAAACACCGGGCGGAATGCTAAATGCAATTGGGCTTCAAAACCCAGGGCTAGAAAAGGTAATGACTTCCGAATTACCATGGTTAGAGCAATTTGATCTTCCAATTATTGCAAACGTTGCAGGCTCACAAGCTGAGGATTATGTAGCAGTAGCGAAAGAAATTTCGAAAGCACCAAATGTTCATGCGCTAGAATTAAATATTTCTTGTCCTAACGTAAAAACGGGAGGTATTGCTTTTGGGACAGTCCCAGAAATTGCTGCTGATTTAACGAAGCGAGTAAAAGAGGTTTCTGAAGTACCGGTATATGTGAAATTGTCACCGAACGTGGCAAACATTGTGGAGATTGCGAAGGCAATTGAAAATGCAGGTGCGGATGGTTTAACGATGATCAATACATTGCTTGGTATGCGTCTAGATTTAAAAACAGCAAAACCCATTTTAGCAAACCGTACAGGTGGACTATCAGGCCCTGCAATCAAGCCAGTGGCGATTCGTATGGTGCATGAAGTAAGCCAAGCGGTTAACATTCCAATTATCGGAATGGGTGGTATTGAATCAGCGGAAGATGTAGTTGAGTTCTTTTACGCTGGTGCAAGTGCAGTTGCAGTTGGTACAGCGAACTTTGTAGATCCGTTCGTATGTCCAACAATTATTGAAGAATTACCAGCATTATTAGATGAGTTAGGGTTTGAACACATTTCGGAATGCCAGGGAAGGAGCTGGAAATAATCATGTCACAGTCACTAATCGTTGCACTGGATTTTTCAGGTAAGGCAGAGGTAGAACAGTTTTTAGGCCACTTTGAAGGGGAACAGTTATTTGTCAAAGTTGGTATGGAGCTATTCTATAAAGAGGGACCTGCTATTATTATGTACTTAAAAGAAAAAGGACATAAGATTTTTCTAGATTTAAAACTTCATGATATTCCGAATACAGTAAAAAGCGCAATGCGCAGCCTAGCTAGTCTAGATGTTGATATGGTAAATGTTCATGCTGCTGGGGGAAGCAGCATGATGAAAGCTGCGCTTGAGGGGTTAGAGGAAGGTAAGCAAGAAGGAAAAGAGAGACCGATTTGTATTGCAGTTACACAACTAACAAGCACTTCGGAAGCTATGATGAAAAAAGAGATTGGTATTGAGAAAACGTTAGAAGAAGCGGTTACTCATTATGCAAAGTTAACGAAAGAAAGTGGACTTGATGGCGTTGTATGTTCAACGTTAGAAGTACCAAAGTTACGTGAAGTATGTGGACCTGGATTTGTAACAGTAACACCGGGGATTCGTCTTGCAAGTGATGATGTAAATGATCAAGTGCGAGTGGCAACACCAAAACGTGCGAGGGAACTTGGTTCAAGTTACATCGTAGTAGGACGTAGTATTACAAAGGCAGAAAATCCGCTTGAAGCGTATAAAACAGTAAAACAACAGTGGGAAGGTGTAACAATATGAAAAAAGAAATCGCATCTCATCTATTAGAAATTGGAGCAGTATTTTTACAACCCAATGATCCATTTACATGGTCTTCTGGCATGAAATCACCAATTTACTGTGATAATCGTTTAACGTTATCATATCCAAAAGTACGTCAAGCGATTGCAGCAGGATTAGAGAAGTTAATCGAGGAACACTTCCCAACTGTAGAAGTTATTGCAGGAACAGCAACAGCTGGTATAGCACACGCTGCGTGGGTAAGTGATCGTATGGACTTACCAATGTGCTACGTACGTAGTAAAGCAAAAGGTCACGGTAAAGGGAACCAAATTGAAGGAAAAGCAGAAAAAGGTCAAAAAGTAGTTGTAGTAGAAGACCTTATTTCAACTGGCGGTAGCGCAATTACTTGTGTAGAAGCACTTCGCGAGGCTGGTTGTGAAGTATTAGGAATCGTATCAATTTTCACATACGAGCTTGAAGCAGGAAAAGAAAAACTAGCAGCAGCAAACGTAGCATCATATTCTTTAAGTGACTACAGCACATTAACTGAAGTAGCAGAAGAAAAAGGTATGATCGGACAAGCTGAAACGAAGAAATTACAAGAATGGCGTAAAAATCCAGCTGACGAGGCTTGGATTACAGCATAATTATAAAAAACACGACCGCGGGGGGAAACGCGGTCGTGTTTTAATAGGGATAGATGAATATTGTCTTACCTTTTATTAAAGCTCTTTTATTTGTTTCGTAAGTTCTTTAAATCTTTTATCAAGTTCCGTGTATGCTTCATCTTTAGGAGTTAGGAAGCTGAGTTTTCCTAAAACTTCTTGTCGTTCTGTTTCAAGCTTTAAACGTAGTTCAACGAGATTATCTCTTTTTTGAGATGTTTCTTTCGACTGTTTTTGTATGCTATTGTTTGAAAACACCAATCTGCTGGTAGTCGTTTTTTCAAGGAAGTATCGATCATGTGAAACAACAAGCAGTGTACCATTATATTGTGCTAATGTATTTTCAAGCTGTTCACGTGAAGGTAAGTCAAGGTGATTTGTTGGCTCATCTAAAATAAGCACATCTTTTTCATCTAATATATATGTCATCAGCTTACACTTTACACGCTCTCCCATACTCATGTGTTTGATTGGTTCTGTCCATTGAGAAGATTTAAATCCTAAATGATTCATTAAACTTTGTACTTTTCCTCTTTCTTCAAAAGTCTCTTTATAAAATAATTGTTCTGGTGTTTTTTCAACAGGTAAATCAAATACTTCTTGTGTTAAATAACCAACATTTGCAGATGGTGAAATCCATACTTCACCTTCAACAGTTTCATGTCCCATAATCATCTTCAATAATGTTGTTTTTCCACAACCATTAGGACCCATTAGTGCAATCTTTTCACCATGTTGAATTGTAAAATTAACTTTTTCAAATAATGTCCGTTCCTCAAAACATTTTTTTAATTGTTTTACTTCTAAAAAACGTTTTCCTACCTTTTTATTTGTTTGAATTGAAAACTCTACAATAGGGTCCGGCTTGACACGGTCTGTTTTCATCTTTTCAAGTTCTTTTTCAAGACGTTTTTGTTTCGACTTTACTTGTGCATCTGTTCGCTTTGCTTTGACACGATAATATTCTTTAAAACCCTCTTTTTTTGTCGACTGTGCATGTGCTTTTTGTGACCATGATGTTAATTCTTTCATTTGTGATTCTATACGTTCAATATTTTTTTGTTGTTTTTCATATTCGCGCTGCTGGGTGAGCCTCTTTTGCTCTCGAGCTTGCATATAACTCGTGTAATTTCCTTTATGCTCAATTAGTTTTTTATCTTCTATCGACCAAATTCTTGTTGCAACAGTATCTAAGAAATAACGATCGTGCGATACAACGATAATTGTTCCACTAGTGCTTTTTATCTGTTCAATAAGAAATTCTGTACTTTTTTCATCTAAATGATTCGTCGGTTCATCTAGTATTAGAAGGTTTGTTCCTTTCGCAAATCCTTTGGCGAGTCGGATTTTAACCTTTTCGCCACCACTTAACTTATGAAAATCGTTTGCTGGTACGCCCCATTTTGCAAGAAGTTCCGCTTCTACTGCTGAGATTTCGTTAGATGTAAACCCCTCTGTTTCTTGTTCAACATATGCCATTGTGACGTTCGTCTGTTGCCAGTCTAATTTCCCTTTTGTTGGTTCTATTTTTCCATTTATTAATTGTAGCAAAGTGGATTTTCCAGCACCATTTTTTCCTATGACGCCGATAATATCTCCTTGTTTCACTGTAATATTCAATTGTTCTAACAGGGTATTTTCCATTATTTCCACACAAACATCTTTTATTTTTAAAAGTTCTTTCATACTATCTAATCCCTTCTTTTAAAGGAGAACAAAAAAATCCTCCCAATTAAATTTGGCAGGATTAGTCGTTATATTATTTATACCCAAATAAGCTATTGTATGAAATAGCAATACTTTCTTATGGAGAATGGGCAGACTAATCCTATTTTTTATAAATTGAAATATCAAATTTCAACATTTAAAAATAAGATTAGTTAATCATCGTCCACCCATCATCCTTTCCATCATTAGTAATGATATTGTAGCACGGTAATGTTGTATTAGTAAATGAGATTATTTGTAGTACAAAAAAGAAAGATAAGAAAAAGTACATTTATCCTAGCTTGATAGTAATGGGGAGCATCAAAGAAACACAAATTTCGTACGATAAGGAATTTGTGTTTCAAAAAATTTAGCTTTATCGTACGCTAAAAAAGTTCCCCAAAATCATTTGTAGCAACTTTTAAGGTGTTTTTTTGCAAAATACGAAATGGATATTTATGTTGATTAAAAGAAGGAATTGTGAAGAGAGGTACTTAAGCGAATGGAGCAGGATAGTTGAATAACTCTCAAGTTTGATTAAAACAAGTGACTCAATAGACTAAATTGAATCACTTGTTTTCTTTTAAATAACATTGTTCAAGTATTTACTCTATTTGACAAGAATTGAAAAAGCACTAAATACCAATAAAACTGCCATAATTATATTAAACTGTTGTCGGTATTGTAATAAGAGCTTTTGAAAAACCGAGCCAAATAGACTCCAACTAAACGTACTCATTAAACCAACCATTCCTAAAAATAATGAGAAAAGAAGATAGCTGGAATATGAATTGTAATAGGGGAGAATAAAGGTTGCTACTACTGTAAGCCCAAAAAGAATACCTTTTGGATTAATAAATTGTAGCAAGATACCTATTAAGAAAAAGTTTCTATTACCTTCATCATTTTCGCCCGTATTCTCTTTACTGGTAAGTATTTTAAAAGCCAAGTATAACATATAACCTACACCCAAAATGGTTAAAGGAAATTCAATGATTGGTATAACACTTGTAAGTATAATATTAAAAAAGCTACACAATAATGTGAGAACAAAAAATCCAAAACTTACTCCTAAACAAAATGTAAATGTTTTCTTTAATCCATGTTTATTCGCAAACGTCATTGCCATGATATTATTGGGACCTGGAGTAAAACTGCTAATAAAAACAAATAACAAAAATGAAAATAAAGGCATTTTTAGCCTCCTCCTTTTCATGGGTGTATGTTATAATGTCCAAAATGAACAATATAACGTTCTGCTTTTTATTATACATAATGGTCGTTATAATGTATACAGTATAGGAGTGATTTTATGGAGGAAATTCAGCTTATTCTTGCAAAGAATTTAAAAGCTATCAGAGAGAAGGAAAAATTAAGTCTGGGGAAGGTCTCTCAATTAAGTGGAGTAAGCAAAACGATGATAGGACAAATTGAAAGAGGAGAGTCAAGTCCAACTCTTACAACGATTTGGAAGATAGCGAATGGATTAAAAATTTCCTTTACTTCCCTAATAAATAATCCACAGCCTGATACGACAGTTGTTTTAAGAAATGAAATTCAAGTATTGTCTGAAGACAATGGAAGGTATAGAGTCTATCCTTACTTTCCCTTCCAAGAGGATAGACGCTTTGAAGTTTACTCTGTTGAAATTGAAAAAGAAGGGATATTAAGTTCTGATTCCCATAGAGAAGGAACTGAGGAATTTATCACTGTTTTTGATGGAGAAGTAACGATTCATGTTAGTGAATGCAAATATAAATTAAAAAGTGGTGATTCAATCAGATTTAAGGCTGATAGACCTCACACATATTATAATTCTGGAGAAACATTAACTCGATTAAGTATGACGATATATTATCCAAGCTAACAAGTAACCTAAAAAAGTCCACTTTCTTAACATAAAGGAAGTCGACTTTTTTATCATTTTAACCGAGAAGAACCCCTCCTCTAAACGAAGTGAAGGTGGGGGTAGTTCAATGGGAGAATGTTTAATTAACCATTTCTTTTTCGTGATGGTCACTTGTACATGAAGAAATAGGACTATCTAATAGAAGTCCTAAATTTTTACTAATTGTCAATATTATGCCTTAAAAGAACTTAAATAAAAATATTAGAATTTTCCCTCTACAGCTTCATATCCTTTTACAAATAATAAAGTTATATAAGAAACGATAAATGAGAAAATGCTATACATGCCAACCCAAAAGAAAAAGGATGGGGTAAACAATGTAACTCCTAATATTAGAAATATAGCAAACGTTATAATTGGCATTACGTAATACGTTCTTGTTCTACGTGTTCCAATTATTGAAACAATAAAGATAAGTAATGGACAAATAAATAAGACGAAAATTAATTCACTCATGGTCATGTCCCCTTTTCTTACGAAGTAATATGTTTCTCGTAAACGTTTTGGAATAATTGTTGTTCTAATATAATTTCGGTAGATGGTTTAGAATCCCTTTGTGAAATCAGTATATTTTAACAATTTACAAGAGAAAACTGTAAGAAAAGAAAATCTTGCTTACGGTTATAAAAGAAACATCGCTACAATTGTAGTAACAAATAATCCGATAACAACCGGTATAAAATTTCGCCGTGCAAGTTCAAATGGATCTACTTTACAAATTGCTGCTGCCGGAATAAGTGCCCAAGGAATTAAGGTGCCGCCTCCAGTCCAAATGGCAGCTACTTGTCCAAGTGCTGTTAACGTAGCTGTTCCGTGTCCAAGTGCTGTTCCAAAAAGATTTGCAATAGAGCCGGCAAGAGAAATACCAGAGAATCCAGAGCCGTCTAAACCGGTGATAACACCAACACCGGTCAACGTAATGGCAGAGACATATTGGTTAAGAGGAACAGTTTGTGAAAGGGCAACACCTAAATCATTAATAATCCCATGCGATCCTTTTGGTAAATAGTCTCCAATAATTTTGACAAAACCGCTGTCGCCTAAGTAAAAAAGTGCAGCAATGGGAATGATGGGACCGAAAATTTTAAAGCCAAATTGGAGCCCTTGGATAAAATAATCAGTTGTTTTTTCAAATCCTTTTCCTCTATATGCAATGAGGGAAATGATGATAATCATTACAACCGTTGTTCCACCAATAATTGCTGTTGCATCACTTCCTTGTAAATGAAATTGAATCATACACAGAATATCAATGGCATAAATGATAGGAATACAAATTGCGAGCCATCTTTTGACCCGAGGAGTAAGAGAAGTGAGGGTTTTAGATAATACAGTTGATTCTACATGGCTTGTATGCAACGAACCTGTTTGAAATTCTTTTCGTAAGAAGAAAAAGGCGACAGAGGTTGTAACAACACCCATAACGATAACAAGAGGAACACTGGCAGAAACAACGCTGGAAACAGGAAGACCAGCAGCATCGGCTGTTAATTTTGGAGCGCCTTGAATAACGAAATCCCCAGATAAAGCAATCCCGTGTCCGAATAAGTTCATGGCAATCGCCACACCGATTGGTGGAAGACCGACGCGAACGGCAACTGGTAACAAAATTGCTCCCATTAACGCAACGGCAGGAGATGGCCAAAAGAAGAAAGAAATCGTCATCATTAAGAGACCGATAATCCAGTAGGCAAGAGTAGGGGTACGAATCATTTTTGTAAATGGTGAAATCATCGTATCGTTTATTCCGGTATGCACGAGTAAATTGCTCATCGAAACAATAATAGAGATGATTAAAATTGTTGGTAGTAGTTCGGTAATGGCATAGATAAGACTTTGAAAAATCCCGCTAACAGCAAGAGGAATAGAATGTGTTGCGGTTAGAGCTAATAAAAAGATAAAAACAATACAAATGATTGTCGTATCTTTTCGGAGAATAAAAAAGGTGATAATTGTAAGTAAACAAAGAATATAGAGGGCGTGCAGAAGTGTTAATTCTACTCCCATTATGCTCACATCCTTTAGGCGTTCGTGTAGTTTAGTTTATGAAGAGATTGGGAGTGTGTGAGTGTAGGAAGAAAATATATAGTTTCATGCACTTTAATAATGAAAGAAAAAAGGCATCATCACGATTGTTGAATAGATAATGCCTTATTAAAGGGATGTATTCGTTATTTCATATAGTCAGGTTTCCAGAAACCTTTAAAAGAAGGATCTGTTTCAATAAGTTTTTTAAACTCTGGAGAGTGATAGGCTTCAATAATGTCTTTTACAAATTGTTTATTTTTATCTTCTTGACGGACTGCTACTAAGTTTTGATATTCAAAAGGCGGGTCTTCAATTGCTAAGGCTTCGCTAATTTTAATACCGGATGCAATTGCGAAGTTCCCGTTGATTAAAGCATAATCAGCATCGTCTAATGATCTTGGTAACTGTGGTTGTTCAAGAGTTGTAAAAGAAAAATCTTTATTTCTTTTTGATATATTTTGCTCAGATACAGTAAGAGGATTGATGTTTTGTGTTAGAGTTAACCAATTAACTTCTTCAAGAATTCGAAGGCTGCGTGCGAAATTTACCGGGTCGTTTGGTGCGGTAATTTTAATTTTACTATTCACCTCATCTAGTGATTTATGTTTTTTTGAATATAAGCCCATTGGTGCAGTAGGGACTTTTAACACTTCAGATAAGTTCAATTTGTTTTCTTTAGTAAAAGCTTTAAAATAAGCTGTGTGTTGGAATATATTTACATCTAATTCACCTTTTGATAATGCGAAGTTTGGTTGAACAATATCATTAAATTCTACAATAGAAATTTTATATCCCTTTTTTTCTAAATAGGGTTTAATAACTTTTCGTACTTGGTCACTATATGGACCAGGAGTAAATCCAAATACTAATTCTTTTTTAGCAGATATATTTGTAGAAGCAGTTTTACTTGTTTCTAAATTGGAAGTACAACCAATGAGTAAAAGTAACATAACAATAAAAATCAATAGTCTTTTCATTTGTGGCATCATTTCCTTTCTTTGTTATTTTTTTATCCTGCATTAACGGGCAGTAAGACCCCCACTTCAAAATTCAGCAAGAGCAAAGAAGTTAGGTGGGGGATCAACTGACCGTAAAAGCCCGATTGGTGCGGGCTGATTAAAGTTTCACTTTATTGAGCTTGAGATTGTCTGTGGAGTGGTGAGATATTTCAAGCATATAAACGTATAAAAAGAAAAGAGGTATGAATATAATTTCATACCTCTGGTGATCCAGTCAGAATCAAAATTTAGTAAACGTATGTATTTAATTGGTTTAAATGTATTATAAAAGGGAATCTATTTATATTGCAACTATTTATTTGGAAAATTATTCATGTAATTTTCTTTTAATGACAAAACATTTTAATAATTCATACTTGACAACTCTGTTTTGTTGGTATTAGAATGGAACAAAGTTATTTATTAAGTATAAAATCTGCTGACTGGACAGCCAGAGGCCTTTCGTGTATATACGCGAAAGGCCTTTTTATTTTGGTTGAAGGAGGAATCTGTGTAGTGACCAAATCAATTGGGAAAAATTTTATAGAAAGCTTAGATGATAATCGATCTGTTTGGATAAGTGGTCGTAGAATTCAATCTGTTTCTAGTAATTTAGCTTTTAAAGGAACGTTACAAACATTAAGCTCTTTAATGAATACGTTAGAAAATCCATCTACTCAAAAAATAGTAGGGCACGTCAGTCCTAAAACAGGAAGTTACGTTCACAATGCTTTTTTAGTACCGAAGAATCATGAAGATTTAAAAAGAAGAAAAGCAGCTTTTGAGTTATGGGCGAGTCAAACCTACGGTGTGATGAGTAGATTATCAGAATATGCAAGGTCTCTTGTAACGGGTTTGTATGCATCTAAATCGTATTTTCAGATGTTTGATTCTCAGTTTTTGGATAAAATAACGGAATATTTCGAGAAATCTCGCGATGAAAATAGGATGATTACGACAGCTATATTAGATCCGCAAATAGATAGATCAACAGATATTTATAATCAAAAGGATGATGCGATTTTACGTGTTATCCGCGAAACAAAGGATGGGATTGTAATACGAGGGGCTAAAATGATTGCGACAGCAGCCCCTTATTCTCATGATGCGATTATTATGCCGCATCAGCGTTTAAAGGATGAAGATATTTCAACTACAAATTTACTGATTGTACCTCTTAATTTACCTGGGATTCATATCGTATGTCGTGAATCGTTTGCAGAGCAAGAAGCAAATCGATTGCCTTTAAGTGCTAGATTTGAAGAAATGGATGCAGTGTTGATTTTTGATGATGTACTTGTCCCTTGGGAGAGAGTGTTGATTCGTGGGAATGCAGAAGGAGTATGGCAAGCACAGCGACAGCAAAAAACAAATGAATTAGCGAACCATCAAACTGTTGTAAGATTGGTGAAAAAGTTAGAGTTTGTGACAGGAGTAGCCATTGCTGTTGCGGAGTCAATCGGAGCGGATCATTTCTTACATGTACAAGAAAAGCTCGGAGAACTGATTATGCAAGTAGAAAGCATTTCAGCTTTATTGACTGCGTCTGAAGTAAATGCGAAGTTAAATGAATTCGGTGTATTTGTCCCAGATGCAACCCCATTGTATACTGCTAGAAATTTAGGAACTCGTTTTTATCCACGTGCATTAGAAGTAATACAACAAATCGGAGCTGGCGGATTGATTCAAATACCTTCTGGAAACATCGGGGAATTTAGTGAAATAGATGAATTGATTCATAAATATTTTAAAGGGAAAAATATTGAGGCAGAGCAGCGGATTCAATTATTTCGCCTTGCTTGGGACTTAGTAGGAAGTGAACTGGGATCTCGGCATGAATTATATGAAAGGTTTTATACAGGAGATCCAGTCCGGATGTTTGCTTTTCAATATGAAATGTATGACAAACAAGTCCTTCATAAAAGAATAGAGGATGCGCTTCAGGTGTTTCATAAACAAGTAAAGGAGGATGAAACAAATGGGTTACGGTCAAAAATATCTATCCCGTTTAAATGATGGTCGTAATGTTTGGTTACAGGGAGAGCTTGTAAAAAATATAGACACTCATCCAGCTTTTGAGGGGACAATTCAAACTTTTGCAAAGCTTCTAGATATGCAGAATCACCCAGAAACAAGAGATAAACTTACTTTTATTTTAGATGAAAATAAGGATAGAGCAAATCTTGCGTTTTTGGTACCTAAAACTACTCAGGATTTGGCAAGAAAAAGAGAGGCTTATAAAGTATGGTCTGATGCTACTTTTGGTGTGATGAGTAGACTTTCAGAATATTCACGTTCGCTCATTACAGGATGGTATGCAAGTAGACATCGTTTGGGGAAAAATGTGAATCATTTCGCTGAAAAGATAGAGCGGTACTATCAAAAAAGTTGTGTGCTTGATTTGTTATCTACAACAGCAGCACACGATCCACAAATTGATCGTTCGAAAAAAGCATCAGAAATGATAGATCCTTATACGATGGTCAGGATTGTAAAGGAAACAGAGGATGGAATAGTTGTTCGAGGTGCAAAAATGATTGCAACAGCAGCTCCATATGTAGATGAATTACTTGTTTTTCCATATCATAAAAGACCGCAAGAAGACATTCGATATGCAACAATGTTCGCTGTCTCTGTAAATACACCTGGTGTCCATATTGTATGCCGTGAATCATTTGCCTCCGAATATGAAGAGGATCATCCTTTAAGTGCCCGTTTTGATGAGATGGATTCGGTAGTGATTTTTGAAGATGTATTAATTCCATGGGAAAGAGTGTTTATTAAAGATGATCCGGAAGCTATTTGGAAGACACGGACAGATCCTGTTGTCTCCGCTTTAAGCCAACATCAAACGGTTGTTAGGCTTATTAGTAAATTGGAGTTTATTACAGCTTTAGGAAATGAAATTGCGGTATCTATTGGTGTTACACAGTTCTTGCATGTGAAAGAAAAGTTAGCAGAATTGATTATGCAGCTTGAAACTATAAAAGCATTGCTTCTAACAGCAGAGCATCAAGCAAAAATTTATGAAGGAATATTTTTACCAGCAATTGTACCATTAACAACTGCTAGAAATTTAGGAACTCGCTTTTATCCACGGGCTATTGAAATCTTACAGCAAATTGGCGCAGGTGGGTTATTACAATTACCATCTGAATTGCAAGAGTTACAAGGGCCTATTGGTCATCTACTTCATCGATATTATAACGGTGCAGACCGTAATGCAGAGAAGAAAGTGCGACTGTTCAAATTAGCTTGGGATATCATTGGTAGTCCACTTGGTGCACGGCATGAGTTGTATGAAAGATATTATTCAGGTGACCCAGTTCGGACGTTTGCAGCTCAGTATCAAGGATATGATACGAAAAAGCTCACAAAACAACTAACACCATTTCTTTGAAGAGGGAGGAGTATAGAATATGACAATTCAATTTTATTGGTTTGCCCCTACTAGTGGTGATGGACAATATGTTGGTACGCAAAAGCCAGAACGACCACCTACACTTGATTACCTGGTGTCTATTGCCCAAAAAGCAGAAGAAGCACATTTTGATGGGATTTTAATTCCAACAGGAACACCTTATTTAGATGCGTGGATGGTTGGATCAGCTATTATTCATGCAACAAAATCTATTTCTCCATTAGTGGCATTTCGACCTGGTTTTATTTCTCCTACAGTAGCTGCAAAAATGGCTTCTACTTTGGATGAGTTTAGCCGAGGGCGATTAATGGTAAACTTTGTAGCAGGTGGGTCTTCTGTTGAATTAGGACAAGATGGTGATTTTTTAGAACATGATCTTCGCTATGAACGGGCAGATGAATTTTTAGATATTATAACAAATTTGTGGAAGGGACAATTAGTTGATTATCAATCTAACTTTTATAAAGTAGAGAAAGCAAATTTAATTCCGAAAAACTATCAAAATCGAAACCTTCCTATTTATTTTGGAGGTTCGTCTCACGCAGCAAAAGAAGTAGCTGCTAAATATGCGAATGTATATTTACAATGGGGTGAACCTGCAAATGAAATTAGACAGCAGTTGCAAGATGTACAAGAAAGAGCGAAAGCATATAATCGTTCATTAGAGTTTGGGATTCGTATTCATATTATTGTACGTGATACTGAAGAAGAAGCCTGGAAGGCAGCTCATCATCTTCTCAGTGAAGTGAACACTAAAGTTAAGAATAAGATGAGTACGTACTATAAGGAAGCTGATTCTGTTGCGCAAAAGCGTATGAATGATTTGTTAACCGGCGATTATCGTTTTGGAAAATATAAATGGGCCGGGATTGGAACAGTACGGAAAGGGGCAGGAACAGCGATAGTGGGAACACCGAAGCAAGTAAGAGAAGGGTTACAAGAATATATTGATCTTGGTGTTACTCATTTTATTTTGTCAGGATATCCTCATTTAGAAGAAGTAGAGCGTTTTGGAGAATTAGTAATGCCGCTGTTTAAATCTAATGAAGTATTAGCTTGAGTAGGAGGGAACGGGATATGGAGTTTGCTACATGGGGATATAATGTTTCAGGTGGTTTCTTGCGTGCAAGCGTGGAACAGATTACAGAATGGTCTTATGAATATAATAGGGATTTAACCTTGCTTGCAGATCGATTGGGAGTAGAGTTTATACTGTTCCCAGTTCGATATATCGGAAAAATTGGTGGAGGAGATGACACTAGTGGTCAATTAGATCCTTTGAGTATCACTGCGGCTTTAGCAGTAGAAACAGAGCATATTCATTTTATTAGTGCCGTTTTGCCTGGTTTTATTCCTCCTGCCACTTTAGCGAAAATAGGAGCAACAATTGATGTTATTAGCGGAGGAAGATGGCATATTAATTTAGTAAGTGGATGGTTTCAAGGTGAGCAAGAAGCCTTTGGAATTCCGTGGATTACTCATGAAGAAAGATATAAACGCTCTGAAGAGTATTTAGAAGTTTTGAAAAGCTTATGGCAACAAAAAGATGTTACATTTACAGGAGATTACTATTCTCTCAAACATGCGCAAATGGAACCAAAACCCGTACAAAAGCCTTATCCTAAAATTTTTCAGGGAGGGAATTCTGAGGAAGCTAGAAAAATGGCAGGAAGGTTGTCAGATTGGTATTTTATAAACGGCGCTCCACAGGAAGAGTTAATAGCGCAGGTACAGGAAGTCAGTACAATTGCTAAAAGTTATAACCGGAAAGTACAATTTGCTGTAAATGCATTTGTAATTGCTAGAGAAACAGAAGAAGAAGCAAAACAAGAATTACAAACGATTGTTACTCATGCAGATGAAAATGTAATTCAAAAATTTAAAGAAAAAGTGGGAAATGCAAAAGGCATGTGGGCAAATGCAACAGAAATTAGTGACTTTGTTGCAGCTAATGAAGGATTCCGTACGGGTTTAATTGGTTCTTATGAACAAGTCACCAAAAAAATTCAACAACTAGAAGAAATTGGGATTAATCTAGTGTTATTGACATTTCGTGATCCGTTAAAAGAGTTGCCTACTTTTTATGAGAAAGTTCAATCTAAGTTGTTGCAGATTCATAGTCTATGAAAATAGAGGAATGTATGAATAAGAGAGATGACTTGAAATAAATTGGAGTCATCTTTTCCTAATTCTTTATATTCAAGGTTGTAAGATCATTGATTGATACAAGAGAGTTATAGTTTCATGTACTGAACTGACAAGATGGATAAAGTGAAACTTTAATCAGTGGGGGTTTTCTTCATTCCCCACTGATTATCAGCCCGCACCAATCGGGGTCTTACTGCCCACAAATAGCGGGATAAATGGATGGTATAATACAAAAAATCCTGAAAATGGCATAAAAGGAGGGGGCTTATGCTCAAGAAAATTAGTTTTTCAAAATTTATTATTTTACTGAATGAGCCTTTTGCATCTTTTTAATTAATCGAATTTGTCCGCGATGGTTGATTTCATCTTCAAAGACGTGAAACCATTTGAAATAGTTGTTTGCTGGTTTGTCATGCCAAAACGGTGTCGTTTGATATAGCCATTCATCAGGCAGTGATTGAAACGTTGCAATTGTTTTAGCGCGAACTTCTTGTAACGTATGTATGTAGTAGTCTAATGGATGATTTTTAATCGTTTGACGTCCAAGATCACCTAATTCAATCCCTGGTAACCAGCGTTCTAATTCAGCTTCTGTTGGTTCGCGATCTTCAAAAGTATGAATTTGATAGTAAAATTCGATTGCAGCCATATGATATAAAAGCATACCAATGGAATTCGCCTCATCATTGTACAAATAATCCAGTTCTTCAATTGTTAAGTCTTGTACAGCTTGCATAGTTTTATAACGAGCATAATTCATCATAGAAACAAGTTTTGAGAACTCTACGTTTAATCCGTCCATTTTATCAATTACAAAATTCAATAGAAATTCCTCCTAGTAAATAATCTCTTCAGAGAAGGATTTCTCTATGCAGAAAGAAATTCCTGTTAAATAAAGAAGGTGAAATTCCATATGTTAAAAGAAAAAATCGTTACATAGGGGATAGATTAACCAATAACAATAAGGTCTCTAATCGCTTTTGTAATGAGTAATCCGTCTATTACGTATTGATGTAGTTGTTCGTGGATTTTTTTATTCTTGAAGTCATTTTAATCTCTTCCTTTCATCTCCTTAATATAAAAACAATAATTGTGCCAACTCATAACAAGTGCTAATTCATGTATAATGTGTCAAAAAATAAGAAAGGAATTATGTATGTGTCTGGATTTTGACAATATAGAGATAAAGTGTCAATTTTTTATCAGTATATTGTCCAGAGAGAGCGAGAGTAGTAAATAAAAAACGCAATGATCTTAATCAATCATTGCGTTTTTATATTTAAGATTTTAACTTCATCACCATATCGGCATCAGGCGTTACATACAGTGTTTGTTGATTATCGTATGTAACAAATCCAAGTTTGGCACCACTCGGTTTTTTAACATGACGAATCTTTGTGAAATCTACAGGAACAGAGCTAGAGTCCTTTGCTTTGCTGTAATAAGCAGCAAGTTTGGCAGCTTCTAATAAAGTTTCTTCGGTAGGTTCTAATGAGCGAATGACAACATGAGAACCAGGAATATCTTTTGTATGTAACCAAATTTCATCACGGCGTGCAAATTTCGTTGTTAAATAGTCGTTTTGTTTATTGTTTTTACCAACTAAAATTTCAGTTCCATCGCTGGCGATATACTTATCTAGTACTGGCTTCGTCTGCTTTTTCTTTGTGTTTTTCGATTTGCGGTTACGCACATAACCCTCTTCAGCTAATTCTTCACGGATTTCTTCAATATCTTTTGAAGAAGCGGCCTCCATTTGTTGAAGTAGGCTATCAAAGTAAATGATTTCTTCATTTGTTTTTTCAATTTGTTCTTTTACGATTGCGACAGAATTTTTTGCTTTTTGATACTTTTGGAAATAACGTTGTGCGTTTTCTGACGGTGTTTTTAGTGGATCTAACGTAATTTTTACTGTTCCACCATTTTCATCGTAGTAGTTGACAACTTCAATTTCTTTGTCGCCTTTTTTTAATGCATACATGTTAGCTGTAAGGAGTTCACCGAATAATTGATATTTATCAGCTTTCCCAGCATCTTGTAGTGTTTTTTGTAATTTAATTAATTTCTTTTCATTCTTTGTTTTTTCATTGTGCATAAATCGTTCTAAATCATGTGCCTGTTGTTTTACACGGTCGCGCTCTGCTTTTCCGAAGAAGAAACGATCTAATAATTCACTAACAGATGAAAATGTTTTTTCATCACCTTTTAAGTGAGCGAGAGGGAATAGATAAAAGAATTCTTTTCCGTCTGCTGTTATCATTGTTGGTTCATATTGGTGTACTTGCAATGGTTTTTGTAATGTGAAAAACGCTTCTGATAATGCACTTTCATTTACCATACCAGCTTTTTTTACAACTTCTTTTGCAAATAGCGGAGAAAGCCCCATAAAGGCCCCAACGAGTTGTTTATCCATATTTCCTGCTAAAAAGTCTAGTGGCCTAATAAACTCATCTTGTGTTTCAATCTGCAAGGGATTGATTTTATGCTGTGCTGGTGGTGCAACATATTCTGCGCCAGCATATACAGTACGATGCCGGTTTACCGCTAAAGAAACGTGCTTTAAGCTATCCAAAATGTTATTCGTTTTCGTGTCTACTAAAATAATATTGCTGTGACGCCCCATTATTTCAATAACTAATGTTTTTAACGATTCGTCCCCAATTTCGTTACGGCTTCGAACGGTAATTTGAATGATTCGTTCTAAATCGATTTGTTCAATTTTCTCAATAAATCCACCTTCTAAATGTTTGCGAAGAAGCATACAAAACATTGGTGGTAATGCCGGTGAATCATAACTTTGATTTGTAAGATGCATACGTGCGTATGTAGGATGCGCGGAAAGAAGCAGTTTTTGATTTTTTCCGTTCGCTCGAATATGTAACAAAATCTCATATTTTGAAGGTTGATATATTTTCGAAATTCTTCCTGTTTGAAGAGAATTTGTAATTTCATGTGTAATCGCTCTTGTAAATAATCCATCGAATGCCATTATGAACACTCCTTTCTAACTAAATGTTAATTATAGCATTTTTTTGGACGGGGCTGAATAAGCTTTCATTAGAGCATGTCTGCAATCAGGAGGTCGATAGCGAGATGAATTGGTATGAAATGCGTGCAAATGAAGTGGAAGAAAGAACGAATACGAATGTGAAGGTAGGACTGTCAGAGCAAGAAGCGGAAGGGCGATTAAAGAAGCTAGGTCCAAATGAATTACAAGAAGCAAAGCGGCCTTCTGCACTCGTTGTATTTTTATCACAATTTAAAGATTTTATGGTGCTTGTTTTATTCGGTGCAACGATTATTTCAGCATTTTTAGGAGAGTATATTGATGCAATTGCAATTGTGGCAATTGTGATTATTAATGGGATTCTTGGTTTTTTTCAGGAACGAAAAGCAGAAAAGTCACTTGAAGCTTTAAAGGAACTAGCCGCCCCGCAAGTGACAGTTTTACGAAATGGAAAATGGATAAAGGCACCATCAAAAGCTCTTGTTCTTGGTGATGTCATTAAATTTTCTAGCGGGGATCGTATTGGAGCAGATATTCGTCTTATTGAAGCATCCAGTTTATATATCGAAGAATCAGCATTAACAGGTGAATCTGTACCTGTTCAAAAGAAAGTAGAAGCATTACAAGGTGAAAATGTTGCGATTGGTGATCAAAGAAATATGGCTTTTATGGGAACGATGATAACGAGAGGATCAGGGATAGGCGTAGTAGTAGGGACAGGAATGAATACTGCAATGGGACAAATTGCAAATATGTTACAAAATGCGGAGCAAATGGAAACACCATTACAAAGAAGGTTAGAACAACTTGGAAAGATTTTAATCATTGTTGCCCTTATTTTAACAGCACTTGTTGTACTAGCTGGGGTATATCAAGGGAATGAAGTGTACCATATGTTCTTAGCGGGTGTATCACTTGCTGTTGCAGCAATTCCAGAAGGATTACCGGCAATTGTTACGGTTGCATTGTCACTTGGTGTACAGCGCATGATTAAAAAGAGAGCGATTGTTCGAAAATTACCAGCAGTAGAAACGTTAGGATGTGCTTCTGTTATTTGTTCGGACAAAACAGGAACGATGACACAAAATAAAATGATGGTAACACATATGTGGTCAGGTGGCGAAACATGGCATGTAACAGGGCAAGGATACGAGCCTACTGGATCGTTTATGAAAGGTGAGCAGAAGATTAATCCGGCATCTACAAGGTCGTTATATCAATTGTTAACATTTGGGTGTCTATGCAATAACGCGAACATTGTAAAAAAGAAAAAAACGTATGTCCTAGATGGAGATCCTACAGAAGGTGCACTCATTGCAGCGGCGATGAAAGCGGGAATATCGCGTGAAGCTTTAAAAGAAAAGTTTGAAATTATTCATGAGTTCCCTTTTGATTCCACACGTAAAATGATGAGTGTTATCGTTCGTGATCGTGATGGTAAAAAATTTGTAGTCACAAAAGGAGCACCTGATGTTCTTTTGCAAATGAGTCAAACCATTTTATGGGGGGATAAACAGCAGCCTTTAAGTGAGTTATATCGTAAAGAAGTGCAGGCAGCAATTCATAACCTTGGAAGCCAAGCGCTTCGAACGATTGCTGTTGCATTTAGGGCTTTAAAAGTAACAGATTCAATTGAACATGAAAGAGAAGTAGAAAAAGGCTTCATGCTTGTCGGGATACAAGGAATGATCGATCCGCCAAGACCGGAAGTGAAACAGGCTGTAAAAGAGTGTAAAGAAGCTGGTATTAAAACGGTAATGATTACGGGAGATCATAAAGTAACAGCAATGGCTATTGCAGAACAGTTAGGAATATTACCACAAAATGGCCGCGTTGTAGAAGGTGTGGAATTAGCAAATATGTCTGTAGGTGAACTAGAAGATATTGTAGAAGATACTTATGTATTTGCACGTGTATCACCGGAACATAAGTTAAAAATCGTGAAGGCTCTTCAAAATAAAGATCATATTGTTGCAATGACAGGTGACGGAGTGAATGATGCCCCAGCAATAAAAACAGCTGATATCGGGATAGCGATGGGGATTACAGGAACGGATGTAGCAAAGGAGGCTTCATCTCTTATATTATTAGACGATAATTTTGCTACAATTAAATCGGCAATTAAAGAAGGTAGAAATATATATGAAAATATTAGAAAATTCATTCGTTATTTATTAGCATCAAATGTTGGGGAAATTTTGGTTATGTTATTTGCGATGATGCTTGCATTGCCACTCCCGATGGTTCCGATTCAAATTTTATGGGTGAATTTAGTAACAGATGGTTTACCGGCAATGGCACTAGGATTAGATGCAGCTGAAGGAGATGTAATGCGAAAAAATCCACGGCATCCGAAAGAAGGGGTGTTTGCAAGAGGGTTGGCTTGGAAAATTGTGAGCCGAGGATTTTTAATAGGGATTGTAACCTTACTTGCATTTATTATTGCGTTTAATCAGCACCCAAGTGAATTGAAATATGCGCAAACAGTAGCTTTTGCTACACTCGTTTTAGCACAGCTTATTCATGTATTTGACTGCCGGAGTGAGCACTCTATATTCCATCGTAATCCTTTTGGGAATATGTATTTGGTTGGAGCAGTTATTATTTCAGTGTTACTAATGCTTGTGGTTATATATTATCCACCATTGCAACCGATTTTTAGTACAATGCCAATTCAGGCGAGGGATTGGTTATTAATTGTAGGCTTATCATCTATTCCAACATTCTTATTAGTTGGATCTTTATTAACAGGGAAGAAAGAGAAAAAGAAAAAGCCTTTGTTGTATAAGAAGAGTGTAAACTTGAAATAGTCAATGATATGAAAATGTGATATAATTTACAAAAGGTAGTAGAGTTGCATCTCTATTACCTTTTTCATTGAGTTATTTCATGGCGTGGATGTGATAAAAATGATTTCTAGCATGACAGGGTTTGGAAGGTCAAAAGTAGAAAACGAAGCTTTTCAAATCACAGTAGAAATGAAGTCAGTGAATCATCGCTTTTTAGAGATGAACATTCGACTTCCGAAACAAATGATGGTTTTTGAAGATAAAATTCGTAAGTTAATTGCAGAGCAAGTTCGCCGTGGGCGCATTGAAGTGTCCGTTATTATTACAGGAGAAGCTCTTGTTGAAAGAAAGTTAAGTGTGAATTGGTCGCTTCTTGAACAGTATAAATCCATTATGGAAGATGTGAAAACGAAATTTCAATTACAAGATTCCATTACACTTCAACAATTAATGGCGATGCCAGAAGTAACGGCGATTGAAGAAATGGAAAATGTAAATGAACAATTTGAACAAAGTTTATATGAAGCTGTTCGCCAAGCTGCTCGTATGTTAAAAACGATGAGAGATGGCGAAGGAGAACGATTACATAAAGATATAGCACATCGTTTACAAGAAATTCACGATTGTGTCAATGCGATTATTCCGCATGCACCAATTGTTACTCAAAAGTATCGTGAACGATTGGAAAATCGCTTAAAGGAATTACATAATCAGGAGTTAGATGAACAAAGGTTGCTGACAGAGGTGGCGATATTTGCGGAGCGCTGTGATATTCATGAAGAATTGGTTCGCTTGCAAAGCCATTTAGATCAATTTCATGAAGCGCTTGCAATTGAGGAGCCTGTTGGTAGAAAAATGGACTTCATTGTACAAGAGATGCATCGGGAAATTAACACGATTGGTTCTAAGGCAAACGACTTAACAATTTCAAAATATGTTGTAGAAATGAAAAATAACCTTGAAAAAATTCGTGAACAGGTACAAAATATTGAGTAGCTGTCAAAAAATATATAAAGTTATACGTGGTGGAGAAATCGGATAGACTTACTAGGAGGCGCAAACTATGGCCATGCGGTTTTTAAATATTGGATACGGAAACATTGTATCTGCTCATCGAATTATTGCAATTGTAAGTCCGGAGTCAGCTCCTATTAAACGAACGGTACAGGAAGCGCGTGAACATAACGTGTTACTAGATGCTACGTATGGGAGAAAAACAAGGGCGGTTATTGTTATGGATGATGGGCATATTGTACTAAGTCCAATTCAGCCAGAGACGATTGCACATCGTTTAAATAATAAAGAAGATTTAAGTGAGGAAGGGTAGGTTTTACATATTTATGAGAAGTAGAAGAGGGTTGCTCATCGTTCTTTCAGGACCTTCTGGCGTTGGGAAAGGGACAGTTCGAAAAGAATTGTTTAGCCATGAAGATACAAAATTTCAATACTCTATTTCAGTAACGACACGTAAACCGCGTGAAGGTGAAGTGGATGGTGTGGATTATTTCTTTAAAGAAAGAGAAGAGTTTGAAGAAATGATTCGGGACGAAAAGTTGCTTGAATGGGCAGAGTTTGTTGGGAATTACTATGGAACACCAATCGATTATGTTGAAAAGACGTTGCAAGAAGGAAAAGATGTGTTCTTAGAAATTGAAGTACAAGGAGCAATTCAAGTAAAGAAAGCTTTCCCAGAAGGTGTATTTATTTTCTTAGCTCCTCCAAGTTTATCAGAACTAAAGAACCGAATCGTTGGTCGTGGTACAGAGACTGACGATGTTATTGAAAATCGTTTAACTGTAGCAAAAGAAGAAATCGAGATGATGGACGCTTATGACTATGTAGTAGAAAATGATAAAGTAGAACTTGCTTGTGAGCGCATTAAAGCTATTGTGGTTGGTGAACATTGCCGCCGCGAAAGAGTAGCGAAATATTATAAAGAAATGACGGAGGGTATATAATATGTTAAATCCATCAATTGATTCATTACTAAAAAAAATCGACTCTAAATATACATTAGTAACGGTAGCTGCAAAACGCGCTCGTGAAATGCAAATGGCTAACAACTGTGTTGTTGAAAATCCTGTTTCTCATAAATGTGTAGGTAAAGCATTGGAAGAAATTGATGCGGAAGCGTTAAATTATGTACCAAGCGAAGAGAAAGTGTCTGAGTAAGGCATTCTTTTCGACAAATGAAAACATAGACTTTATACTTTTCTATGTAACGGTAACAACCTATTTACAAGTAGGTTGTTATTTTTTTACGATAGAGCTAAAAAGAAATAGGTTTTTGTTTCATGAAATACTAGCACTGACGAGCTGGAATGAATACATTTCAGCAGAATAAGTTTGAAAAAGAAAGAGGACGAGTCATATGCTAAAAGGGAAAAAGATACTTCTATGTGTAACAGGAGGCATTGCTGTTTTTAAAGCGGCAGCGTTAACGAGTAAATTAACACAAGCAGGGGCACTTGTAAAAGTAATGATGAGTGAATCAGCGATGAAATTTGTTACACCTCTTACATTTCAAGCGCTTTCTCGCCATGATGTATACACGGATACGTTTGATGAAAAAGATTCTGCAGTTATCGCTCATATTGATTTAGCAGATTGGGCGGACGTTGTACTTGTTGCTCCAGCAACTGCGAACTGTATCGGAAAACTAGCAAATGGTATTGCTGATGATATGATTACAACAACATTGTTAGCTACTACAGCACCAGTTTGGATTGCACCTGCTATGAATGTGCATATGTATGAAAATAAAATTGTTCAAAAGAATATGATGACGTTAAAAACGTTAGGATATACATTTATTGAGCCTGGGGAAGGCTTTTTAGCATGTGGATATGTTGCGAAAGGTCGATTAGAAGAACCAGAAACGATTCTTGCTCGATTGCAAGAAGCTTTTTCGGAATATAAACCATTAAAAGGGAAGAAAATTTTAATAACGGCTGGGCCAACTCGTGAAAAAATTGATCCAGTACGTTTTATGACGAATTTTTCTTCAGGAAAAATGGGTTATGCTCTAGCGGAAGTTGCGGCTGACTTAGGAGCGGATGTAATTCTTGTTTCAGGTCCAACTGCAATAACACCGCCTATAAATGTAACAACTGTACAAGTAGAATCTGCACAAGAGATGTTAGAAGCTGTAATGCAACATTATGGACTTATGGATGTTGTCATTAAAACAGCTGCAGTAGCAGATTATCGCCCCAAAATAGTGCATGATCAGAAGATGAAAAAGAAAAGTGGCGATGCGGTCATTGAGTTAGAAAGAACAACCGATATTTTGAAAACACTCGGTGAGAAAAAAGAACATCAGCTACTTGTCGGTTTTGCCGCTGAAACGACAAATATAGAAGAATATGCAACGAAAAAATTACGCGAAAAAAATGCGAATATGATTGTTGCAAATGATGTGAAAGCCCAAGGAGCAGGATTCGGTACGGATACGAATATTGTAACAATGTATAGAAAAGATGGAGAAGTTATTCGATTGCCTCTTTTAACAAAGAAAGAAGTTGCGCGTGAAATCCTAATGCAAATCAAAGCGATGTTAGAAGAGGATCATGTATGAAGTTTGCAAGTGTAATCGTTGATGTACCGGCACGTCAAACAGATCGCCCGTTTGATTATGTTATCCCAAAGAAATGGGAGGATATTGTACAAACAGGTATGCGTGTAGTCGTTCCATTTGGTCCACGGAAATTACAAGGTTTTATTATTGAAATAAAAGATTCAGTCGATGTGGAAAGTAAAAAGTTAAAAGCATTACATGAAATACTAGATGTTACGCCAGTTTTAAACGAAGAATTATTAAAACTTGGTTTTTGGCTGACGGATGAAACGTTATGTTATACGATTTCAGCTTTTCAAGTTATGCTTCCAACGGCGATAAAAGCAACTTATAAAAAGCGATTGCAGCTCCATAAACCAGAAGAAGTAGCGCCGGAAATTCGTGATTTGTTTCAAGGGAAAGAAGCGATAGATTGGGAAGAAATTGCCACGCACTCACATATGTATCGCATGGTTCAAAAAGAGATAACAAACGGTACCATTGAAGTCATCTATAGAGTAAAGGACAAAGTGCAAAAGAAGAAACAAAGAGTGGTTCGGCCAGAATTGCCACAGGAACAATTGGAAGCAGCTGCATTTGAACTGAAAAGTAAAAAGCAACAAGATGTACTTTATTATTTTGTAGAAAATTATCACAGTGTGGCATTAAAAACGTTAACAGAAGAACTACAAATAACAGATGCACCTGTAAAGTCGCTTGTGAAAAAAGGACTGCTTTTAGAAAAGTATGTTGAAGTATACCGTAATCCATATGACGACGAGGCTTTTGAACAGACAAAGCCATTTCCACTCACAGATGAACAAACCCAAGTGATTACACCTATTTTGTCATCTATTGCAAATGAAACATATAATCCATTTTTACTATATGGTGTTACAGGAAGCGGTAAAACGGAAGTGTATTTACAATCCATTGCTGCGGTATTAAAAAAAGGAAAAGAAGCCATTGTGCTCGTTCCGGAAATTGCGTTAACGCCGCAAATGGTAGATCGTTTTAAAGGACGATTTGGTTCACAAGTTGCGGTTCTTCATAGTGCGCTTTCTGTTGGGGAAAAATATGATGAATGGCGGAAAATTTTACGGAAAGAAGTAAAGGTGGTCGTCGGGGCACGTTCTGCTATCTTTGCGCCATTTGAAAACTTAGGAATTATTATTATTGATGAAGAGCATGAATCAAGTTATAAACAAGAAGATAATCCAAGGTATCACGCACGAGATGTTGCAGTCTGGAGAGGTCAATATCATAATTGTCCAATCGTGCTCGGTAGTGCAACGCCGACACTTGAATCGTTCGCTAGAGCGAAGAAGGGCGTTTATAATTTATTAACAATGCAAAAACGTATGAATGAACAAGCGTTGCCGACAGTAGAAATTGTTGATATGCGTGAAGAACTTCGAGATGGAAATCGTTCCATGTTTTCTAAATTACTTCATGAAAAAATAGCGGATCGGTTAGCAAAAAAAGAACAAATGGTTCTTTTTTTAAATCGAAGAGGCCATTCAACGTTTGTCATGTGTCGTGATTGCGGTTATGTAGTACAATGCCCTCATTGTGATATATCACTCACTTATCATAAAATGAATCATCGTTTAAAATGTCACTATTGTAGCTATGAGGAAAGTATGCCAACTGCTTGTCCTGCTTGTAATAGTTCGTATATTCGTTTCTTTGGTACAGGCACACAAAAGGTAGAAGAAGAAATTACAAAGTTATTTCCAGAGGCACGGGTTATTCGTATGGATGTTGACACGACGAGTCGTAAAGGAATGCACGAAAAACTATTAAAAGCGTTTGGTGAAGAGAAAGCGGATATTTTACTTGGTACACAAATGATTGCCAAAGGGCTTGATTTTCCAAAGGTGACACTTGTTGGTGTCTTAACAGCTGATACGATGCTGCATTTACCAGATTTCAGGGCGAGTGAAAAAACGTATCAGTTATTGACGCAGGTGAGTGGACGTGCAGGGCGACATGAATTACCGGGAGAAGTGGTAATTCAAACGTATACGCCAGAACATTATAGTGTAGAACTAGCAAAGAATCAGCAGTACGATGTATTTTTCGAACAAGAAATGCAAATGAGAAAAATGAGGCAATACCCACCGTACTACTACGTCGCGCTTATCACCGTTTCGCATCCAGAGTTATTAAAAGCAGTGAAAGTAACGGAAAAAATTGTCGGTTATTTACGAACGCATTGCATGCAACAAACAATGGTACTAGGGCCGGTTGCTTCAGCAATTCCAAGGATAAAAGATAGATATCGATACCAATGCATGATAAAATACAAGCGGGAACCAAACTTAAAGTACGTGCTCAAAATGGTAAATGAACATTATCAAGCAGAAATGCAAAAAGATTTGCAGATTTCAATCGACTTTAATCCAACAATGTTAATGTAGCGGAGGAAAATATGGCAGTTTTAGAAATTATAAAGCATCCAGATGAAGTGTTAGAAACCCCATGTGAACGGGTAATTAACTTTGATAAAAAGTTAGTGAATTTGTTAAAAGATATGCATGAAACAATGTTAGTTGCAGATGGTGTTGGTTTAGCAGCGCCACAAGTAGGTGTAAGTTTGCAAGTGGCAGTTGTTGATATTGGTGATGATACTGGGAAAATCGAACTGATTAATCCGGTTATTTTAGAAAAACGTGGTGAACAAGTAGGTCCCGAAGGCTGCTTAAGCTTTCCGGGACTTTATGGTGAAGTGGAGCGTGCAGAATATATTAAAGTACGTGCGCAGAATCGCCGTGGTAAAATCTTTTTATTAGAAGCAGATGATTTTCTAGCACGTGCAATCCAACATGAAATCGATCATTTACACGGTGTGCTATTTACATCAAAAGTGACGAGATATTATGAGGAAAATGAATTAGAAGAGATGTAAAAGGAGCGGTCTTTGAATGATAAAAGTAGTGTTTATGGGAACACCGGACTTTTCTGTACCGGTGCTTCGTCGTCTTATTGAAGATGGATATGATGTGATTGGTGTTGTAACGCAGCCTGATCGTCCAGTGGGCAGAAAAAAGGTTATGACACCAACACCTGTTAAGGTTGAAGCGGAAAAACATGGTATCCCGGTGTTACAACCGTTAAAAATTCGTGAACAAGACGAGTATGAAAAAGTATTGGCATTAGAGCCTGATTTAATTGTGACAGCTGCGTTTGGACAAATTGTACCAAACGAAATTTTAGAAGCACCAAAGTATGGGTGTATTAATGTTCATGCTTCATTGCTTCCAGAACTTCGAGGTGGTGCACCAATTCATTATTCCATCATGCAAGGAAAAGAAAAAACAGGTATCACGATTATGTATATGGTAGAAAAATTAGATGCGGGCGATATTTTAACGCAAGTAGAAGTGGAAATCGAAGAGCGTGAAACAACTGGTTCATTATTTGATAAATTAAGTGAGGCTGGAGCACACTTATTATCAAAAACTGTTCCACTTTTAATACAAGGAAAATTAGAGCCGATTAAACAAAATGAGGATGAAGCAACGTTCGCTTACAATATTAAACGTGAGCAAGAAAAGATTGATTGGACGAAAACAGGAGAAGAGGTTTACAATCATATTCGTGGTTTAAATCCGTGGCCAGTTGCTTATACAACTTTAGCAGGGCAAGTTGTAAAAGTATGGTGGGGCGAAAAAGTTCCTGTAACCATGCAGGCTGAAGCTGGTTCTATTGTAGCGATTGAAGAAGATGGTTTCGTTGTGGCAACAGGAAATGAAACTGGGGTTAAAATTACTGAGTTGCAACCATCTGGTAAAAAACGTATGAGTTGTTCACAATTTTTACGTGGAACAAAACCTGAAATTGGTACGAAGTTAGGAGAAGACGCATGAGACAAAATGTTCGTGAGTTAGCTCTCGATGGTTTAATACAAGTTGAAAAAAGCGGTGCTTATAGTAACTTACTTTTAAATAATTTGATTGAGAAGAGTCAAATTGATAGAAAAGATGTTGGGTTGTTAACAGAAATCGTTTACGGAACAATTCAACGTCGCGATACGCTGGATTATTATTTACAACCATTTTTAAGAAAAAAGGTGGAGGCGTGGGTAAAAGTCTTACTACGTCTTTCCTTATATCAAATGATATATTTAGACCGTGTTCCAGAAAGAGCGGCAATTCATGAAGCAGTTGAAATCGCAAAACGCCGTGGCCATAAAGGGATTGCGGGAATGGTAAACGGAGTGCTGCGCTCGATTCAACGTGAAGGTGTACCGGCTGTAGAAGAAATACAAGATCCTGTAAAACGACTTTCTGTTGCGACGAGCCATCCTGAGTGGCTTGTACAAGAGTGGACGGCAGCATATGATTTAGAAACAGCAGAAAAAATGTGTGAAGTGAACTTGCTTCCACCTGTTTCAGCAGCGCGTGTAAATGTCGATAAAGGAACAGTAGAAGAAGCGATTGTCTTGTTAGAAAATGAAGGTGTAGAGGCAAAACGTGGTGATTTATCCGAAGATGCTATCCAAATTGAAAAAGGAAACGTAGCGCATACAGAAGCGTTTCAAAAAGGTTTCCTTTCTATTCAAGATGAAAGCTCTATGCTTGTTGCGCGTGCTTTGGAACCAGAAGAAGGAGATATGGTTCTTGATAGCTGCGCGGCGCCTGGTGGGAAAACAACACATATCGCAGAGCGTTTAAAGGGGACTGGACAGGTAACATCACTTGATTTACATCCGCATAAAGTTCGATTAATTCAGCAACAAGCGAAGCGCCTTGGCTTAGAAAATGTTGAAACAAAGGCCCTTGATGCAAGAAAAGTCCAAGAGCATTTTGCAAACGAAAGCTTTGATAAAATACTAGTAGATGCACCGTGCTCTGGGTTCGGTGTAATCAGACGTAAACCTGATATTAAATTAGGTAAAGAAAAAGGCGATAGTGAAAGATTGTCGACAATTCAGCTATCGATACTAGAAAAGGTAGCTCCACTGTTAAAAGCAGGAGGTCGCCTTGTTTATAGTACATGTACAATTGAAAAAATAGAAAATGAACAAGTGATAGAGCGATTTTTACAAGAGTATCCTGAATTTGAATGGGATACTACTATGAAAGAGCGCATGCCAGAAAAACTACGTCCTTATATAAATGATGGACAAGTACAAATTTTACCGCATTATTTTGCAACAGACGGCTTTTATATTGCTTGTTTAAGAAAGAAGGTGTAGCATCATGGAAACGACTGTAAAAAAACAAAAGAAAAATTTAGAAACAAAAAAACCATCTATTTACTCTTTACAACTTCATGAAATGCAAGATTGGTTAAAGGAACAAGGTGAACCGAAATTCCGTGCAGGTCAAATTTTTGATTGGCTATATAAAAAACGTGTAAAAAATTATGAGGATATGACAAACCTTTCCAAAGGATTGCGTGATAAATTGTCGAATTCCTTTGATATTACTACTTTAAATACGTTAGTAAAACAAACATCTTCTGATGGAACAATTAAATTTTTATTCCAATTGTACGATGGATATTCTATTGAAACGGTATTAATGCGACATGAATATGGAAATTCCATTTGTGTAACAACACAGGTAGGTTGCCGAATTGGTTGTACATTCTGTGCATCAACACTAGGTGGTTTAAAGCGAAATCTAGAGGCTGGAGAAATCGTAGCGCAAGTAGTAGAGGTTCAACGTGCGCTGGATGAGACGGATGAGCGCGTGAGTTCTCTTGTTGTAATGGGAATTGGAGAGCCGTTTGATAACTACGATAACTTAATGTCGTTTTTACGCATTATCAACCATGAAAAAGGAATCCATATTGGTGCGCGTCATATGACGGTTTCAACAAGTGGAATCATTCCGAAAATTTACAAGTTTGCTGAAGAAGATATGCAAATTAACTTTGCGATTTCATTGCACGCTCCAAATACAGAATTACGTTCAAAGTTAATGCCGATTAACCGTGCTTATAAGCTACCTGACTTAATGGAAGCTATTAAATACTATGTAAATAGAACTGGGCGTCGTATTACGTTTGAATATGGTTTATTTGGAGGAGAAAACGACCAAGTTGAGCATGCTGAAGAATTGGCTCAACTTTTAAAAGGTGTAAAATGTCATGTAAACTTAATTCCGGTAAACTATGTACCAGAACGCGATTACGTAAGAACACCACGTGAACAAATTTTCTTATTTGAAAAAACGTTGAAAGACCGTGGAGTGAATGTAACGATTCGTCGTGAGCAAGGTCATGATATTGATGCTGCCTGCGGTCAGTTGCGTGCAAAGGAGCGCAAAGAAGAGACGAGGTGACAAGATGAAAGCCGTGTTTCTATCGGATAAAGGAAAAGTTCGTCAACATAATGAAGATAGTGCAGGAGTTTTTCATAATTTAGATGGAGATATTTTAGCGGTGGTAGCTGATGGAATGGGAGGTCATCGAGCGGGCGATGTTGCTAGCTCGATGGCCATTCAACTATTCCATGATTATTGGAAGCAAACGTATAATATGGATATACCAAAAAAGGCAGAAGAATGGCTACATACAAATGTTAAAATGATTAACGAGAGGGTATACGAATACTCGAAAAAGCATACAGAGTGCAATGGTATGGGAACTACTGTTATTGTTGCAATTTGTACAGCGGGATTTGTAACAATTGGACACATAGGAGATAGCCGGTGTTACATGTTATCAGATGGGGAGATTTCACTTATAACTGAAGACCATTCACTTGTAAATGAACTTGTCAGGTATGGTGAGATTTCAAAAGAGGATGCAGAGTATCATCCAAAAAAGAATGTGCTTTTACGAGCGCTTGGAACAGAAGAAAAAGTTGGATTAGATGTTAAAACATTAGTGTTAGAAGAAAATGATCAACTGCTTCTTTGCTCTGACGGATTATCAAATAAAGTTGCAATGGATGATATGCGAAAAATTTTGCAATTAAACGAACAACTCGAGACAAAGGGAGAGCATCTTGTTCAACTTGCGAATGATCGTGGTGGAGAAGATAATATTACCCTTGTTATTGTTGATTATGCGGATTCGGCAAACGAAAGTAGGTGAATTACAACGTGCTGATTGGAAAACGCCTAAACGACCGTTATAAGCTGCTGAAAATGATTGGTGGCGGAGGAATGGCCAATGTATATTTAGCTCATGATGATATACTAGGCCGGGATGTAGCGGTAAAAATACTACGACTCGATTATGCAAATAATGAAGAGTTTATTAAACGTTTCCATCGAGAAGCGCAATCTGTTACAACGTTGTCGCATCCAAATATTGTGAATATGTATGATGTTGGGGAAGAAGATGGAATTTATTATCTTGTCATGGAATATGTACCTGGACAAACATTAAAGCAATACATAGATCAGCGTGGGATGTTACCTATTGGGGAAGCTCTTGATATTATGGAGCAGTTAACATCTGCAATGGCACATGCTCATCATTTTGAAATTGTCCACCGAGATATAAAACCACATAACATCCTCATTCGAAATGATGGCGTTGTGAAAGTGACGGACTTTGGAATTGCGACAGCTACAAGTGCAACGACGATAACCCATACGAACTCAGTGCTCGGTTCTGTTCATTATTTGTCACCAGAACAAGCGCGTGGAGGGATAGCGAATAAACAATCGGATATTTATTCACTTGGCATTGTTATGTTTGAATTGTTAACAGGGCGACAACCATTTTCAGGGGAGTCCGCCGTTGCGATAGCTTTAAAACATTTACAAAATGAAACACCATCTCCAAAACGCTGGAATCCAGATATTCCGCAAAGTGTAGAAAATATTATTTTAAAAGCAACTGCAAAAGATCCGTTCCATCGATATCAGTCTGCTAATGCAATGAAAAGAGATATTGAAACAGCACTTTATCCAGAACGTATAAACGAACAACCATTTTATATACCTAAAGATATGGAAGCGACGAAGGCGATTCCAATTATTCAACAAGAACAATTATTTGGAAATGTAAGTGATGAAACAATTGTATTGAATGGAAGCAAAGCGGATGAACAGATAAAAAATGAAGAAATCAAACCAAATGTGGAAAAAAAGCGGAGTAACAAATGGTTGAAAGTATTAATTACAACATTTTTACTTTTAGCAATCGGTACAACGTTAGCGCTTACGGTAATTCCAGGATTCTTTATCCCAAAAGATGTGAAAATTCCTGATGTGTCTGGTATGAAGTATGAGACTGCTGTTAATGCTCTTGTTGAGAAAGGATTTGAAGTTGCTGAGCCAAACATTGTTTATACAGATGATGTTGAAGCTGGGCAAGTAATTAAAACAAGTCCGGCAGCAGGAAGGGTTGTAAAGGAAAGTTCTAAAATTACAATCTATCAATCCGGTGGGAAAAAAAAGAGTAAAATGAGCAATTTAATCGGAAAAGATTTTGATAGTTTGAAGGACGAATTGGAAGGAAAATATAAAATTATTGTTCCATCCTATATTGAAAGTGATAAACCAAAAGGTCAAATTCTAGACCAAAGTCCAGCGGCAGATCAAATGGTTGTGGAAGCGGAGCAAGACGTGAAAGTTTGGATAAGCAAGGGTCCTTATCAAATTAGACTTGGTGATTTTTCAGGGTGGACTGAAAATTATGTGAATAGCTATTTGAATGAAAATAAACTTGTCCCTAATATAAAAAGAGAGTATTCGGATACAGTTGAGAAAGGTTTGGTGGTCTCACAATCACCAAAACCAGGGACTCCGTTAAAAGAAGAAGATAAAGTAACGGTTACTATTTCGGATGGACCAAAGCCGAAAGTAACGAAGACTGTAAAAGTTGATAATATTTCGCTTCCGTATGAGTCTCCCGCAGAAGGTGAGAAAAAGCCACAAACAATTGAAATTTATAAAGAAGATATGCAGCAAAAAATGGATAAACCAATTGAAACCCGAACAATAACAGAATCTGCTACTATTTCTTTGGAATTTGTGATCCAAGAAGGAACAAAAGGTCATTACAAAATTGTTCGAGATGGAACGACAATTATTGATAAAGAAGTGCCATATCCAGCCCAGTAAAGGTGTGAATCCATTTGGTGGATTCCACCTTCTTTGTATGGAGGGTGGAATTTGTTGCTCTTGCCTGTTATGCTGGTAACGTAGCGGACGGCAAAAAGGGCAAGAAATTACGTTTTGAAATAGAAGGATAGCCATAAAAGTGAAGTCGAAATAAAGGATAATCTGAACTGATAGATAGTTAGTGTTATCCAGTATTCGCTGGCAGTACCCCGTCTCAAGGCTTTAAGGAAGGGATAAATGCAGGGAGAGGCTGATAACAATTTCACTTTATATAGAATAAAGGAGAATTATATGGCAGAAGGAAAAATTATAAAAGCTTTAAGTGGTTTTTATTATGTGCAGCATGAAGGCGGCATTACACAATGCCGTGGTCGTGGTGTATTCAGAAAAAATAAAATTACACCACTTGTAGGAGATCAAGTAGTTTTTCAAGCGGATAATCCGAATGAAGGCTATGTTTTAGAGGTTTTTGAGCGGAAGAATGAACTTGTTAGACCGCCAATTGCCAATGTTGATCAAGCAATCCTTGTTTTTTCAGCAGTTGAACCAGATTTTAACCCAGGATTATTAGATCGATTTCTAGTATTAATTGAATATCATAACATTAAACCAATTATTTGTATCAGTAAAATGGATTTAGTCGATGAAAAAGTGCGAGAAACTGTTGAATCTTATGCAAATGATTATCGTGAAATGGGATATGATGTATTATTTACTTCTATAAATACATCGGAAAGTATTGATATTTTAAAACCATTTTTAGAAGGCTGTGTCTCAGTGGTTGCAGGACAATCTGGTGTAGGGAAATCTTCCATGTTAAATGTATTACGACCAGATTTAGCGCTGAAAACAAACGATATTTCTTCACATTTAGGGCGTGGTAAGCATACGACAAGACACGTAGAATTAATTGAGGTTGGAAGTGGGCTTGTTGCAGATACACCTGGTTTTAGTTCCCTTGATTTTATTGATATAGAAGTAGAAGATCTTACACATTGTTTTCCAGAGTTGAAAGAAGAGAGTCAATATTGTAAATTTAGAGGGTGTACACATCTTTCTGAACCAAAATGTGCGGTGAAAGTTGCGGTTGAGGAAGAGAAGATTACCCAATATCGTTACGAACATTACAAACAATTCGTAGAAGAAATTAGAGAGAGAAAGCCGAGGTATTAGTCATGATTAAAATTGCACCATCGATTTTATCAGCAGATTTTTCAAGATTAGGGGAAGAAATTAAAGATGTAGAAAAAGGCGGAGCGGACTATATCCATGTTGATGTAATGGATGGACACTTTGTTCCGAACATTACAATTGGTCCGTTAATTGTAGAGGCAATTCGTCCAATTACATCATTGCCATTAGATGTACATTTAATGATTGAAAATCCTGATAACTATATCCCTACTTTTGCAAAAGCTGGAGCGGATATTATTACTGTTCATGTAGAGGCATGTCCACATTTACATCGTACAATTCAATTAATTAAATCACATGGTATCAAAGCTGGAGTTGTATTAAACCCACATACACCAGTTTCAATGATCGAACACGTATTGGAAGATGTTGATATGGTATTACTTATGACAGTAAATCCAGGATTTGGTGGACAGAAGTTTATTCATTCTGTATTATCGAAAATTAAACAAGTTGCGGAAATGGTCAAAGAGCGTAATTTACAAGTAGAAATCGAAGTTGACGGTGGTGTAAATGCTGAGACTGCGAGACTTTGTGTAGAAGCTGGAGCAAATGTCCTTGTAGCTGGATCAGCAGTATACAATCAAAAAGACCGCGGAGAGGCAATTCGCCTAATTCGTGGATAAGGAATAGATGTAAGAAAATTTTCATGACCTGTTAGAACGGGAAAAATGTGAAAAAGGCAATCTACCGACTGGCAGATTGCCTTTTTCTATAGAAGGGGAAGAAAAGATGATTATTCATATTTTAGCTGGAGGACCTGAGGAATACTGTGCTGATTTCTCTCTATATGAAAATGAGAAAGTGATATGGGCAGCGGTTGACCGTGGTGTATATCGTTTGTTGCAAAGAGGGATCGCGCCAACAGTTGCATTTGGTGATTATGACTCAGTTACAGATGAAGAATTAGCGTGGATGCAAAAACAGACAGAGGAGTTACATATTGTTCCGCGTGAAAAAGATCAAACGGATTTAGAAATCGCAATCCATTGGGCATTGGAGCAAAAACCGGATTTAATTCGTATTTTTGGTGCTACAGGTGGAAGGCTTGATCATGGATTAGCGAACATACAAATGCTTTTAAAAGGATTAGAAGCATATACTGAAATGTATATCGTTGACAATAAAAATGAAATCTCTGTAAAAAAAGTAGGTACATATATAATTGAAGAAAATGAACAATTTCCATACGTATCCTTTGTGCCTGTTACCGAAATTGTAAAAGGTATTACACTTCGTGGCTTTAAATATCCTCTTACTGATAAAACGATAGAATGGGGATCAACGCTTTGTATTAGTAATGAACTCATTGCGGAAAAAGGTACTTTTTCATTTACTTCTGGCATATTAATGGTGATAAGAAGCACTGATTGAAGAAACACTTTTGCTACTCGCATCATATAGTAAACAAGTGGAGTAATGGGGATTAGGAGGGAAACCATGAGATTTTATACAATTAAGTTACCTAAATTTCTTGGTGGAATTGTTCGCGCGGTGTTAAATACCTTTAAAAAGGACTAAAAAAGCACCATTAATGGTGCTTTTTTCATGAGGATAATAAAAAAAGAGCCTATTGGCTCTCTTTTTTATTATTAAACACGTTCGATTTTGCCAGATTTTAATGCTCTAGCAGAAACGTAAACACGTTGAACTTTACCGTCGATGCGTACGCGAACTTTTTGAAGGTTAGCGCCCCATTTACGTTTTGTAGCGTTCATTGCGTGAGAACGAGAGTTACCAGAACGAGCTTTTCTTCCAGTAATAGCACAAACACGAGCCATCTATATTTCCCTCCCTTAACTACCTTACCATACGTAATTTTTCAATGTTAGTCTTTTATGCGATGCTAAAAACACTACTATAATTTAACACAACTAAAAAGAGAATGCAACAGTGTATAAAAAAGAAATCAAGAAAAATTACTTGACACTAAAGGTCAGTAAAGAAAAGTAGAAATCAAGAAAAATTGCTTGACATATTATAGTGGTACATGTTGTATAATAACAATGGACTATTTTGCTCGTCATAGAAAAGTGTAATAATAAGCATAAAATATGAGGGCGAAAAGAAAGAACGATGGAATTTTCTTTAAAAAGATTATATGATAGTAATTAAAGTAGTCTAGCTCACTTTCACCATTTATGAAGGGGGAAAAGAGATGTCAATTGAAATTAAAACGAAGTACGGTCAAATTGATATTAGTACAGATGTAATTGCAACGATTGCTGGAGGTGCCGCGGTAGATTGCTACGGTATCGTTGGTATGGCTTCAAAAAATCAATTAAAAGATGGATTAACCGAAATTTTACGAAAAGAAAACTTCACTAGAGGCGTTATTGTTCGTAAAGACGAAGATGAAGTACATATTGATATGTATATTATTGTGAGTTATGGTACAAAAATTTCAGAGGTAGCACATAACGTCCAAACGAAAGTGAAATATACATTAGACCAAACGGTAGGACTAGCAGTAGATTCTGTAAACATCTACGTACAAGGAGTTAAAGTAATAAACTTGTAATGTGCATTAAGGAGGAAAATCTGTGTCAATTCAAAAAATTGATGGAAAACGTTTATCACAAATGATTATTCAAGGAGCGAATAATTTAACAAACAATGTTCAGCTTGTTGATGCATTAAACGTTTTTCCAGTTCCAGATGGCGATACCGGTACAAATATGAATTTATCAATGACTTCAGGTGCGCGTGAAGTAAAAGCAAACCCTTCACAGCATGCTGGTAAAGTCGGCGTAAGTTTAGCAAAAGGATTATTAATGGGAGCTCGTGGTAACTCAGGTGTTATTTTATCTCAGTTATTCCGTGGTTTCTCTAAATCCATCGAACAAAAAGAAGAATTAACAACAGTTGATTTTGCGGCAGCTTTAGAAGCTGGTGTAGAAACGGCGTATAAAGCGGTAATGAAGCCGATTGAAGGAACGATTTTAACAGTTGCAAGAGAAACGGGTAAATATGCAGTCACAGTTGCGAAAAAACAGCGCGACTTTGTTTTGTTTATGGAAGACGTTGTAAAAGAAGCGAATGCATCGTTAAATCGTACGCCAGATTTATTACCTGTATTAAAACAAGTTGGCGTTGTAGATAGCGGTGGTAAAGGTCTTGTTGTTGTATACGAAGGCTTTTTAGCTGATTTAAAGGGAGAAACAATTTCTTCTGAGTTACCTGTGCAACCATCTATGAATGAAATGGTACGTGCAGAACATCACCGTAGTGTACAAAGCCAATTGAGTACAGAAGACATTAAATACGGATATTGTACGGAATTTATGGTGAAATTAGAGTCTGAGAAAATGAAAGAACATAATTTCTCTGAACAAAAATTCCGTGAAGATATTAGTGTTTATGGAGATTCATTACTTGTTGTATCGGATGATGAAGTTGTAAAAGTTCATATTCATGCAGAACATCCTGGTGATGCGATGAACTACGGTCAACGTTATGGTAGTTTAATTAAAATTAAAGTAGAAAATATGCGTGAACAGCATACTGCTTTATTAGATGAGCCAGCACCGATGCACGAAGAAGTGAATGTGCCAAAAGAAAAGCAACCATACGGTATTGTAACTGTAGCGATGGGATCGGGTATTAAGAACTTATTCGAGAGCATTGGGGCAACTGAGGTTATCGAAGGTGGTCAAACGATGAATCCAAGTACGGAGGATATCGTAAAGGCAATCGAAGAGGCGAATGCTGAAAAAATCATTATTTTACCGAATAACGGTAATATTGTGATGGCGGCAGAGCAAGCTGCATCTGTTGTTGATCAAGAAGTGATTGTTGTTCGTTCAAAAACTGTTCCTCAAGGAATGGCTGCGATGTTGGCATTTAATCCGGCTGGAACGTTAGAAGAAAACGAAGAGAACATGAAAGAAGCACTAGCACATGTGAAAACAGGTCAAATTACGTATGCGGTTCGTGATACGGAAATTGACGGTGTAGCGATTCAAAAAAATGATTTCATGTGTATAGCAGATGGGAAAATTGTATCTACAAATGCTAAAAAAGTAGGTGCAGCGAAACAATTGCTAGAAAGCATGATCGATGAAGATTCTGAAATCGTAACGATCTTGCAAGGTGAAGATGCAACAGATGAAGAAGTGGCAGAGTTAGTTGCATTTGTAGAAGAGAAATTTGAAGATGTAGAGGTAGAAGTTCACCAAGGAAATCAACCTGTATATTCTTTCATATTCTCTGTAGAATAAGTTGAATCTCTTTTTCGCAGAGATGAACGGTTTTACTTGCTAATGAGCAAGAGCTAGCGGCAATATATTGTCAGCGGTTCTTTTTCAAAAGGCTAGCATAATGATGATAAAAAAGAGCCTTGCTGCTATAGTAAGGCTCTTTTCTTTCGTATATCTTTCTTCGGGTGAAGCATCATTTGCTCGTAATATTTTAAGTAAGCATTTAGGTTCATGGAAGGGAAGGGCCATTGTATAGGTGATAATGTATAAGGCTAGTTTCTTTTAGAATGCTTATGATAGAATAGAAAAGGCAAAAGAGAGCGATTAAGTTAGGACAGTAAATGTATAAAGTATATGGAATTATATATTCATATAGGTATGCAGATTATATTTGAGTAAAAATAAGAAAATGATGCGACGGAGCGTGAAAATCTTGAATGAAGTTGTGCAAGTTCCTGTGACGGATGTAAAGGGAATCGGGGAAGAGACATCTGAATTATTACATGAGATGGGGATTTATACAGTTTCTCATCTATTAGAGCATTTTCCGTACCGTTATGAAGACTATGCGATGAAAGATTTGGCAGAAGTGAAGCATGAAGAACGTGTAACAGTGGAAGGAAAGGTACATAGTGCTCCATTATTACAATATTATGGGAAGAAGAAATCGCGTCTTACTGTTCGCGTACTTGTTGGTCGTTATTTAATTACGGCTGTATGTTTTAATAGACCGTATTATAAGCAAAAATTAAAGCTTGATGAAACGGTGACGATTACTGGTAAATGGGATCAACATCGTCAAACGATTTCTGTATCCGAACTTCACTTTGGTCCAGTCGTACGTCAGCAAGAAGTGGAACCTGTGTATTCAGTAAAAGGGAAATTAACAGTAAAACAAATGCGTCGTTTTATTGCGCAAGCATTAAAAGAATACGGTAACTCTATAACTGAAGTATTGCCAGATGGTTTACTAAGCCGTTACAAGTTGTTGCCTCGATATGAAGCTCTTCGGGCATTGCATTTCCCAGTTGGTCAAGAAGATTTAAAACAGGCACGTCGCCGATTTGTATATGAAGAATTTTTCTTATTCCAGCTCAAAATGCAAGCGTTACGTAAAATGGAAAGAGAGAGTTCGAAGGGGACGAAAAAAGATATTTCAATGAAAGAATTAGAAGAGTTCACTGATGCGCTTCCATTCCCACTTACTGGTGCACAGCGCCGCGTTGTTTCTGAGATTATGAAAGATATGCAGTCTCCTTATCGAATGAATCGGTTATTACAAGGGGATGTTGGATCTGGGAAAACAGTCGTAGCTGCAATTGCTCTTTATGCAGCAAAACTTGCGCATTATCAAGGTGCGTTGATGGTACCTACAGAAATTTTAGCTGAGCAACATTATCAATCGCTAGCAGAGACGTTCTCGCATTTTAATATGAATGTGGAATTGTTAACGAGTTCAGTTAAAGGCGCACGTCGTCGTGAAGTTTTAGCGAAACTTGAACAGGGAGAAATAGATATTCTTGTTGGGACACATGCTTTAATTCAGGATGAGGTCATTTTCCATAGACTTGGACTTGTTATTACTGACGAACAACACCGTTTTGGTGTAGCGCAGCGCCGCGTTTTACGGGAGAAAGGTGAAAGTCCAGATGTGTTGTTTATGACAGCAACACCAATTCCTCGTACATTGGCGATTACTGCTTTTGGAGAGATGGATGTTTCTATTATTGATGAAATGCCGGCTGGGCGTAAAGTGATTGAAACGTATTGGGCAAAACATGACATGTTAGAGCGTGTCCTTGGCTTCGTGGAAAAGGAAGTGAAGAAGGGGAGACAAGCTTATGTAATTTGTCCACTTATTGAAGAATCTGAGAAGCTTGATGTGCAAAATGCAATTGATTTGCATAGTATGCTGATGCATCACTATCAAGGGAAGTTTCAGGTTGGGTTAATGCACGGACGTTTATCTTCTCAAGAAAAAGAAGATGTAATGGAGCAATTTAGTGAAAATAAAGTGCAAATTCTTGTTTCAACAACTGTAGTTGAGGTTGGTGTTAACGTGCCAAATGCAACAGTTATGGTAATTTATGATGCGGAGCGCTTTGGTTTATCGCAATTGCATCAGCTTCGAGGTCGTGTTGGCCGTGGAAGTGAGCAGTCATATTGCTTGTTAATCGCAGATCCGAAATCGGAAACTGGGAAAGAACGCATGCGCATTATGACGGAAACAAATGATGGATTTGTATTGTCGGAAAAAGATTTAGAGTTACGTGGTCCTGGAGATTTCTTTGGAAGTAAACAAAGTGGTCTACCAGAGTTTAAGGTAGCTGATATGGTACATGATTATCGAGCATTGGAAACAGCGAGACAAGATGCGGCCATACTGGTTGATTCAGAAGCGTTTTGGCATAACGAGCAGTATGCTGCACTCCGCGTATATCTTGAAGGGACAGGTGTGTTTCAAGGAGAAAAGCTCGATTAAAAATAGAATATGTAAACTTTTTGTTGCATTCTACTTTTAATGATTATATACTACTGTTAGTACCTAGTCATAAAAATGGATGGTGCGGTATGAAAAAGAGAAAAAGTAAGAAAGAAAGACAAGCGTTATTACAACAAACGATAGAAACGAATCCGTTTATAACGGATGAAGAGTTAGCAGAGCAGTTTCAAGTAAGTATACAAACAGTTCGCCTTGATCGGATGGAATTATCTATTCCAGAGTTAAGAGAGCGAATTAAACATGTAGCGACACGGCAGCATGAAGAAGATGTGAAATCTTTACCGTTAGAAGAGGTAGTTGGAGAAATTATTGATATAGAATTAGATAGACATGCAATTTCTATTTTTGAAGTGAAGATGGAGCATGTATTTAAAAGAAATCAAATTGCACGTGGGCATCATTTATTTGCTCAAGCAAACTCACTAGCTGTTGCAGTTATTGATGAAGAACTAGCTTTAACTGCAAAGTCTACCATTCGATATATTCGTCCTGTAAAATTAGGAGAACGTGTTGTTGCTAAAGCGCGCGTTGAAGATGTGGAGAATGATAAAGGTCGAACGGTTGTAAAAGTGCGTAGCTTTGTTGGCGAAGAACTTGTTTTTTCAGGCACTTTTGAAATGTATCGATCTAGTAATTATAGTGAGGAAGGTAACAATTTATGAAAATCGCAATAGATGCAATGGGCGGCGATCACGCTCCAAAAGCAGTTGTATTAGGAGCAATGAAAGCTATTAAGGAATATTCGGATTTACATATTACCCTAGTAGGGAAAGAAGAGGAAATTCGTCAGTATTTAACAAATGAAGAGCGTATTACTATACTTCATACAGACGAAATGATTGAAGCGACGGACGAGCCGGTAAGAGCTGTTCGCCGTAAAAAACAAGCTTCAATGGTACTTGCAGCACAACAAGTAAAGACAGGTGTAGCAGATGCTTGTATATCAGCGGGTAGTACAGGAGCTTTAATGGCCGCGGGATTGTTTGTGGTAGGACGAATGGAAGGGATTGAACGACCAGCTTTATCACCTACAATGCCAACTGTTGATGGAGGAGGCTTTGTTATGCTAGATGTTGGAGCAAATGTCGACGCAAAACCGATTCATTTATATCAATACGCGGTTATGGGTTCTGTTTACGCTGAAAAAGTAAGAGGGATTCAAAATCCACGCGTTGGGCTTTTAAATGTTGGTACAGAAGATGGAAAAGGAAACGACCTTTCAAAACAAGTATTTGCTATGTTAAAAGATGCGCCGATTAACTTTGTTGGAAACGTTGAATCAAGAGACTTACTGCAAGGCGTAGCGGATGTTGTTGTATGTGATGGTTTTACTGGGAATGTAGCATTAAAATCATTAGAAGGAACAGCACTTGCGTTGTTCTCTATGCTAAAAGAACAATTAATGAGTTCGTTTGCAAGTAAATTAGCAGCAGCAGTATTAAAACCGAAACTTATGAGATTAAAAGATAAAATGGATTATTCGGAGTATGGCGGAGCAGCATTATTTGGATTGAAAGCTCCTGTCATTAAGGCTCATGGTTCTTCTAATGCTCAATCGATATTCAGTGCGATTCGTCAAACGAGAGAAATGGTAGCGAAAGAAGTAATTCCTACAATTTCAAGTGTAATGGAGAAAGAGCCGCTCCGATAAGAGGAGGATTTGAAATGGGAAAATTAGCATTTCTTTTTCCGGGCCAAGGTTCACAGGCAGTTGGAATGGGTAGACAGTTAGCGGAGAATCATAAAAAGGTTGCAAAAGTGTTTCAAAAAGCGGATGAAGTTTTACAAGAGTCTCTTTCAGATGTGATTTTTGAAGGACCACAGGAAAAACTGACATTAACGACAAATGCACAGCCAGCATTGTTGACGACCAGCTTTGCGATTTTAACAGCTTTGAAAGAATATGATATTACACCAGACTACGTGGCAGGGCATAGTTTGGGTGAATATAGCGCGCTTGTAGCAGCTGGAGCATTGACATTTGAAGATGCTGTGTATGCTGTGAGAAAACGTGGTGAATATATGGAAGAAGCTGTGCCGGGTGGAGAAGGGGCAATGGCAGCTATTTTAGGAGCTGATCCGGATGTCCTGAAACAAGTTACAGAAGAAGTAACAAATGAAGGTTATGCTGTACAAATTGCTAATATGAATAGTACAAAGCAAATTGTCATTTCTGGAACGAAACAAGGAGTAGAATTGGCTTCTCAAAGAGTGAAAGAAAAAGGTGCAAAACGAGCGATTCCGCTCCGTGTGAGTGGTCCGTTCCATTCTTCATTAATGAAACCAGCAGCTGAAAAATTTCAAAATGTTTTAAATGAAATTACAATCCAAAATGCAAATGTTCCAGTTGTTGCAAACGTTACGGCAGACTGTATTACGCGTAGCGCAGAGATTAAAGAAAAGCTAATTGAACAACTCTATTCACCTGTTTTATGGTACCCATCGATTGAACGTATGGTAGAGCAAGGGGTAGACACGTTTATTGAAATTGGACCCGGAAAAGTGTTAGCTGGTCTTATGAAATCAATCGCTCCATCTGTGAAAGTATATGCGATATATGATGAAGAGACATTGAAAGATACCATTTCAAGTTTGAGAGGAGAAAGCGGATGTTAAAAGGGAAAGTAGCATTAGTAACAGGTGCATCACGCGGGATTGGTCGTGCAATTGCAATTGATTTAGCAAAGCAAGGTGCGACGGTTGTAGTAAACTACGCTGGTAATGAACAAAAAGCAAATGAAGTAGTCGATGAAATAAAAAAATTTGGCTCAGAAGCAATCGCGGTAAGAGCTGATGTTGCAAATGGTGAAGATGTTGCAAATATGGTAAAACAAACTGTTGACACATTTGGGCAAGTTGATATTCTTGTGAATAACGCAGGAGTAACGAGAGATAATTTATTAATGCGTATGAAAGAAGAAGAATGGGATACAGTTATTAATACAAACTTAAAAGGTGTATTCTTATGTACGAAAGCAGTATCTCGCTACATGATGCGTCAACGTCATGGTCGTATTATTAATATTGCTTCTGTTGTTGGTGTTACAGGAAATCCTGGTCAAGCGAATTACGTTGCTGCAAAAGCAGGTGTAATAGGATTGACGAAAACGTCTGCTAAAGAATTAGCTAGTAGAAATATAACTGTAAATGCCATCGCACCTGGATTTATTGCTACCGATATGACGGACGTATTGGCAGAAAATTTAAAAGAAGAAATGTTGAAATTGATCCCTGCTGCTAAGTTTGGAGAGGCGCAAGATATTGCGAATGCTGTAACATTTTTTGCTGCTGATCATAGCAAATATATTACAGGACAAACATTACATGTTGATGGCGGTATGGTAATGTAATAAAAGAAACGATTTCACCTAGTTTTTTTGTGAAATATTTAATATAATATTTGAGGGGAGGTGAATGAATTATGGCAGATGTTTTAGAGCGTGTAACGAAAATCATCGTGGATCGTTTAGGAGTAGAAGAAACAGAAGTAGTACCAGCTGCAAGCTTTAAAGAAGATTTAGGTGCAGACTCCCTAGATGTAGTTGAACTTGTAATGCAATTAGAAGATGAGTTTGAAATGGAAATTTCTGATGAAGAAGCAGAAAAAATTGCTACTGTTGGCGATGCTGTGACTTACATAGAGAGTCATCTATAATGTTTGAGTGAAGTCCCGTTTTATAGCGGGGCTTTCTCGGCTTATATCTGGAGGGACCTATGCCGTACCGAAAATATAGAGAAAAAAAATATGAAACAAAATATCGTGAAGCTTTTAAAACGTTTCAACAAAAAATAGGTATTACGTTTACAGACGAAAAATTATTGATTCAAGCATTTACGCATTCATCGTATGTGAATGAGCATCGAAAAAAGCCACATGAAGACAATGAACGTCTTGAATTTCTTGGAGACGCTGTATTGGAACTAACTGTATCACAGTATTTGTTTCAAAAATATCCGACAATGAGCGAAGGAGAACTAACAAAGTTGCGTGCAGCTGTTGTGTGTGAACCATCTCTTGTCCGTTTTGCGAATGAATTGTCATTTGGAAATCTAGTTCTATTAGGAAAAGGTGAAGAAATGACAGGCGGGCGTGAACGACCAGCTTTATTAGCGGATGTCTTTGAAGCGTTTATTGGTGCCCTTTATCTTGATCAAGGATTGGATACAGTTTGGGAATTCTTAAAAGAAATTGTATATCCAAAAATTAATGAAGGTGCTTTTTCTCATGTGATGGATTATAAGAGTCAATTACAAGAATTAATTCAGCGTGATGGTAGCGGTAACATTGAGTATCAAATTTTGCAAGAAAAAGGACCTGCTCACAATCGAGAATTTGTGTCACGTGTTACATTAAATGGCGTGGCTCTTGGTCTTGGTAGCGGTAAGTCGAAAAAAGAAGCAGAACAACAAGCTGCTGCAGAGGCGTTGAAAAAGTTAAAAGAACAATCATAAGGAATCCCCCTTTCAATGAGGGGGATTCCTTATGCATAGAATGAAACTTTATTTTTATTTGGATATAAAAAGATAAATATGAATCCGTACAGTAGCTGGTTGTTACAGACATAGACTATAGCAGCGGAGAATAGGGGGAAGGCCTTTCGTGTTTTTAAAGAGATTAGAAATAGCAGGATTTAAATCCTTCGCGGAGCGTGTATCTGTTGATTTTGTTCCGGGTGTAACATCTGTAGTTGGTCCAAACGGAAGTGGAAAGAGTAATATTACTGATGCGATCCGCTGGGTACTTGGTGAACAATCTGCAAAATCATTACGCGGTGCGAAGATGGAGGATATTATTTTTGCAGGAAGTGATACGCGAAGAGCAGTTAATGTTGCGGAGGTAACATTAACCTTAAATAATGAAGATCAGCGTTTACCAATTGAGTATAATGAAGTGAGTGTTACGCGCCGTGTTTCCCGCTCAGGAGATAGTGACTTTTTTATTAACAAACAATCTTGTCGATTAAAAGATATTATTGATTTATTCATGGACTCTGGTATGGGGCGAGAAGCTTTCTCAATCATTAGCCAAGGGAAAGTAGAAGAAATTTTAAGCAGTAAATCTGAAGAGCGTCGCGGTGTATTTGAAGAAGCAGCAGGCGTATTAAAATATAAACTTCGTAAAAAGAAAGCTGAAGGGAAATTAGCAGAAACACAAGAAAACTTAAATCGTGTACAAGATATTATTCACGAATTAAGCAGTCAAGTAGAGCCACTCGAAAAACAAGCTTCTATTGCGAAAGACTATCTTGAGAAAAAAGAAGAACTAGAAAAAGTAGAGGCGGCTCTCATTGTATATGAAATTGAAGAATTACATGAAAAATGGGAAGCGCTTAGAAATCAGTTTGGACACAATAAAGATGAAGAAGTAAAAATGTCAACGCATTTACAAAAAAGTGAAGCAGAGCTCGAAGAATTACGCGGGCAATTGCAAGCGATTGATGAATCTGTAGATTCCTTGCAAGAAGTGCTCCTTCTTTCTAGTAAAGAGCTAGAAAAATTAGAAGGGCAGCGTGAATTATTAAAGGAACGAAAGCAAAATGCAACAACGCACTGCGCGCAGCTCGAGCAGTTAATTATTGAGTTGGCAGAAAAAGCCAAGGCTTACGATGGGGAAATCGAAACAAGTACAGAAGAACTCATGAAATTTGCAGATCAGGTAAAAGAGTTGGAACAGAAACTACATGAAAATGAGAAACTTCTTTCTACATATGCAGAAAACCTGGAAGAGCAAATTGAGCATTTAAAAGGTGATTATATTGAACTTTTAAATCAACAAGCAAGTAGCCGCAATGAATTATCTATGCTCGAGGAACAATTCAAACAACAAAATTCTAAAAATCAACGCCTTGATGAAGAAAATGAAAAGTATGTACAAATGCGTATGCAAATTACAGCTAAAAAGGGAAAAGTTGTAGAGAGTTATGAACAAGTAAAAGAGAAAGTGACAAGCGTTATTACAAATATACAAAAAACAGAAGCGGCGCTTGGAAAATGCAAGGCACAATATAGTGAAAATGAAACAAAATTGTATCAAGCGTATCAATTTGTTCAACAAGCTCGCTCTCGAAAAGAAATGCTGGAAGAGATGCAAGAAGATTATTCTGGATTTTATCAAGGTGTACGTGAAGTATTAAAAGCACGTGAAAGTAAACTTCATGGCATTGAAGGTGCGGTAGCTGAACTACTTACAGTACCGAAGGAATATGAAATTGCGATGGAGATTGCACTTGGTGCAGCAATGCAACACGTTGTTGTACAAACTGAAGAGCATGCTCGCAAGGCAATTGCCTTTTTGAAACAAAATCGCCATGGACGTGCAACGTTTTTACCGCAGGCAGTTATTAAGGGAAGATCTTTATCTTTTGAACAGCTAAGAATGGCAAAACAACATCCATCATTTGTAGGCGTTGCAGCAGAATTGGTACATTATAATAATAAATATGAAAACATAGTTTCAAATTTATTAGGAACGGTCGTTGTTGCGAAAGATTTAAGAGGTGCGAATGAGCTCGCAAAGCAATTGCAATATCGCTACCGTATTGTAACGATTGAAGGCGATGTTGTAAATCCAGGTGGTTCTATGACTGGTGGAGCTGTGAAGCAAGCTAAATCATCTTTATTAGGACGTCAGCGAGAATTAGAAGAGTGGAGCAAGAAACTTGCTGAAATGGAAGAAAAAACTTCTAAGCTAGAAAATTTTGTTAAAGCGTTAAAACAAGAAATTCAAGAAAAAGAAGTTAAGATAAAAGAATTACGTCAAGATGCGGAACAAGAGCGTGTAGATGAACAAAAATTAAAAGAAGAAATTAATCAGTTAGAGTTAGAAGAGCATCGCATTAATGATCGTTTATCTATCTATGATTTAGAAATAGAAGGATTTTTACAAGATCAAGTCAAAATGCAAGGGCGCAAAGAAGAGTTAGAAGGAATTTTAGCGAGCCTTCAAAAAGAAATTACAGAGCTGGATGAAAAAATTGCTGCTTTAACAAAGCAGAAAAGTGAGCAACATTCTTCGAAAGAAAAAGTTCAAACGGAGATGACGGAGCTGAAAGTACAAGCAGCAGAAAAGCAGCAACGTTTGTCTAATCAAAAAGAGAAAGTAGATCGTTTGACGAAAGAACAAGAAGAAACGCAGCGAACACTTGTAAAAACAAAAGAAGATTTAGCGTTCTTAAAGCAAGAAATGACATCAAATTCAAGCGGTGAAGAGCAAATTACCAATATGATTGAAAAGAAAGCACACGATCGAAATCAAACATCGGAATTAATTAGTTCCCGTCGTGAGCAACGTCTGGCCCTACAAGAACGAGTAGAACATATAGAGCGTGAAGTTAAAGAGACGAAAGGGCGATATAAATATGTTCTCGAGATTTTAAAAGATCAAGAAGTGAAAATCAATCGTCTTGATGTTGAATTAGAAAATAGATTGCAACATTTACGCGAAACGTATACTATTTCATTTGAAGCAGCAAAACTGAAATATACAATGACGATGCCTGCAGAGGATGCGCGTAAAAAGGTGAAACTAATTAAATTATCCATTGAAGAGCTTGGAACAGTGAATTTAGGAGCAATCGATGAATATGAACGTGTAGCCGAAAGACATACATTCTTGCTAGAGCAACGGGATGATTTGGAAGAGGCGAAGACGACACTGCACCAAGTTATAACGGAAATGGATGAAGAAATGAAAAAACGGTTTTCTACTACATTCCAAGCGATCCGAACAGAGTTCCAATCTGTATTTTGTGAATTATTTGGAGGCGGAAGAGCAGATTTAGTAATGACGAATCCGCAAGATTTATTAAATACAGGCATTGATATTGTAGCGCAGCCACCAGGTAAGAAATTGCAAAATTTAGGTTTATTGTCAGGTGGAGAACGTGCTTTAACTGCAATTGCATTGCTATTTGGTATTTTAAAAGTACGACCTGTTCCGTTCTGCGTACTAGATGAGGTAGAGGCTGCTCTTGATGAAGCGAATGTAGCTCGTTTCGCGCAGTATTTGAAGAAATTTAGTGATGAAACGCAGTTTATTGTTATTACACACCGAAAAGGTACAATGGAAGAGTCCGATGTACTATATGGGGTAACGATGCAAGAATCAGGTGTATCTAAGCTTGTTTCCGTTCGTTTAGGTGATGGGGAAGAAGAGCTTGTTACAAGTGAGTAGGAAGGATGAGAAGAATGAGTTTCTTTAAAAAATTAAAAGAAAAGATTTCACAGCAAACAGATACTGTAACTGAAAAGTTTAAGCAAGGGTTAGAAAAAACAAGAAATTCATTTGCGGATAAAGTAAATGATTTAGTGTATCGCTATCGTAAAGTCGATGAGGATTTCTTTGAGGAATTAGAAGAAATTTTAATTGGGGCAGATGTTGGTGTTGCAACAGTAATGGAGCTTATTGATCAGCTGAAGGAAGAAGTACAACGCCGCAATATTCAAGATCCGAAAGAAGTACAAGCTGTTATTTCGGAAAAATTAGTAGGGATTTACAAAGGTGAAGAAGACTTCAGTAATGAACTTAACATGCAACAAGACCAATTAACTGTTATTTTATTTGTTGGTGTTAACGGTGTTGGCAAAACAACAACAATTGGTAAAATAGCTCATAAGTTTAAAACAGAAGGTAAGTCTGTCTTATTAGCAGCAGGGGATACGTTCCGTGCAGGAGCAATTGAACAGTTAGAAGTATGGGGCGACCGTGTTGGTGTGGAAGTTATTAAGCAAGGATCGGGTTCTGACCCAGCAGCTGTTATGTATGACGCTGTACAAGCTGCAAAGGCTCGTAAAGTAGATGTACTATTATGTGATACAGCAGGACGTTTGCAAAATAAAGTAAACTTAATGAAAGAGCTAGAGAAGGTGAAACGTGTTATTGAACGCGAAGTTCCCGGTGCTCCTCATGAAGTGTTACTTGTTATTGATGCGACAACAGGACAAAATGGTTTAAGCCAAGCGAAAACATTCCGCGAAGCAACAAATGTGACAGGTATTGTTCTAACAAAATTAGACGGAACTGCTAAAGGTGGTATCGTATTAGCGATTCGTAATGAGATGGACGTACCTGTAAAATTCGTTGGTCTTGGAGAGCAAATGGACGACTTGCAGCAATTTGATCCAGAACAGTATGTATACGGTTTGTTTGCGAACTTAGTAGAAAAAGAAGAAGTATAAAGTGAAAGAAGCGGTGTTTCCGCTTCTTTTTTATAAAAAATATATCATGTTAAGAAAAAAACTTGACACTCTTTTATACTCCATGTAAACTAATTCATGTAAAGGGAAATCACTTAACAAAGGATGATCCAACATGCTCGAAAAAACAACGAGAATGAATTATTTATTTGATTTTTATCAATCGTTGTTAACGCAAAAACAAAGAAGTTATATGTCGCTTTATTATTTAGATGATTTATCTCTTGGTGAAATTGCGGAAGAATTTGATGTAAGTCGCCAAGCCGTGTATGATAACATTAAACGGACTGAAGCGATGCTTGAAGAATATGAAGAAAAATTAGTATTACTTCAAAAGTTTCAAGAGCGACAGCGACTTGTTGCAAAGCTAAAACAGCTAATCAGCGAAGAAGAGCATGTGAATGAAGAAATGAAACAAGTTGTTGAAGCTATCGAAAAATTAGATTAGGAGGGCGGCAATATGGCATTTGAAGGATTAGCCGACCGACTTCAACAGACGATGCAAAAAATCCGCGGCAAAGGAAAAGTTTCTGAAGCCGATGTAAAAGAAATGATGAGAGAAGTTCGTCTTGCTCTTTTAGAAGCGGATGTTAACTTTAAAGTAGTAAAAGATTTTGTAAAGCGTGTGTCTGAGCGTGCTGTCGGACAAGATGTAATGAAAAGTTTGACACCTGGGCAACAAGTAATTAAAGTTGTACAGGAAGAACTGACAGAGCTTATGGGCGGAGAGCAAAGTAAAATTGCTGTCGCTAATAAGCCTCCAACTGTTATTATGATGGTTGGACTTCAAGGGGCAGGTAAAACAACGACAACAGGTAAACTTGCGAATTTGCTTCGTAAAAAGCATAATCGTAAACCGATGCTTGTTGCGGCAGATATTTACCGTCCAGCAGCGATTAAACAGCTTGAAACATTAGGGAAGCAATTGGACATGCCTGTTTTCTCATTAGGAGATCAAGTAAGTCCTGTTGAAATTGCGAAACAAGCGATTGCAAAAGCAAAAGAAGATCATCATGATTATGTTTTAATCGATACAGCAGGTCGTCTGCATATTGATGAAGAACTAATGGATGAATTAGCGAAAGTGAAAGAAGTTGCGAAACCGGATGAAATTTTCCTAGTTGTCGATGCGATGACAGGACAAGATGCGGTCAATGTTGCACAAAGCTTCCATGAACAGTTAGGTTTAACAGGTGTTGTTTTAACGAAATTAGATGGCGATACGCGCGGTGGTGCAGCATTATCTATTAAAGCAGTAACGAATACACCAATTAAATTTGCTGGTATGGGTGAGAAGTTAGATGCAATTGAAGCATTCCATCCTGAACGTATGGCATCCCGTATTTTAGGTATGGGTGATGTTCTAACATTAATTGAAAAAGCGCAAGCTACAGTTGATGAAGAAAAAGCAAAAGAACTTGAGCAAAAAATGCGTACGCTTTCGTTTACGTTAGATGATTTCCTTGAGCAACTTGGACAAGTGCGTCAACTTGGACCGCTTGATGAATTGCTAGGGATGCTTCCTGGTGCAAATAAAATTAAAGGGCTGAAAAATGCACAAGTTGATGAAAAACAAATTGGGCATATTGAGGCAATTATTCGTTCTATGACAATCCTAGAGCGAGAACAACCGGAAATAATCAATGCTAGTCGTAAAAAACGTATTGCCAAAGGTAGCGGTACAACCGTACAAGAAATCAATCGTCTACTGAAACAGTTTGAAGATATGAAAAAAATGATGAAGACGATGACGGGCATGCAAAAAGGTAAGAAAAAAGGACTAGGTGGATTGAAGTTTCCATTTATGTAAGGAAAAAAAGATGGCTCTGTTAAGAAAAAATACTTTACAAAGCAATAGTCTTTTTGCTAATATAATTATCTGTGTGAAATAAATTCGGAGGTGCTTTATAAATGGCAGTTAAAATTCGTTTAAAACGTATGGGAGCTAAAAAGACTCCTTTCTATCGTGTAGTTGTTGCAGATTCTCGTTCTCCTCGTGACGGACGTTTCATCGAGGAAATCGGTACTTACAATCCAGTTGCTCAACCAGCTGAAGTGAAAATCGACGAAGAAGCAGCATTAAAATGGTTAGGAAACGGTGCGAAACCATCTGATACAGTTCGTAATCTTTTCTCTAACCAAGGTATCATGGAGAAATTCCACTTATCTAAACAAGGTAAGTAATTGAGGCAATGGCTATGAAAGGGTTAATCGAAACGATCGTCAAGCCTCTTGTAGATCATCCTGAAGATGTAAAGGTTACACAGGAACTTTGCAACGGAGAGATAAAATATCGATTAACTGTACATCCTGAGGATGTTGGGAAAGTCATTGGAAAGCAAGGGCGAGTTGCAAAAGCAATTCGAATGCTCTTGTATTCAGTGGGACATCATAATCATGAAAAAGTTACACTGGAAATTCAATAAATATTAAAAGGGCGAGGATCTGTTCCTCTCCCTTTTTTAACATTTTAAGAGAAAATGCATGTTCCATATATACAATGGAGATGCTTAAAATATATAGAAAACAGGGGTGACATGCTGTTTATGACAAAATGGTTTAACGTAGGGAAAATTGTAAATACTCATGGTGTTAGAGGAGAAATCCGTGTCATTTCTCGTACTGATTTTCCAGAAGAACGATATAAGGTAGGAAATACGTTATACATATGGAACGATAAAGGAACAGAATCGCTTCCGGTAAAAATCACTTCTCATCGTCAGCATAAAACATTTGATTTATTGACATTCGAAGGATATAACAATGTAGATGAAGTAGAGAAGTTTAAAGGTTCTCTATTAAAGGTGCCAGAAGATCAATTAGGTGAACTTGCTGAAGGTGAGTATTATTACCATGAAATTATTGGTTGTAAAGTTGTAACAGAGGATGGCGAAGCGTTAGGTACGATAAAAGAGATTCTATCTCCTGGTGCAAATGATGTATGGGTAATTAAACGTCCGAAAGGGCAAGATCTTTTAATTCCGTACATTGATGATGTTGTACTGCAAGTTAACATCGAAAATAAACTAGTAACCATTCATGTGATGGAAGGATTGCTATAATGAAAATTGATATTTTAACATTATTTCCAGATATGTTCACTGGTGTGTTTGGATCTTCGATTTTAAAAAAAGCGCAAGAAAAAGAAGCAGTTAAGCTTCGGGTTGTAAATTTCCGTGATTATACGACAAGTAAGCATAACAGTGTAGATGATTACCCATATGGTGGCGGGGCGGGTATGGTATTAACCCCGCAACCTATTTTTGATGCTGTAGAAGAACTTACAAAAGAGACAGAGCGTAAACCGAGGGTCGTACTAATGTGTCCGCAAGGGGAGCGTTTTACACAGAAAAAGGCGGAAGAGCTCGCTAGGGAAGAACATGTGATTTTTGTGTGTGGTCATTATGAAGGATATGATGAGCGAATTCGTGAGCACCTTGTAACGGATGAAATTTCTATTGGTGACTATGTGTTAACGGGTGGAGAATTAGCATCCATGGTTGTTACAGACAGTGTTGTACGTCTTTTGCCAGGAGTGCTAGGTAATCAAAATTCTCAGGTGGAGGATTCTTTTAGTACAGGTTTATTAGAACATCCGCATTACACGCGTCCTGCTGATTTTCGAGGTATGAAAGTACCAGATGTATTAATGTCAGGTAATCATAAGCATATTGAAGAATGGCGCCATAAGGAATCATTGCGCCGCACATATACACGTAGACCAGATTTACTTGAAGAACGTGAGTTATCCAAGCAAGAAGAAAAGTGGCTTGAGCAGATTAAAGGAGAACAATAACAACTTCATATATTTTCTATTGCAACAGGCCTAGCAATATGCTATTATAACATTTGTGCTACTGAAATCAGTGGCCGTATTAACGATGTTCCGCTGTAATTTATTAAAGACTTTATAAGAGCATCTGTTTAAAGGAGAGAATTGAATATGCAACAATTAATCGCAGAAATTACAAAAGGCCAATTAAAAACTGACCTACCTTCATTCCGTCCTGGTGACACTTTACGTGTACACGTAAAAGTAGTTGAGGGTACTCGTGAGAGAATTCAGCTTTTTGAAGGTGTTGTAATTAAACGTCGTGGTGGCGGAATTAGTGAAACGTTCACAGTTCGTAAGATTTCTTACGGTGTAGGTGTTGAGCGTACATTCCCAATCCACACACCAAGAATCGCGAAAATCGAAGTACTTCGCCGTGGTAAAGTACGTCGTGCTAAGTTATACTACTTACGTAACCTTCGCGGTAAAGCAGCACGTATTAAAGAAATTCGATAAGACATGTATGGGAGCTTGTAAATGCACAAGCTCCCTTTTTCCAATCTATATGAAATTTTGATATAATACGGGCAGCTTACATAATTGTGGAGGGGAAATGCATGAAGAAAGAGAAGAGTTCGCTTTGGGAATGGATAAAAGCAATTTTGATTGCTGTTGTGTTGGCTGGTGTCATTAGACAGTTTTTCTTTGCACCAATTCTTGTAGATGGTGTATCAATGTCACCGACGCTGCATGACCGTAATCGAATGATTGTCAATAAGATTGGCTATCACATTGGAGAACCGAAGCATTTTGACATAATCGTATTCCGAGCAACAGAAGAGAAAGATTATATTAAACGTGTTATCGGCTTACCAGGCGATGAGATTGAGTATCGTAATGATAAACTCTATATTAACGGAAAACCTTATAAGGAACCGTATTTAGACAAGCAGAAAAAACAACTTGCTGATGGACCGCTTACATATGATTTCAAACTTGAAGAAATTACAGGTAAAAAAACAGTTCCAAAAGGTCAATTATTTGTGCTAGGTGACAATCGTCGTTTTAGTAAAGATAGTCGTACAATTGGTACGATTTCGATGGACCAAGTAATTGGAAAAGCGAATATGTTATATTGGCCATTAGAAGATGCACGTATTGTGAAATAAATGAAAAAAAGAAGGTGGCAACATGGCAATTCAATGGTTTCCAGGGCATATGGCAAAAGCGAGACGCCAAGTAACAGAAAAGTTAAAGTTAATCGATGTTGTAATTGAACTTGTAGACGCTCGTTTACCTTTATCTTCCCGAAATCCGATGATTGATGAAATTATTACACATAAACCGAGATTGGTCGTTTTAAATAAAGCTGATATGGCTGATGATCGCTTAACGAAGCAATGGATCGCTTATTTTGAAGAAAAAGGTCATAAAGCGATTTCGATTAATGCGCAAGCTGGACAAGGTATGAAAGAAATTACAGCTGCATGTAAAGTGCTTGTAAAAGAAAAGTTCGATAAAATGATCGCAAAAGGGATTAAGCCGAGAGCGATTCGTGCATTAATCGTTGGGATTCCGAACGTCGGGAAATCTACGTTAATTAATAAATTAGCAAAGAAAAACATCGCGAAAACAGGTGATCGCCCAGGTGTTACAACAGCTCAGCAGTGGATTAAAGTAGGTAAGGAAATGGAGTTGTTAGACACACCGGGTATTTTATGGCCGAAATTTGAAGATGAATTAGTAGGACTTCGTCTTGCAACGACTGGTGCGATTAAAGATTCTATTTTAAACTTACAAGATGTTGCTGTATATGCACTTCGCTTTATGGAAAAACAATATCCAGAGCGATTAAAAGAACGTTATAAACTAAGTGAAATACCAGAAGATATTGTTGAATTATTTGATGCGATTGGCAAGAATAGAGGCTGTCTAATGGGTGGCGGAATGATTGATTATGATAAGACGTCAGAACTTGTTCTTCGTGAACTTCGTGGTGGTAAACTTGGAAAAATGACATTTGAAACGCCGGATGAATTTGTAGAAGAGGTATAAGACGTACGTTTGTACGTCTTTTCTTTTTGGTTATTTTTAAAAAAGGAGTGTACACAAAATGCAAAAATTAACAATTCAAGAAGTAGAGTGTTTATTGCAAGAAATTTTGGCCGAAGAAGATGAACGCTTTCAAATGTTAATAAAAGATGAGCGAAAAGGCGTTGAAAAGTTAATTGTGAAATGGCATAAACAGAAAGAGCAGGCGCAAAAAGAAAGAGAGCAATTTTTAGAGATGTCTAGATATGAACAAGCATTACGTGGACAGGGACTATTATATATTGCTGGAATTGATGAAGTAGGAAGGGGGCCGTTAGCTGGGCCTGTTGTTACAGCTGCTGTTGTCCTTCCAAAAGATTTCTATATACCAGGGCTAAATGACTCTAAAAAGCTAAGTGAAGCGAAACGTGAGCGTTTCTATGATGAAATTAAAGAAAAAGCAGTAGCAATTGGTGTTGGAATTGTATCGCCGCAGGTTATTGATGAGATAAATATTTATCAAGCAACGAAACGAGCAATGTTAGATGCAATTGCAAATTTATCATGTACACCAGAGCATTTATTAATTGATGCAATGAAACTTCCTACCCAAATTCCGCAAACGTCCATTATTAAAGGAGATGCAAAAAGTATTTCTATCTCAGCTGCATCTATTATTGCGAAAGTCACGCGTGATCGTATGATGAAGGAACTAGGTAAGGAACATCCTGAATATGGTTTTGAACAGCACATGGGTTATGGAACAAAGCAACATTTACAAGCGATTGAGACGTATGGCGTATTAGAAGAACACCGAAAAACATTTGCACCAATTAAAGATATGATTCAAAAATAAGCTGTGAATCCACAGCTTATTTTTTTATTTTGGCATATTAACATTACTATTTTCAAAAAAGAATAAAGCGATTTCAGTTTTCTGACACTTTATTGTAGACAGCGTGGCAATCATTTTATACAATGGCAATGTAGTGTTTTTTAAACATTAAAAAACTTTTTGAGTAAAACAGGGGAGGATGGGACCATGAATATCCATGAGTATCAAGGTAAGGCAGTCCTTAGAAGCTATGGGGTTAGCGTTCCGAACGGGAAGGTTGCCTTTACAGTAGAAGAAGCTGTAGAAGCAGCGAAAGAATTAGGAACAGATGTATGTGTAGTAAAAGCGCAAATTCACGCTGGTGGACGCGGCAAAGCTGGTGGTGTAAAAGTTGCGAAAAATTTAGAAGAAGTTCGTACATATGCGGAAAGTATTTTAGGTACTACGCTTGTTACGCATCAAACAGGTCCTGAAGGTAAGGAAGTAAAACGCTTACTTATCGAAGAAGGTTGCGATATTAAAAAAGAATATTATGTAGGTCTAGTTTTAGACCGTGCGACTTCTCAAGTTGTTCTAATGGCTTCTGAAGAAGGTGGAACAGAAATTGAAGAAGTAGCAGAAAAAACACCAGAAAAAATCTTTAAAGAATATATTGATCCAGCAGTAGGTCTGCAAGGCTTCCAAGCACGCCGCATTGCATTTAACATCAATATTCCAAAAGAGCTTGTTGGACAAGCAGTGAAGTTTATGATGGGCTTATATCGTGCTTATATCGAAAAAGATTGTTCTATTGCAGAAATCAACCCACTTGTTACAACAGGTGACGGGAAAGTTATGGCATTAGATGCAAAATTAAACTTCGATTCTAATGCATTATATCGTCATAAAGATATTTTAGAACTTCGTGATCTTGAAGAAGAAGATCCAAAGGAAATCGAAGCATCTAAATATGACTTAAACTATATTCCTTTAGATGGAAATATTGGTTGTATGGTTAATGGCGCAGGATTAGCAATGGCAACAATGGATATCATTAAACATTACCATGGTGATCCGGCTAACTTCTTAGATGTTGGTGGCGGTGCTACAGCTGAAAAAGTTACAGAAGCGTTCAAAATTATCCTTTCTGACAAAAATGTAAAAGGTATTTTCGTTAACATTTTTGGTGGCATTATGAAATGTGATGTAATCGCAGAAGGTGTTATTGAAGCAACGAAACAAGTAGGCCTTGAATTACCACTTGTTGTTCGTCTTGAAGGTACAAATGTAGAATTAGGTAAGAAGATTTTAAATGAGTCTGGTTTAAATATCGTTGCAGCAGAATCTATGGCAGACGGTGCACAAAAAATTGTATCACTAGTGGGCTAATAGAAAGCGGGGGAGAAAAATGAGTGTATTAGTTAATAAAGATACAAAAGTTATTGTACAAGGTATTACTGGTTCACAAGGTTTATTCCATACAAAACAAATGATTGAATATGGTACGAAAATTGTCGGTGGTGTAACACCTGGTAAAGGCGGCACTGAAATTGAAGGCGTACCTGTCTTTAATACAGTAGAAGATGCTGTAAAAGCAACGGGCGCAAACGCTTCAGTTGTGTACGTTCCACCTGCTTTTGCGGCTGATGCAATTATGGAAGCTGTTGATGCAGAGATTGACTTAGTAGTATGTATTACAGAAGGAATCCCTGTATTAGATATGGTTAAAGTTAAGAAATATATGGCAGGTAAACAGACACGTTTACTTGGACCAAACTGTCCGGGTGTAATTACACCTGATGAATGTAAGATTGGTATTATGCCAGGATATATTCATAAAAAAGGTCATGTAGGTATTGTATCTCGATCTGGTACATTAACATATGAAGCTGTACATCAATTAACACAAGAAGGCATCGGTCAATCAACTGCTGTAGGTATCGGTGGTGACCCTGTTAATGGTACAGACTTTATTGATGCGTTAAAAGCATTTAATGAAGATGAGGAAACACATGCCGTTATTATGATTGGCGAAATTGGCGGAACAGCAGAAGAAGAAGCTGCTGAGTGGGTAAAAGCAAATATGACAAAACCTGTTGTTGGGTTTATCGGTGGTCAAACAGCGCCTGCAGGGAAACGTATGGGCCATGCTGGTGCCATTATTTCTGGCGGAAAAGGTACAGCTGCTGAAAAAATTAAAACAATGGAAGCTTGTGGTATCAAAGTTGCTGAAACGCCAGCTGTTATGGGTGAAACTTTAATCTCTGTTTTAAAAGAAAAGGGATTATTTGAAACTTGTAAAAACTATTAATCTTTTTGAAAGACACCTTCATGCTAGAGGGTGTCTTTTTACATTTTTTCTGTTTACATAATAAAAATTATGGGTAAGGAGAATGGTTATGAAAAAGGAACGATTGCTCCATCTTCATTATGTGTTAGCGGATCATTGGAAAGCATTAGCTCGCTTACTGCATATGGATCCAGAGATCAAGAAACTGTGTAGTTTTAGCTCGGTGGAATTCGAAAAATATGCTGGATTAACTCCAAAAAAATCTTCTGAATTAGTTAGCTTCTTACAAACATATACCCCATCACAATGTACACGTCATTTAGAAAAAAATCGTATTTTTCACGTCACAATATGGGATGATGATTATCCGGAATTATTACGTGAAATACCAGATCCGCCTTTCGTTTTATATGGAAAAGGAAAGAGAGAATTATTAGGAAAAATAAATAAAATTGCAGTAGTTGGAACAAGAAAACCTTCTTTATATGGGAAAGGAAGCATACAATCTATTTTACAACCGCTAATAGATAAAGAATGGTTAATTGTAAGCGGCTTTGCAAGTGGAATTGATACGATTGCTCACCAAATCGCAGTGCAGCAACATAGTTCCACTATTGCTGTCTTAGGGCATGGCCTACAGTATATGTATCCGAAAGAAAATGGTCATTTTTATAAAATGTGGGATAATAATGTACTGTTATTAACAGAATATCCACCTCATTACCCTCCTAAAAAATGGTATTTCCCGAAGCGAAATCGAATTATAAGTGGTCTTTGTAAAGGGGTTTTAGTAGTGGAAGCAAAATCAAAAAGCGGCTCGCTTATTACAGCAGATCTCGCTTTAGAACAAAATAGAGAGGTATTTGCTCTTCCAGGTCCTATTTTTACGGAAAGTGCAGCAGGAACAAATCAACTCATAAAGCAAGGGGCAAAACTTGTTCAGAAAGCAGAGGATATTCTCGAAGAATTTTTAAATTAACCTTATATTTTTATGTTTTTATTAAACAATTATTGACAAATGGTAGATTGGCACTGTATGTTATACTCATTCTTGATTGACAAAAACAAGAGAAATCAATAAGATTAATGAAGACTTGAATCCACCTCTTAAGGAGGCACTAGCATGTCAGATTACCTCGTAATCGTGGAGTCGCCTTCTAAGGCGAAAACCATTGAGAAATATTTAGGGAAAAAATACAAAGTCGTCGCGTCTATGGGACATGTTCGCGATTTACCTAAAAGCCAAATGGGGATAGAAGTAAAGAACAACTTCACCCCGAAGTATATTACCATTCGTGGTAAAGGTCCTGTTTTAAAAGATTTAAAATCAGCAGCAAAAAAAGCAAAAAAAGTTTATCTCGCAGCCGATCCAGACCGCGAAGGAGAAGCGATTGCTTGGCATTTAGCGAATACGTTAAATGTAGATGTTGAATCAGATTGCCGGGTTGTATTTAATGAAATTACAAAAGATGCAATTAAAGAGTCATTTAAACATCCTCGTGCAATTAATATGGATTTAGTAGACGCGCAACAAGCAAGACGAATACTTGATCGCCTTGTTGGTTATAATATTAGTCCTTTATTATGGAAGAAAGTCAAAAAAGGATTAAGTGCAGGACGTGTACAATCTGTAGCGGTTCGTTTAATTATTGATCGTGAAAAAGAAATTCAAAGCTTTATTCCGGAAGAGTTCTGGACAATTAAAACAGAATTTGTAAAAGGAAAAGACACATTTGAAGCATCTTTTTACGGTGTAAACGGAGAAAAGGTTCAATTAACAAATGAAGCGCAAGTAAAAGACATAATTGAAACAATGAAAGACAATGCGTTTTCAGTTGAAAATGTAACGAAAAAAGAGCGAAAACGTAATCCTGCATTACCATTTACAACGTCTTCTTTACAGCAAGAAGCTGCACGTAAATTAAATATGCGAGCGAAGAAAACAATGATGCTTGCACAGCAGCTATACGAAGGAATAGATATTGGTAAACAGGGAACTGTAGGTCTTATTACGTATATGAGAACAGACTCAACGCGTATTTCAGAAACAGCTCAAGAAGAAGCACGTTCTTACATTACTGAAGCGTTTGGTTCGGAATACATAGGAACAGAGAAGAAGAAGGAAACGAAAAAAGCAAATGCACAAGACGCGCATGAGGCAATTCGTCCAACTTCTGTGATGAGAAAGCCAGAGGAGCTGAAAAGTTTCTTAAGTCGTGATCAACATCGTTTATACAAATTGATTTGGGAGCGATTTGTTGCAAGTCAAATGGCATCTGCTATAATGGATACTGTTACAGCTAGACTCATTAATAATAACGTTCAATTCCGTGCAAGTGGCTCAGTAGTGAAATTTCCAGGGTTTATGAAAGTTTATGTAGAATCGAAAGATGATGGTGCGGAAGAAAAAGATAAAATGCTGCCTCCTTTAGAAATAGGAGAGACCGTATTTTCAAAAGATGTGGAGCCAAAGCAGCACTTTACGCAGCCACCACCACGTTATACAGAGGCCCGTTTAGTTAGGACACTTGAAGAGCTTGGAATTGGGAGACCGTCTACTTACGTACCGACACTTGAAACGATTCAAAAGCGAGGGTATGTTGCATTAGACAATAAACGCTTTGTTCCTACTGAACTTGGAGAAATTGTAATTGAACTTATTTTAGAGTTTTTCCCAGAAATTATTAACATTGAATTTACGGCCAATATGGAGCAAAACCTTGATGAAGTAGAAGAGGGAAAAGCAAATTGGGTAAAAATTGTTGATGATTTCTACGTAGGCTTTGAACCCCGCTTAGAAAAAGCGGAAAAGGAGATGCGTGAAGTCGAGATTAAAGATGAGCCAGCTGGGGAAGATTGTGAATTATGTGGTCACCCGATGGTCTTTAAAATGGGCAAATACGGGAAGTTTATGGCTTGTTCTAATTTCCCTGATTGTCGTAATACAAAACCGATTGTGAAAGAAATCGGTGTAACTTGTCCGAAATGTGATAAAGGACAAATTATTGAACGCCGAAGCAATAAAAAGAAACGTCTTTTCTATGGATGTGGCACGTATCCAGAATGCGACTTTGTATCTTGGGATAAACCGATTGGTCGGAAGTGTCCGAAATGTGAAGGCATGCTCGTAGAGAAGAAGTTGAAAAAAGGCGTTCAGGTACAATGTATTTCTTGTGATTATGAAGAAGAACAACAAATGTGAGCGTAACTGCTCACATTTTTTTCGGGATAGAAAAGGAAAGGTGATAAATACATGACAACACAAGTAGTAAACGTCATTGGTGCAGGTCTTGCAGGAAGTGAAGCAGCTTACCAAATTGCAAAACGTGGTGTCCAAGTAAAATTATATGAAATGAGACCAGTAAGACAAACGCCGGCTCATCATACAGATAAATTTGCTGAGTTAGTATGTAGTAACTCACTTCGTGCAAATACATTAACAAACGCTGTTGGGGTTATTAAAGAAGAAATGCGCCGAATGGACTCTGTTATTATTCGTGCAGCTGATGAGTGTTCTGTACCAGCAGGAGGAGCTTTAGCTGTAGACCGTCATGAGTTCGCAGCAAAGGTAACTGAATATGTGAAGAATCATCCGAACGTAACTGTAATGAATGAAGAGATTACAGAAATCCCAGAAGGACCAACTGTTATTGCAACAGGTCCACTTACATCTCCAAATCTTTCTGCACAGCTAAAAGAGTTAACGGGTGAAGATTATTTTTATTTCTATGATGCAGCTGCACCAATTGTGGAAAAAGACAGCATCGATATGAACAAAGTATATTTAAAATCTCGTTATGATAAGGGCGAAGCGGCATATTTAAACTGCCCAATGACAGAAGAAGAGTTCGACCGTTTTTATGATGCTTTAATTGCTGCAGAGACAGTGCCATTAAAAGAATTTGAGAAAGAAGTATTCTTTGAAGGATGTATGCCTGTAGAAGTAATGGCAAGCCGTGGTAGACAGACATTGTTATTTGGACCGATGAAACCAGTGGGGCTAGAGGATCCGAAAACAGGAAAAACACCATACGCTGTTGTTCAATTACGCCAAGACGATGCAGCAGGAACGTTATACAATATTGTTGGGTTCCAAACACATTTAAAGTGGGGACCTCAAAAAGAAGTATTACAATTAATTCCTGGACTGGAAAATGCAGAAATTGTACGCTATGGTGTCATGCATCGCAATACGTTTATTAATTCACCGAAATTACTTCGTCCAACATACCAATATAAACATCGTGATGATTTATTCTTTGCGGGGCAAATGACAGGTGTTGAAGGATATGTAGAATCGGCTGCTTCAGGACTATTAGCGGGGATTAATGCAGCGCGCCTTGTAAAAGAAGAAGAGCCTGTTGTATTGCCACCAGTAACTGCAATGGGAAGTATGGCGAATTATATTACTGCAACAAACGCGAAAAACTTCCAACCGATGAATGCAAACTTTGGTTTATTTGCACCGTTAGAAAAGAAAATTAAAAAGAAACAAGAGCGAAATGAAGCATACGCAACACGCGCTTTAGAAACAATTCAAAATTTTGTAAATATTTAGTTAAATTTCTTGCAAAGGCTACTGAGTTGTGATACGATTTAGTAGCCTTTATTGAGGTGAGTTGTGTGAATGTGAAGAAATTGTTACAATTATTCGTTGGATATTTACAAATTGAAAGAAATTATTCAAAATATACAATTGCGAGTTATCAAAATGATTTAGAACATTTTGTGCAATTTATGGAGCGAGAAGGTATATCCTCTTTTTTAGATGTTACATACGTAGATGTTCGTTTGTATTTAACGACGTTACACGATGAAAAGCTAGCCCGTAAATCTGTCGCGAGAAAAGTATCAAGTTTACGAAGTTTATATCGTTTTCTGATGCGTGAAGGATATCGAGAAGATAATCCGTTTGCACTTGCGTCACTCCCCAAAAAAGAATGGTCAATCCCAAAGTTTTTGTACGTTGAAGAATTAGAGAAATTGTTTGAAGTTTCTGATACAGGAACGCCACTTGGTCAAAGGAATCAAGCTTTATTAGAGCTTATGTATGCAACAGGGATCCGTGTGAGTGAATGTGTAAGTTTACAACTTGCTGATATTGATTTTTCAGTAGGGACGATTCTAGTGACGGGAAAAGGCAAAAAACAAAGGTACGTTCCATTCGGAAGTTATGCGCAAGATGCTTTAACTACTTATATAGAAAACGGGAGAAAACAGTTAGCTAAAAAAACGGAGGAACACTCTCAAATGGTGTTTTTAAATGCAAAGGGTACGCCGTTAACAGATCGAGGTGTGCGTTATATTTTAAATGAGCTCATTAAGAAAGCTTCTCTTACAATGCGAATAAGTCCGCATATGTTAAGGCATACATTTGCTACACATATGTTAGATGAAGGTGCAGATTTACGAACTGTACAGGAGTTACTGGGTCATGAAAATTTATCAACGACACAAATTTATACGCATGTTTCAAAAGAAAGATTGCGTTCTGTTTACATGAAGCATCACCCGCGGGCATAAATTGCTTTTAAAGCTATAAAAACATAAAAAGGAGTTTTTTCTATGGGAAATTTCCACGCTACAACGATATTTGCCATTCACCATAATGGAGAGTGTGCTATGGCTGGCGACGGACAAGTGACATTTGGTAATGCTGTTGTGATGAAGCATACAGCACGCAAAGTTCGAAAGCTATTTCAAGGGAAGGTGTTAGCTGGATTTGCAGGTTCCGTTGCGGATGCGTTTACTCTTTTTGAAATGTTTGAAGGGAAATTAGAAGAGTATAATGGAAACCTACAACGTGCTGCAGTTGAAATGGCGAAACAATGGCGTGGTGATAAAATGCTACGTCAATTGGAAGCGATGTTAATCGTTATGGATCAAACAACGTTACTGCTTGTTTCAGGAACAGGAGAAGTAATAGAACCGGATGATGGCATTTTAGCAATCGGTTCAGGTGGACATTATGCGCTTGCAGCTGGTCGAGCTTTAAAGCAACATGCAAGTGAACATTTAACAGCAAAAGCAATTGCGAAAGCAAGTTTAGAAATTGCTGGTGACATTTGTGTGTATACAAATCACAACATTATTGTGGAAGAATTGTAGAATCGTAAGGGAGGCATTTTATATGCATTTACATTTTACTCCGCGTCAAATTGTAGAAAAATTGGATCAATATATTATTGGTCAAAAAGATGCGAAAAAAGCGGTTGCAGTAGCACTTAGAAATCGATATCGTCGCAGTAAACTAGCAGAAGATTTACGCGATGAAATTGCTCCAAAGAACATTTTAATGATTGGACCGACAGGGGTCGGAAAGACAGAGGTAGCACGACGAATGGCGAGGCTCGTTGGGGCACCTTTTATTAAGGTTGAGGCGACGAAATTCACAGAAGTTGGATATGTCGGCCGGGATGTAGAATCTATGGTGCGTGACCTTGTAGAAACTTCAGTTCGTATTGTAAAAGAAGAAATGGTTGTAAAGGTTAAAGATAAAGCTGAGGAGCAAGCGAATCAACGGCTTGTTGAAATTTTGGTACCGAGTCCACAAAAACAATCTGGATTCAAAAATCCGTTAGAGATGTTATTTGGTGGAAATCAAAATGCGAATCAGACATCTGAAACACAAGATGACACAGAAATTGAAAAGAATCGCCGAGAAGTTGAAAAGAAACTTGCTGCCGGTTTACTTGAAGAAGAGATTGTATCGATTGAAGTGACGGAACAACAGTCTTCTATGTTCGATATGTTGCAAGGAACTGGTATGGAACAAATGGGGATGAATTTCCAAGATGCATTAGGAAGTTTTATGCCGAAAAAAACGAAAAAACGCAAACTTTCTGTAAAAGAAGCAAGAAAAGTCTTGACAAATGAGGAAGCACAGCGCTTAATTGATATGGATGAAGTTACACAAGAGGCTGTTTATCGTGCTGAACAGCTCGGGATTATTTTTATTGATGAAATTGACAAAATTGCTGGTAAGCAGTCGAATAGCGTGGACGTATCGCGTGAAGGTGTACAGCGTGACATTTTGCCAATTGTAGAAGGATCGAACGTTGCAACGAAATATGGATCGGTGAAAACAGATTATATTTTATTTATTGCGGCTGGTGCCTTCCATATGTCCAAACCGTCTGATTTGATCCCAGAACTGCAAGGGAGATTCCCAATCCGAGTGGAATTAACAAAATTATCGGTTGATGATTTTGTTAAAATTCTTGTAGAACCTGATAATGCTTTAGTGAAACAATATATAGCATTGTTAGCAACTGAGGGTATAGAAATTGAATTTTCTGACGATGCTATTCGTAAGATTGCTGAGATTGCTTATCAAGTTAATCAAGATACGGATAATATTGGAGCGAGAAGACTTCATACCATTATGGAGAAACTTCTTGAAGATTTATCGTTTGAAGCATCTGAAATTACGTTAGAGAAAATAACGATAACACCTCAATATGTAGAGGAAAAATTAGCAACGATTGCTAAAAATAAAGATGTGAGCCAGTTTATTTTGTAATAGTGTCATCAGGTGACTCGCCCTAGTTTCCAAGTGATGAAAAAATATGTGAGTAACATGTAGGAGGAACTTTAGAAATGGAATTATTAGCAAAAACGAGAAAATTAAATGCGTTATTACAGAGCGCAGCAGGCAAGCCTGTTAACTTTAGAGAAATGTCAGATACAATGTGTGAAGTAATTGAAGCAAACGTATTCGTTGTAAGTCGTCGTGGTAAATTATTAGGATATGCAATTCACCAACAAATCGAGAACGAGCGTATGAAACAAATGCTTGCAGAGCGCCAATTCCCAGAAGAGTATACACAAAGCTTATTTAATATTACAGAAACATCTTCAAACTTAGATGTAAATAGTGCATATACAGCATTCCCTGTAGAAAACAAAGAATTATTCGGTCAAGGTTTAACTACAATCGTACCAATCGTTGGTGGCGGTGAGCGTCTAGGTACACTAGTGTTAGCTCGTCTTGGTCAAGAATTCTTAGATGATGATTTAATTCTTGCTGAATACAGCTCAACTGTAGTAGGTATGGAAATCTTACGTGAAAAAGCGGAAGAAATCGAAGAAGAAGCGCGTAGTAAAGCGGTTGTTCAAATGGCAATTAGCTCGTTATCATACAGTGAGCTAGAAGCAATTGAGCACATCTTCGAAGAATTAAACGGAACAGAAGGTTTACTTGTTGCAAGTAAAATCGCTGATCGCGTTGGAATTACTCGTTCTGTAATCGTAAACGCACTTCGTAAATTAGAAAGTGCAGGAGTTATTGAGTCTCGTTCTTTAGGGATGAAAGGAACATATATTAAAGTATTAAACGACAAGTTTTTACATGAACTTGCTAAATTAAAAACAAACTAATTTTTAAGGAAAGCTCTTCTCGTATGAGGAGAGCTTTTTGTATTTTTTGAGAGATTTATTGTGATTTAACGTGCGGGAAATTTTAGTTTTCTTCATTGGACAAGGTTGCTTAAAGTAGAAAAAGAGTGGTAATACTGGAACTGAAGCAGGGGAGAAAGAAGAGTAAAATCATAATCAAAAAGAAAGTTTTACATTGTTCGCATTTTCGACTTGATTGTAATATTTCATTATGATATAGTAAGCAGTGGTGTCAGTACAAAGTACACACGTTTACTGATTTAAGTGTTGGTGCTACGCTTGTAGTTTCGCTTAGAGATGAAGTAAACGGAGGATATCAAAAACCATTTAGGAGGAACTAAATTATGTCAGTAATTTCTATGAAGCAATTGCTTGAAGCTGGTGTTCATTTCGGACATCAAACTCGTCGTTGGAACCCAAAAATGAAACGTTACATTTTCACAGAGCGTAACGGTATCTACATCATCGACTTACAAAAAACTGTGAAAAAAGTTGAAGAAGCTTTCAACGTAATGCGTAACATCGCTGCTGAAGGTGGCGACATTTTATTCGTAGGTACAAAAAAACAAGCACAAGAAGCTATTAAAGAAGAAGCAACTCGTGCTGGTATGTACTTCGTTAACCAACGTTGGTTAGGTGGAACGTTAACAAACTTCCAAACAATCCAAAAGCGTATCAAGCGTCTTAAAGACATCGAAAGAATGCAAGAAGATGGTACATTCGATGTACTTCCTAAGAAAGAAGTTGTTCAACTTAAAAAAGAGTTAGAGCGTCTTGAAAAATTCTTAGGCGGTATTAAAGATATGAAAGGTCTTCCAAGTGCATTATTCGTAGTAGACCCTCGTAAAGAGCGTATCGCAGTTGCTGAAGCACGCAAATTAAACATTCCAATCATCGGTATCGTTGATACAAACTGTGATCCAGACGAGATCGATCACGTAATCCCAGCAAACGATGATGCAATTCGTGCTGTAAAACTTCTTACATCTAAAATGGCAGACGCGATCCTTGAAGCAAAACAAGGTGAAGAAACTGTTACTGCGTAACAAATTTGGAAAGGTGATAAGGGGTTCGGCCTTTTATCACCTTTTTTAAGGTATAAATACATATTTTAGGAGGATGAAAAGTATGGCAATTACTGCACAAATGGTAAAAGAACTTCGCGAAAAAACTGGCGCAGGTATGATGGACTGCAAAAAAGCTTTAACAGAAATGAATGGCGACATGGAGAAAGCAATTGATTTCTTACGTGAAAAAGGTATTGCGAAAGCTGCGAAAAAAGCAGACCGCATTGCTGCTGAAGGTTTAACATACATCGAAACACAAGGTAACGATGCTTTAATCTTAGAATTAAACTCTGAAACTGATTTCGTTGCGAAAAACGAAGGTTTCCAAGCTTTAACAAAAGAATTAGCTGCTCACTTATTAGCTAACAAGCCTGCAACTGTTGAAGAAGCTATGACTCAAACAATTGCAAACGGTAAAACAGTAGAAGAACACATTAACGAAGCAATCGCTAAAATCGGTGAAAAACTTACACTTCGTCGTTTCGAAATCGTAACAAAAACTGATGCAGATGCATTCGGCGCTTACCTACATATGGGTGGACGTATTGGTGTAGTAACAGTTCTTGAAGGTTCTACTGATGAAGCAGCTGCTAAAGACGTAGCAATGCACGTTGCAGCAGTTAACCCTAAATACATCGACCGCGATGCTGTAACAGCTGAAGAAGTTGAGCATGAGCGTCAAGTATTAACACAACAAGCTTTAAACGAAGGCAAGCCTGAAAAAATCGTTGCTAAAATGGTTGAAGGTCGCCTAGGTAAATTCTTCGAAGAAATTTGTTTACTTGACCAAGCATTCGTTAAAAACCCTGATATGAAAGTTCGTCAGTTCGTTGAGTCTAAAGGCGGAACGGTAAAAGGATTCGTTCGCTACGCTGTTGGTGAAGGTATCGAGAAGCGTGAAGACAACTTTGCTGAAGAAGTAATGAACCAAGTAAAAGGTAACAACTAATACAGATTAGGGAACACATTGTGTTCCCTTTTTTAAAATAAAGATGTAAGCAATTGGAGGTTCATTATGAGTAAACCGAAATATAATCGTGTTGTTTTAAAGCTAAGCGGTGAAGCTTTAGCTGGTGAAAAAGGATTTGGAATTAACCCAGCTGTTATTAAATCAGTTGCAGAACAAGTGAAAGAAATTGCAGAACTTGATGTAGAGGTTGCTGTTGTTGTTGGTGGCGGTAACATTTGGCGTGGGAAAATCGGAAGCGAAATGGGCATGGATCGTGCAGGAGCGGACTACATGGGCATGTTAGCAACCGTTATGAATTCATTAGCACTTCAAGATAGTTTGGAGAACATTGGGATTCAAACACGTGTTCAAACTTCTATTGAAATGCGTCAAGTGGCAGAACCTTACATTCGTCGTAAAGCAGTTCGTCACTTAGAGAAGAAACGTGTTGTTATTTTCGCGGCAGGTACAGGTAACCCATACTTCTCTACGGATACAACTGCAGCATTACGTGCAGCGGAAATTGAAGCTGATGTTATTTTAATGGCGAAAAACAATGTAGATGGCGTATATAATGCAGATCCATCTATTGACCCAACAGCTACGAAATATGAAACACTTACTTACTTAGATGTATTAAAAGAAGGTTTAGGTGTAATGGATTCTACTGCTTCTTCTTTATGTATGGATAATGATATTCCATTAATTGTATTCTCAGTTATGGAAAAAGGTAATATTAAACGTGCCGTTTTAGGCGAAAATATTGGAACAATTGTAAGGGGGAAATAAACATGGGACAACAAGTATTAAAAACTGCAAATGAAAAAATGGAAAAAGCAGTTGCTGCTTATTCTCGTGAGTTAGCTTCAGTTCGTGCTGGTCGTGCAAGCGCGTCTGCATTAGATAAAGTACAAGTTGATTATTATGGTGCACCAACACCTGTTGTGCAATTAGCGAATATTACAGTGCCTGAAGCACGTTTACTTGTAATTCAACCGTATGATAAAACATCTATCGGTGATATTGAAAAAGCAATTTTAAAAGCTGATTTAGGATTAAATCCTTCTAACGACGGATCAGTAATTCGTATCGCATTCCCTGCATTAACAGAAGAACGTCGTAAAGACCTAGTAAAAACTGTTAAGAAATATGCTGAAGAGGCAAAAGTAGCGGTTCGTAACGTACGTCGTGATGCTAATGATGATCTTAAAAAACTTGAAAAAGCTGGCGAGATTACAGAAGACGACTTAAGAGGATATACAGAAGATATCCAAAAAGAAACAGATAAATATATTGCAAAAGTTGACGAAATCGCAAAAAACAAAGAAAAAGAAATCATGGAAGTGTAATAGCGATACCTTCGCAAATATGACCCTCTTCTTAAGGGGGTCTTTTTACACTTTTAGGCATACGTCTGCTTGTTGGAGGGTATGAATGATGTTTAAAAAGTTTCCTTTTTTTAAAGGTAAAAAGGTCACATCGTTTGATCATCTCATTGAAGAAGTGAAAAAGGGGCATATCCCAGAGCACATTGCAATCATTATGGATGGTAATGGAAGATGGGCGAAAAGAAGAGCAATGCCTCGTATTGCTGGACATCATGAAGGAATGCAAGTAGTAAAAAAAATTACGAAATTTGCTAGTAAACTTGATGTGAAAGTGCTGACTCTTTATGCTTTTTCAACTGAGAACTGGAAAAGACCGAAAAAGGAAGTCGATTATTTAATGAAGCTTCCAGAAGAATTTTTAGGTACATTTTTACCAGAATTGATTGAAGAAAATGTACAAGTCCGAGTAATTGGACAAAAAGATCGTCTTCCTACGCATACGCGCAGAGCGATGGAGAAGGCCATGGAAGATACAAAAGAGAACACGGGATTAATTCTTAATTTTGCGTTAAACTATGGAAGTCGCGATGAAATCGTTTCTGCTGTGCAACATATGATGAAAGATAACGAAGAAGGGAAAGTTCGTTCAGAAGATATAAATGAAGAAATGCTTTCTTCATACTTAATGACAAGTTCTTTACCTGACCCAGACTTGCTTATTCGTACAAGTGGGGAATTGCGTATTAGTAATTTCATGCTATGGCAAATTGCGTATTCGGAGCTTTGGTTTACAGATGTGTATTGGCCAGATTTTACCGAGGAACATTTGCTAAATGCGATTACAGACTTTCAACATAGAGGGCGCAGATTCGGAGGCGTGTAGAAAGAGAGGGTTTGGTAGTGAAACAGAGAATTATTACTGGAGTGATTGCTGCCGCGCTATTCATTCCCATCGTATTTTACGGTGGCGTGCCTTTTACAGTTTTAGTGTATGCACTTGCTTCAATTGGATTATATGAATTAGTTCGTATGAACAAGCTTACACTTATTTCGGTACCAACGTTTTTAGCTGCATTATTATTATGGATTATTTTAGTTCCCAGTAATGCATTAGGATTTTTTGATTGGATTGGATTAGATAAATTAGAAATCACATTTTTGATTGTTTTATTACTTTTATCATATACAGTCCTTTCGAAGAATACATTTACTTTTGACAATGCTTCATTTTTACTTATGGCAACAACGTATGTTGCAATGGGGTTCTTATATTTAAATGAAACGAGAATAGCAGGAATCCATTATGTGTTTTATGCATTATTTGTCATTTGGGCAACTGATTCAGGCGCATATTTCATAGGAAAAGCAATTGGAAAAAGAAAATTGTGGCCAGAGATTAGTCCGAATAAAACGATAGAAGGTTCATTAGGTGGTATTGTTTGCGGGATTGTCGTTGCTTTTGTATACAATATGTTTTTCACAGTTCAAGGAAATGTTGGAATGTTAATTGTTGTTACAATCGCAATCTCTATTTTTGGACAAATTGGTGATTTAGTACAATCTGCATTTAAACGTCATTACGGTGTGAAAGATTCAGGTACAATCTTACCTGGACACGGTGGAATATTAGATCGAACAGATAGTTGGTTGTTCGTATTACCAATTTTACATTTCTTACATTTCATTTCATAATAAAACGAGGGGTTGGAGTTATGAAAAACATTAGTTTATTAGGTGCAAGTGGGTCAATTGGAACGCAAACTTTAGATGTACTGCGCTTGCATCCAGACCAATTCCGTCTCGTTGCTTTTTCTGTAGGGAAAAATATTGATTACGCACTAAAAGTCATTCAAGAATTTTCTCCTCAGCTTGTTTCTGTACAAAGAGAAGAAGATGTTGTAAGGTTACAATCCGTTTCTGGAAATACAAAAGTAGTATACGGTGACGAAGGACTATTAGAGGTAGCTCTTCACCCAGATGCAGAAGTTGTAATCAATGCTGTTGTAGGTAGCGTAGGATTGTTACCTACACTTCGTGCAATTGAGGCGAAAAAGACAATTGGAATTGCGAATAAAGAAACATTAGTAACTGCGGGGCATATTGTAATGGAAGCTGCACGCAAACATAATGTGCCGCTACTTCCAGTAGATAGTGAGCATTCGGCTATTTTTCAATGTTTGAATGGAGAAAATGAAAAGCGAATTTCCCGCTTAATTATCACTGCTTCAGGTGGAAGTTTCCGTGATAAAAAGAGAGATGAATTATATCATGTGACTGTGGAAGATGCGCTTCGTCATCCTAACTGGTCAATGGGTTCGAAAATTACAATTGATTCTGCTACAATGATGAATAAGGGGCTGGAAGTGATTGAAGCACATTGGCTTTTCGGCATACCTTATGAGCAAATCGATGTTGTTTTACATAAAGAAAGCATTATTCATTCTATGGTTGAATTTGAAGATCGTAGTGTAATGGCACAGCTCGGCTCACCAGATATGCGTGTACCAATTCAATATGCACTTACATATCCTGACAGGTTTCCTCTCTCTGATACAAAACAGTTAAATCTATGGGAAATTGGAACACTGCATTTTGAACAAATGAATCAAGAGCGTTTCCGTTGCCTGCGTTTTGCGTATGAAGCTGGAAAGATGGGCGGGAGCATGCCAGCTGTAATGAATGCGGCAAATGAAGTAGCTGTAGCAGCCTTTTTACAAAAGAAAATTGGTTTCTTAACAGTAGAAGACCTCATTGAAAAAGCAATGCACCATCACAATGTCATTGCACGTCCGAGCTTAGAGGAAATTCAGGAAATTGATGCAGCCACAAGACGATTTGTGATGGAACAAATTTAGCAAAGGTGGTTATGGGATTGAATACAGCGATTGCCTTTATATTAATTTTCGGTGCACTCGTATTTTTCCATGAGCTAGGGCATCTATATTTCGCAAAAAGAGCAGGTATTTTATGCCGCGAGTTTGCAATTGGTTTTGGACCAAAAATATTTTCATTTGAAAAGAATGAAACGGTTTATACAGTTCGGCTACTACCTCTTGGAGGCTATGTTAGAATGGCTGGCGAGGATGCAGAAACGGTTGAATTAAAACCGGGAAAAAAAGTTGGACTTGTGTTAAATGAAAACGAAGAGGTTATGAAATTAGTTTTAGACGGGCACGAAAAGTATCCAAATGTTCGCGTGATTGAAGTAGAACAAGCTGATTTAGAACATCATCTCACGATTTCTGGTTACGAAGAGTATGAAGAGGAATTGCAAACATTCCGCGTAAACGAAAAAGCTCGTATTGTGTCAGCGGGAGAAGAAATACAAATTGCACCGTTTAACAGACAATTTGGTTCTAAAACGTTAGGACAGCGAGCATTAACAATCTTTGCAGGTCCTGCTATGAACTTCATTCTTGCATTTGTTATTTTTGTTATCATCGGATTGGTACAAGGCATTCCAGTTGATAAGCCGATGATTGGTAAAGTAATGAAGGGTAGTGTTGCAGAACAAGCAGGATTGAAACAAGATGATACGATTCAAGCAATCGATGGGAAAGATACGAGTTCATGGAAAGATGTTGTAACGATTGTACGAGAAAACCCAAATAAGGAAATTACGCTTCATGTACAACGTGATAGCGAGAAATTTAATGTGAAAGTAACGCCAACTGCTGATACAGAAGGTAAAGAAAAGGTTGGTAGAATTGGTGTATACTCTCCTGTAGAAAAATCTATCTTTGGCTCTATTAAATCAGGATTTGAGCAGACGTATACTTGGACAAAATTAATTTTTGATTCCTTAGTAAAATTAGTGACGGGTCAGTTTTCTATTAATGATTTATCAGGTCCGGTAGGGATTTATAATTTAACAGACCAAGTAGTAGATTATGGTGTCATTCGTGTTCTTAGTTTGGCAGCTGTTTTAAGTATAAATCTTGGTTTATTTAACTTATTACCGGTTCCCGCTCTTGATGGAGGACGCTTGTTCTTCTTCTTAATTGAAGCTTTACGAGGGAAACCAATAGATCGTCAAAAAGAAGGAATGGTTCACTTTATTGGTTTTGCGTTATTAATGTTACTTATGTTAGTTGTAACGTGGAATGACATTCGGAAGTTTTTCTTGTAAAATAAAGTGAAACTTGTAGTAAGTGTGAATTTCACAATATTTTTTGTGGATAGTGAATGAAATGAATAGAGCTCTGAGAGTTGTAATCCCTCACCTAATTTGAGGTGGGGGGTTTTACTGCGTATTAGAGTAAAATAAAGAGGTGCGAATAGATGAAACAAAGTATGGTATTTAGTCCTACATTACGTGAAGTGCCAGCAGATGCTGAGATTAAAAGTCATCAATTGCTACTTCGTGCAGGATTTATGCGTCAAAATGCTTCTGGTATTTATAGCTTTTTACCACTTGGGCTAAAGGTGTTGCATAAAGTGGAGCGTATTGTTCGAGAAGAAATGGAGCGTGCAGGGGCTGTAGAATTATTAATGCCAGCATTACAAGCGGCTGAATTATGGCAAGAATCAGGTCGCTGGTATTCTTACGGTTCTGAATTAATGCGTATGAAAGATCGTAACGATCGTGAGTTTGCATTAGGAGCAACGCATGAAGAAGTTATTACTGATCTTGTCCGTGATGAGATTAAGTCTTACAAAAAATTGCCTTTAACACTATATCAAATTCAAACAAAATTCCGTGATGAGCAACGACCACGTTTTGGTTTATTACGTGGAAGAGAGTTTTTAATGAAAGATGCCTATTCTTTCCATGCAACACAAGAAAGTTTAGATGAAGTTTATAGCCGTTTATATCAAGCCTATTCTAATATCTTTGCTCGTTGTGGTTTGAATTTCCGTGCGGTTATTGCTGATTCTGGAGCAATGGGTGGTAAAGATACACATGAATTTATGGCGTTATCTGATGTAGGGGAAGATACAATTGCGTACTCTGATACATCTGATTATGCAGCGAATATTGAAATGGCTCCTGTTGTTGCTACTTATACAAAGAGCGATGAAGCAGAAAAAGCACTTGAAAAAGTAGCAACGCCAGACCAAAAGGCAATTGAAGAAGTATCTGCATTTTTAAACATTGAAGCAGCTAATTGTATTAAATCTATGGTATTTAAAGTAGATGAGAAATTTGTTGTTGTACTTGTTCGTGGAGACCACGAAGTAAATGATGTAAAAGTGAAGAACGTATATGGTGCTTCAGTTGTTGAGCTTGCTTCACATGAAGAGGTAAGAAGTCTATTAAATTGTGAAGTAGGTTCTTTAGGTCCGATTGGTGTAACTGGTGATGTTGAAGTAATCGCTGACCATGCTGTAGCAGCAATTGTAAATGGTTGCTGTGGTGCAAATGAAGAAGGATTCCATTATGTAAATGTAAATCCAGAGCGTGACTTCAAAGTAAGTCAATATACAGATTTACGTTTCATTCAAGAAGGAGATCAATCTCCAGATGGAAATGGGACAATTCGTTTTGCTCGTGGTATCGAAGTTGGACATGTATTTAAATTAGGTACACGTTATAGCGAAGCAATGAATGCAACGTTCTTAGACGAGAATGGAAAAACGAAGCCACTTATCATGGGATGCTACGGCATTGGGGTATCTCGTACAGTTGCAGCAATTGCTGAGCAATTTAACGATGAGAATGGTCTAGTTTGGCCAAAAGCTGTTGCGCCATTCCATGTACATGTAATTCCAGTAAATATGAAATCTGACGCACAGCGCGAAGTGGGCGAAACGATCTACAATTCATTACAAGAACAAGGTTATGAAGTATTGTTAGATGATCGTGCAGAACGTGCAGGTGTTAAATTTGCTGATGCAGACTTATTCGGTCTTCCAGTTCGAGTAACAGTGGGGAAAAAAGCTGATGAAGGCATCGTTGAAGTAAAAGTCCGTGCTACAAATGAATCTACAGAAGTAAAAGTAGAAGAACTTCATGCATACATTGCTAATATTTTAAAATAAGAAGAGGTACCTCCAGGTGAGGTACCTTCTCTTTCTTTGTAGAGTAAGCTTTTTAGTAAAGAAGTAAGAAACCTTCTTTGCCGAACGGAACATTTCAATTTATAATAGCAAATGGAAGGAGGTTGCTTATGTCGTTAACAAATGAACAACAAGAGCGATTTCAAATTTTGCTCCAGCAGTTGCAAATGCCTGAAGACCTTATAAATCAATATTTACAAGGTGGTGGCATACAAAGACTAGTTGTCGATAAAGCAAATAAAAGTTGGCATTTTGATTTACAAGTACCACGTATTTTACCAATAGAATTATATGAATTGCTTGAAACACAGCTTAAGCAGTCATTTTCGCATATTGCAAAAACGTCATTTGCACTAGAAACAGAGAATAAACAATTTACGGAAGAAGAGGTCAAGGCATATTGGCCACTTTGTACAGAGCGAATTACTTTTTCGCCTATGTTTGCGTATTTAAAAAAGCAACTTCCTCATGTAAACGGAGTGAAGTTGTTACTTGATGTGAATAATGAATTAGAATCTACAGCATTAAAGAAAAATCTTGCGAAGCCAGTCGGTGATCAATATGAAGTTTTCGGATTTCCACGTTTCCAGCTGGAAACAAATATAAAGCAAAACGAAGAGGAAGTTCAAAAATTTCGGGAACAAACACAGCAAGAGGATCGTCAGCGTGTTATACAAGCTATGGAAGAGATGGCTAAGAAGCAAGCCGAAGAAAGCGACATTGTACACGAAGGGCCGATTGTGCTCGGGTATCTTATTAAGCCTGATGAAGAAATCACACCGATGCGAGAAATTCAAGATGAAGAAAGACGAAAAACCGTCCAGGGTTATGTCTTCCATGTGGAAACAAAAGAACTCCGTAGTGGACGTACGTTATTAACTTTAAAAATAACGGACTATACGGATTCCATTATGATTAAGATGTTCTCGCGTGATAAAGAGGACCTTCCGCTTCTGCAATCATTGAAAAAAGGAATGTGGGTAAAAGCGCGAGGTTCAGTTCAAAATGATACGTTTGTCCGTGATTTAGTCATGATTGCGAACGATATTAATGAAATAACAGGACCTTCTCGTAAAGATAAAGCACCTGAAGGAGAAAAACGAGTAGAGCTACATTTGCATACACCAATGAGTCAAATGGATGCTGTTACATCAGTATCTAATCTCGTTGCACAAGCTGGAAAATGGGGACATGAAGCGATTGCGGTTACAGACCATGCAGTTGCACAGTCTTTCCCAGAAGCGTATTCTGCTGGTAAAAAAGCAGGTGTAAAAGTCATTTACGGTGTAGAAGCCAACTTAGTAAATGACGGTGTTCCTATTGCTTACAATGAAGAACATCGACTACTTGCAGATGAAACATATGTTGTTTTTGACGTCGAAACGACAGGGTTATCGGCTGTATATGATACGGTTATCGAATTAGCAGCAGTAAAAGTCAAAGGTGGCGAAATTATTGATCGCTTTGAATCGTTTGCGAACCCACATCAACCGTTATCAGCGACGATTATTGAGTTGACAGGTATTACAGATGATATGTTGACGGATGCACCAGAGGTAGACGAAGTATTTAAAAGGTTTGAGAAATGGATTGGCGACCATACATTGGTTGCCCATAATGCAAGCTTTGATATGGGATTCTTAAATGTTGGATTTAAGAAATGTGGATTAGACAAGCCGAAAAATCCAGTTATTGATACATTGGAGTTAGCTAGATTCTTATTCCCAGAGATGAAGAACCACCGCTTAAATACGATGTGTAAAAAGCTCGACATTGAATTAACACAACATCACCGTGCAATTTATGATACAGAAGCAACGGGATATTTACTTGTGAAAATGTTAAAAGATGTGATTGAAAAAGGTTTTGAATATCACGATCAATTAAATGACAGCATGGGACAAGGAGATGCGTATAAACGTGGACGTCCAAGTCATACGACACTACTTGCAACATCAGATGTTGGTTTGAAAAATTTATATAAGCTTGTTTCATATTCTCATTTGAATTATTTTTACCGCGTACCACGGGTGCCACGTTCTTTATTAAAAAAGTATCGCGAAGGTATATTAGTTGGTACAGCTTGTGATAAAGGTGAAGTATTTGAAGCGATGATGCAAAAGGCCCCTGAAGAGGTAGAAGAGATTGCGCAGTTCTATGATTACATTGAGGTTATGCCTCCAGAAGTGTTGCGTCATTTAGTGGAGCTTGAACTTGTGAGAGATGAAGGACAACTAAAAACGATCATTTCTAATTTAGTAAAATTAGGTGAAACGTTAGACAAACCTGTTGTTGCTACAGGGAATGTACATTATCTTAATCCAGAAGATGCAATGTATCGCAAAATTTTAGTAAGTTCACAAGGCGGGGCGAATCCATTAAATCGTCATTCATTACCGCCCGTATATTTCCGGACAACAGATGAAATGCTAGATTGCTTCTCGTTCTTAGGAGAAGAGAAGGCGAAAGAAATTGTTGTGACAAATACACAAAAGATCGCATCATTGATTGGTGACGTTCATCCAGTAAAAGATGACCTATACACACCGAAAATTGAAGGTGCAGACGATGAAACGCGTGACATGAGTTACAAAATGGCACGTAGCATTTATGGAGAAGAACTACCAGAAATCGTAGAAGCCCGTTTGGAAAAAGAATTAAAAAGTATTATTGGACATGGATTTGCCGTTATTTATTTGATTTCGCATAAGCTCGTGAAAAAATCATTAGTAGATGGCTATCTTGTAGGTTCGCGTGGATCGGTAGGGTCATCATTTGTTGCGACAATGATGGAGATTACGGAAGTAAACCCATTACCACCACATTATGTATGTCCAAAGTGTAAGCAGTCAGAGTTCTTTAATGATGGTTCTGTAGGTTCTGGTTTTGATTTACCGGATAAAGATTGTCCAACATGTAACATTCCATATGTAAAAGATGGACATGATATTCCGTTTGAAACGTTCCTTGGTTTTAAAGGAGATAAGGTACCGGATATCGATTTGAATTTCTCTGGAGAATACCAACCACGTGCTCATAACTATACGAAAGTGCTGTTCGGTGAGGACTATGTATATCGCGCTGGAACAATCGGTACAGTTGCAGAGAAAACAGCTTACGGTTATGTAAAAGGTTATGCGTCTGACCATAATTTAACCATTCGAAATGCTGAGGTTGATCGTCTTGTTGCTGGTTGTACAGGTGTAAAACGTACAACGGGGCAGCATCCAGGTGGTATTATCGTTGTGCCAGACTACATGGATATTTTTGATTTTTCACCAATTCAATTCCCTGCCGATTCAGTAGGCGCGGAGTGGAGAACGACACACTTTGATTTTCATTCTATTCATGATAATTTGTTGAAACTAGATATACTAGGGCACGATGATCCAACCGTTATTCGTATGCTACAAGATTTAAGCGGCGTAGATCCGAAAACAATACCGACAGATGATCCAGAAGTAATGAAAATCTTCTCTGGTCCAGAATCATTAGGTGTAACAGAAGAACAAATTAATTGTAAAACAGGTACACTTGGTATTCCAGAGTTTGGAACGAAATTCGTAAGACAGATGTTAGAAGAAACAAAGCCAACGACATTCTCAGAGCTTGTCCAAATTTCTGGACTATCCCATGGTACAGACGTATGGCTTGGTAATGCTAACGAACTGATTTATAACGGTACATGTACACTAAGCGAAGTTATCGGTTGTCGTGATGATATTATGGTCTACCTGATTTATCAAGGATTGGATCCATCCTTAGCGTTTAAAATCATGGAATCGGTGCGTAAAGGTAAAGGTGTACCGGAAGAGTGGGAAGAGGAAATGCGTAATAACAATGTACCTGGTTGGTATATTGATTCTTGTAAAAAGATTAAGTACATGTTCCCTAAGGCCCATGCGGCTGCTTATGTACTTATGGCTGTGCGTATCGCTTATTTCAAAGTGCATTTTGCACTCTTATTCTACGCAGCATACTTTACAGTACGTGCAGATGATTTTGATGTAGATGCGATGGTGAAAGGCTCAGCATCAATTCGTGCAAGAGTTGATGAAATTGCGCAAAAAGGATTGGATGCTTCTCCGAAAGAGAAAAGTTTACTCACAGTGTTAGAAATGACACTTGAAATGTGTGAGCGTGGTTACTCATTCCAAAAGGTTGATTTATATCGTTCACATGCAACTGACTTTATTATTGATGGAGATACGTTAATCCCTCCATTTAATGCAATACCTGGTCTTGGTACAAATGCCGCATTAAGTATTGTGGCGGCACGCGAAAACGGCGAGTTTTTATCGAAGGAAGACTTGCAGCAGCGCAGTAAGATTTCTAAAACAATTATTGAGTATTTAGATAGTCAAGGTTGTTTAGGCGACTTGCCAGATCAAAACCAATTGTCGCTGTTCTAGAGGTAGGAAAAGTCTTTGCAAATCGCTATTTGCTATGTTATACTATTAACCGAGATAACCATGTCATGTATATTTTGCAAAAAAAAGAGTGGGGAAACCCACTCTTTCGTGTTACTATCTATGTTTTATCTACGTATGTAGGTGAGACATTTCTGTCCTATATACATATTTTGTTACAAGTTTTACTTCTTAAATTTGGTAATACTAAGACAGATATTCCCTGCTTAACGGCAGGGGCTTTTGTTAGCTAACAAGAAAGAATAAGATAGGTCGTTATAAATGAGGCGGATCTTTTCTTTCAAATGGTACATGGCGGCAGGAAGGAGGCTGTTTATGGATAAGAAAGTCACAGAAGTTGTTGAAGCACTTGCGCAGCCGATTGTTGAAGAGTTAAATCTTGAACTTGTAGATGTAGAATATGTGAAAGAAGGAAAAGACTGGTTCCTACGCGTATTCATCGATTCTGAAACAGGAGTAGACATTGAAGAATGCGGTGCGGTAAGTGAACGTTTAAGCGAAGCTTTAGATAAAGAGGATCCAATTCCTCATCTTTACTTTTTGGATGTATCATCTCCTGGAGCAGAACGCCCATTAAAGAAAGAAAAAGACTTCCAGCAAGCGGTAGGAAAGCAAGTGGCAATTAAAACATATGAGCCGATTGATGGTGAAAAGATGTTTGAAGGAAAGCTACTTTCCTATGATGGTACAACAATTACACTACTATTAACAATTAAAACACGTAAAAAAGAAATCCAAATTCCAATGGACAAAGTTGCGAATGCGCGACTTGCTGTTACGTTTTAGTAAGAAGGGGGATCTTCATGAGCACTGAGTTGTTAGATGCTTTGCTCGTATTAGAATCAGAAAAAGGTATTAGCAAAGATATTATTATTGATGCGATTGAAGCAGCTTTAATCTCTGCTTATAAACGCAATTTTAACCAAGCACAAAACGTTCGTGTTAGCTTTAACCCAGAGGTGGGAACAATTCAAGTTTTAGCACGTAAAGACGTTGTTGATAATGTGTTTGATCCACGTCTTGAAATTTCTGTAGAAGAAGCAAGACATATCAATCCAAACTATCAAGATGGTGATGTACTTGAAATTGAAGTAACACCAAAAGATTTTGGACGTATTGCAGCACAAACTGCAAAACAAGTTGTGACACAACGTGTACGTGAAGCAGAACGAGGTGTCATTTATTCAGAATTTAGTGACCGTGAAGAAGATATTATGGTTGGTATTGTACAACGTCAAGATGCGCGTTTTATTTATGTAAGCTTAGGAAAAGTAGAAGCACTACTACCAGTAAGTGAGCAAATGCCAAACGAACAATACAAACCACATGATCGCATTCGCGTGTTCATCACAAAAGTAGAAAAAACGACAAAAGGACCACAAATTTACGTATCACGTACACATCCAGGTCTTTTAAAACGTTTATTTGAAATTGAAGTGCCAGAGATTTATGATGGAACGGTAGAGATTCGTTCTGTTGCACGCGAAGCAGGAGACCGCTCCAAAATTTCTGTATATGCAGAGAATATTGATGTTGATCCAGTAGGTTCTTGCGTAGGTCCAAAAGGACAACGTGTACAACGCATCGTAGATGAACTAAAAGGTGAAAAAATTGATATTGTTCGCTGGTCAAATGATCCAGTTGAATATGTAGCAAATGCTTTAAGTCCATCACAAGTTGTAAAAGTACTTGTGAATGAAGAGGAAAAAGCAACAACTGTTGTTGTTCCAGACCACCAACTTTCATTAGCAATTGGTAAACGCGGGCAAAATGCACGTCTTGCAGCGAAATTAACGGGCTGGAAAATTGATATTAAAAGCGAGTCTGATGCGAAGCAACTTGGCATTGTAACAGAAGAAGACAACATGATTGCATTCGATTCAGTTGAAGACGAAATCGAATAGAGGTGATGATTGTGAGCAATCGAAAAGTTCCGTTACGAAAATGTATTGCAACACAAGAAATGAAATCCAAACGCGAGCTCGTTCGCATTGTTCGTTCCAAAGAGGGCGAAGTGTCCATTGATTTAACTGGAAAGAAATCAGGACGTGGTGCATATTTGTCGAAAGACAAGGAATGCATCATCCAAGCGCAGAAGAAAAACATTTTGGAACATCATCTAAAAGCGAAAGTCGACAGTTCCCTTTATGAAGAGCTTCTCGAGCTTGTTGAGAAGGAGTCGAAATAAGTGTCCGATTGGAAATCGTTTTTAGGACTAGCAAACCGTGCTCGAAAAATAATTTCGGGTGAAGAACTCGTTTTAAAGGAAGTACGAAGTGGCAAAGCAAAGCTTGTATTGCTTTCTGAAGATGCGTCAGCGAACACTACAAAGCGCATTACAGATAAAACCACGTACTACAACATACCAATGAGAAAAGTCGAAAATCGACAACAATTAGGGCATGCGATTGGGAGAGACGAGCGAGTCGTTGTAGCTGTGTTAGATGAGGGCTTTGCGAAAAAGCTGCGTAGCATGCTCGATACAACTTACCGGGGGTGAAGGTATGAGTAAAATTCGAGTGTATGAATATGCAAAGAAACACAATATCTCAAGTAAAGATATTATTACAAAACTAAAAGAAATGAATATCGAGGTTTCGAATCATATGACAATGTTAGACGATGAAGTAGTAAACAAATTAGATAATCAATATAATACTGGAGCAGAAAAACCTTCTGTTGCAGATGAGTTTGAAGTAGAAGAAAAAGTTGTTCGCAGTAAAAAGAACAGCAATAAGAAGAAGAAAAAAGGCAAAGGAAATGAAGACAAACGTCAAGAAAACTTTGCTGGAAGACAACAAACACAAGTTGTAGAAACACCAGATAAAATTACTTTCTCTGGCACTCTTACAGTAAGTGAACTTGCAAAAAAACTAGGGAAAGAGCCATCTGAACTTATTAAAAAGCTCTTCATGCTAGGTATTATGGCGACAATTAACCAAGATTTAGACAAAGACACAATTGAGTTACTTGCGAGTGATTACGGTATTGAGGTAGAAGAAGAAGTAATTGTAAGTGAAACTGAGTTTGAAACATTCATCGATGAGCAAGACGATGAAGAAAACTTAAAAGAGCGTCCAGCTGTTGTTACAATTATGGGACACGTTGACCATGGTAAAACAACATTACTTGATTCTATCCGTAATTCAAAAGTAACTGCTGGCGAAGCTGGTGGAATTACTCAGCATATTGGTGCATACCAAGTTGAAGTAAATGATAAGAAAATTACGTTCTTAGATACACCTGGTCACGCAGCATTTACAACAATGCGTGCTCGTGGTGCACAAGTAACAGATATTACAATTCTTGTTGTTGCAGCAGATGATGGTGTTATGCCACAAACTGTTGAAGCGATTAACCACGCAAAAGCAGCAGGAGTACCAATTATCGTTGCTGTGAATAAAATGGATAAACCATCTGCAAATCCAGATCGTGTAATGCAAGAATTAACAGAATACGAATTAGTTCCAGAAGCTTGGGGCGGTGACACAATCTTCGTACCAATCGCAGCAATTAAAGGTGAAGGAATTGACAACTTATTAGAAATGATTCTTCTTGTAAGTGAAGTGGAAGAATATAAAGCAAATCCAAACCGTTATGCAACTGGTACTGTAATTGAAGCACAGCTTGATAAAGGTAAAGGAACAATTGCAACATTACTTGTACAAAATGGTACACTTCGAGTGGGGGATCCAATTGTTGTTGGAACATCATTCGGACGTGTTCGTGCAATGGTAAGTGATATTGGTCGTCGTGTGAAAGTTGCTGGTCCATCTACTCCTGTTGAGATTACAGGTTTAAATGAAGTACCACAAGCGGGCGATCGTTTTATGGCATTTGCTGATGAGAAGAAAGCGCGTCAAATTGGTGAATCACGTGCACAACAAGCATTGCTTGCACAGCGCGGTGAAAAATCTAAATTAAGCCTAGAAGATTTATTCCAACAAATCCAAGAAGGCGATGTGAAAGAAATTAACCTAATTGTGAAAGCAGACGTACAAGGTTCTGTAGAAGCAATGGCAGCATCACTTCGTAAAATTGATGTTGAAGGTGTAAAAGTAAAAATCATTCATACAGGCGTAGGGGCAATTACAGAATCTGATATTATTTTAGCTTCTGCATCTAATGCAATTGTAATCGGATTTAACGTACGCCCTGATGTAAATGCGAAGCGTACAGCTGAGCTAGAAAATGTTGATATTCGCTTACACCGTATTATTTACAAAGTAATCGAAGAGATTGAAGCAGCAATGCAAGGTATGCTTGATCCTGAGTTTGAAGAAAAAGTAATTGGTCAAGCGGAAGTTCGTCAAACGTTCAAAGTAACAAAAGTTGGAACAATCGCAGGTTGTTACGTAACAGATGGTAAAATCACACGTGATAGCGGCGTGCGTATCATCCGTGATGGTGTAGTAATTTACGAAGGACAACTTGATACGTTAAAGCGTTTCAAAGACGACGTAAAAGAAGTTGCACAAAACTATGAGTGTGGTATTACAATTGAAAGATACAATGATCTTAAAGAAGGAGACATCATTGAGGCGTACATTATGGAAGAAGTGAAGCGATGATTATCGCTTCACTCTCATTCGAGTGTATGATTTATGATGTACATTCTTTAAAAGAGAAACGAGCAATTTTACAGCGTGTGCTAACTCGTGTGAAACAACGTTATAATGTAGCTGTTTCCGAAGTAGGACATCAAGATGTATGGCAACGTACAGAAATTGCAATTGTTTCCGTATCCTCAAATCGTGTTGTCTGCGAAAAAGAAATGAATCGTGTACTTGAGTACATCGATTCATTTCCTGAAATTGAACGTACGATAACACAATTGGAATGGTATTGAATGAGGTGAATAGTTATGAAATTACGTGCAAACCGTGTGGGCGAGCAAATGAAAAAAGAATTAGGCGACATCATTAGTCGTAAAATTAAAGACCCACGTGTTGGATTTGTTACAGTAACAGATGTACAAGTGAGTGGAGATTTACAAATTGCCAAAGTATATATTTCTGTTTTAGGAGACGAAGAACAGAAAGAGAATACATTAAAGGGCTTAGCGAAGGCAAAAGGCTTTATTCGTTCAGAAATTGGCCAACGTATTCGTCTTCGTAAAACACCAGAGATTTCTTTTGAATTTGATGAATCTATCGGATATGGTCATCGAATTGATACACTTTTACATGAAATTAATAAAGACGGTAAACGTGAAGAATAATGGATAGACATTTGTCTATCCATTTTTTCAATGGAAAGTAAGTTTTGCATACAAGTGAGTGTTTAAAAGGAAGGATAAAGGGAGCTGAGCATTTCTAGGCAAAGAAGACGGAGTGTAGCTGGAACTTACACGAGGACTGATGACAAAATGAAAAATAGCGATTGCTATTTATACCTGATTTTTTGAACATCTCCTACAAAAGTATAACGATGAGGTGAACATATGGAAGGCGTATTATTATTACATAAACCAAAAGGAATGACATCACACGATTGTGTATTTAAGTTAAGAAAGATATTGCGTGAAAAAAGAATTGGCCATACAGGAACATTAGACCCAGATGTAACCGGAGTATTACCAATTTGTGTAGGGCGTGCAACAAAGATTGCGCAATTTTTAACAAGTGAAACAAAAACATATGAAGGTGAAGTTACACTAGGGTTTTCGACAACGACTGAAGATGCTTCTGGTGAAGTAGTGGAAAAGCAGGGTGTAAATCGCGTAATTACACGTGCGGAAGTGGAATCTGTATTAGCAGAATTAACGGGTACAATTGAGCAAGTACCTCCCATGTATTCAGCTGTAAAAGTAAACGGAAAGAAACTATATGAATATGCAAGAGCAGGACAGGAAGTTGAACGCCCAGTTCGTACAATAACAATCCACGAATTTGTGTTACTTGATAATCGTGAGGTATTTGAAGGAGAGAATATTTCATTCCGTTTCCGAGTTACATGTAGCAAAGGAACGTATGTGAGAACACTAGCTGTTATGATCGGTGAAAAACTAGGATTCCCAGCACATATGTCACACCTTGTGCGAACAGCTTCAGGAGAATTTCTGCTGGAAGATTGCATATCATTTGAAGAAATTGAAGAAAACATGCAAAATGGAACAGTAGAGTCTATTTTTATCTCAATTGATGAAGCGTTAAGTAAATTTCCGAAAATGATTGTAGATGAAAAACAAGCAGAAAAGATAAAAAATGGTATGTTTTTAAAGAACGAACTGCAAGTGACAGCGCCGTTTATTACAGTATTTGATAAGAACGAACATTGCTTAGCCATTTATGAACATCATCCAAAACACCCTGGTATGTTAAAACCAATGAAAGTACTTGTGAATAATCAGGAACTAAAGCTATAATGAATTATTGGAAGGATTATTACAGAAAAAGGTGAATTCAAGCGTGAAACTCATTCATTTAACTCATCCACATGAACAAAATAAAATAGAATTACCACCTACTGTAATGGCATTAGGATTTTTTGATGGCATTCATTTAGGACATCAACGTGTGATTCGGACAGCAAAAAAAATAGCGGATGAAAGAGGATGTAAAAGTGCTGTCATAACGTTCCATCCACATCCATCTGTTGTGTTAGGGAAAAAGGAAGCGCATGTAGAGTATATTACACCACCGTGTATTAAAGAAAAAGTAATTGCAAGTTTAGGAATTGATATATTATATGTGGTGAAATTCGATGAATCATTTGCTGGATTACTGCCACAACAGTTTGTAGATGAATATATTATTGGGCTAAATGTAAAGCATGTAGTAGCAGGCTTTGATTATTCATATGGACGTTTAGGAAAAGGGACGATGGAGACTTTACCATTTCATGCAAGAGGGGAGTTTACACAGACCGTGATTGAAAAAGTTGAATTTCAAGAAGAAAAAGTAAGTTCCACAGCATTACGAAAATTAATTCGAAATGGAGAGATGGAACAAATTCCATCTATTTTAGGTAGGGCTTATACAGTAGAAGGAACGGTTGTTCACGGGGATAAACGTGGACGTCAAATTGGTTTTCCGACAGCTAATGTAGCTTTAAGTGAGGAATATCTTTTGCCGCCTGTTGGTGTGTATGCAGTAAGATTAAAAGTTCATGATGAGTGGCATGATGGCGTATGTAATATCGGTTATAAACCAACTTTTAAAGAAGATGAGCGCAAACTGTCTATTGAAGTGCATCTATTCCATTTCAATAAGGATATATATGATCAGGTTGTTACTGTTGAGTGGCATATGCGTATTCGAGAAGAGAAAAAGTTTAATGGCATTGATGAATTAGTTGCTCAAATTGCAAAAGACAAAAAAACAGCACAAGAATATTTTAGCGCGGCAAAGAATATACTTGCTTTTTCAAATGAAAAGTAGTATTCTATGTTATGTACTTTATGACAACCATTGCTTGGCATTGCGACTCACCGACGCTTGCTAGGTAATTGGGGGTTTAATTATTAGGAGGTGAAATAGGATGGCTTTAACACAAGAGCGTAAAAATGAAATCATTGCACAATTTAGAACTCATGAGACTGATACTGGTTCTCCAGAGGTTCAAATTGCTGTCCTAACAGAGCAAATTAACACTCTAAATGAGCACTTACGTACTCACAAGAAAGATCATCATTCACGTCGTGGTCTATTAAAGATGGTTGGTAAACGTCGTAACTTACTTACTTACCTTCGTAATAGCGATATCACACGCTACCGTGAATTAATCACAAAGCTTGGCTTACGTCGATAGTCAAAGAAGCGGGAATATTCCCGCTTTTTTGTTAGGTAAAAATATATCTTCTACTCTTATAGCTTACTTAAATTTCGGTAATACTAGAGGAAGAATATTGTGATATATTATCCATTTACATAGAAGAATTGAATATTTTAAATTGAGAGGGGTACTTAAATGAGTCAAGAAAAGCAAGTCTTCTCGATAGATTTAGCTGGTCGTCAGCTAACAATTGAAACAGGCCAGCTTGCAAAACAAGCAAACGGGGCAGTGTTAGTAAGATATGGCGACACAGCAGTTCTATCTACAGCAACTGCATCAAAAGAGCCAAAAAATGTAGATTTCTTCCCACTTACAGTAAACTATGAAGAACGTTTATATGCAGTCGGAAAAATCCCAGGCGGCTTTATTAAACGTGAAGGTCGTCCAAGTGAAAAAGCAATTTTAGCAAGTCGCTTAATTGACCGACCAATTCGTCCACTTTTCGCAGACGGATTCCGTAATGAAGTGCAAGTTGTCAGCATCGTTATGAGTGTTGACCAAGATTGTTCTTCTGAGATGGCAGCTATGCTTGGTTCTTCATTAGCGTTATCGATTTCAGATATTCCATTTGAAGGCCCAATTGCTGGTGCAACAGTTGGTCGTATCGACGGCGAATTCGTTATTAACCCAACAGTAGAACAACAGGAGCAAAGTGATATTCACCTTGTTGTAGCTGGGACAAAAGATGCAATCAACATGGTAGAAGCAGGTGCAGATCAAGTACCTGAAGAAACAATGTTAGAAGCAATTATGTTCGGTCATGAAGAAATTAAACGTCTAATTGCTTTCCAAGAAGAGATTGTACAAGCTGTTGGAAAAGAAAAGACAGAAGTGCAGCTATATGAAGTTGATGCTGATCTTGATCAAGCTATTCGTGAAATGGCAGAGAAAGATATGCATGCTGCAATTCAAGTACATGAAAAACACGCGCGTGAAGATGCGATTAATGAAGTGAAAAAACGTGTAATTGAGCATTACGAAGCGCAAGAAGTTGATGCTGAAACATTAGGACAAGTAAATGAGATTTTATATAAAATTGTAAAAGAAGAAGTACGTCGTCTTATTACAGTTGAAAAAATTCGCCCAGATGGACGTAAAGGTGATGAAATTCGTCCTTTATCATCAGAGGTAGGTATTTTATCTCGTACGCACGGTTCTGGTTTATTCACACGAGGACAAACACAAGCACTAAGTATTTGTACATTAGGTGCATTAGGTGATGTGCAAATTTTAGATGGCCTTGGTGTAGAAGAATCAAAACGCTTTATGCACCATTACAATTTCCCATCATTTAGTGTTGGTGAAACAAGACCAATGCGTGGACCAGGTCGTCGTGAAATCGGCCATGGTGCATTAGGTGAGCGTGCACTTGAACCAGTTATTCCATCTGAACAAGACTTCCCGTACACAGTTCGTCTTGTATCAGAAGTATTAGAGTCGAACGGTTCTACTTCACAAGCAAGTATTTGCGGTAGTACATTAGCGATGATGGATGCAGGTGTTCCACTGAAAGCGCCAGTTGCTGGTATCGCAATGGGTCTAGTGAAGTCTGGTGAGCACTACACAATTTTAACTGATATCCAAGGTATGGAAGATCACTTAGGTGATATGGACTTTAAAGTAGCAGGTACAGCACAAGGAGTAACTGCATTACAAATGGACATTAAAATTGATGGTTTATCTCGTGAAATTTTAGAAGAAGCATTGCAACAAGCGAAAGTTGGTCGCATGCACATTCTAGATCATATGTTATCTGCTATTGCTGAGCCTCGTAAAGAGCTATCTGAATATGCTCCGAAGATCATTACAATGACAATTAATCCGGACAAAATCCGTGATGTTATTGGGCCAAGTGGCAAACAAATTAACAAGATTATTGAAGAAACTGGCGTGAAAATTGATATCGAGCAAGATGGTACAGTCTTTATTTCATCTATTGATCAAGAGATGAATGAAAAGGCGAAGAAAATCATCGAAGATATCGTTCGTGAAGTACAGGTAGGCGAGGTTTACTTAGGAAAAGTAAAACGCGTTGAAAAATTCGGTGCTTTCGTTGGATTATTCAGTGGTAAAGATGGTCTTGTTCATATTTCTGAGCTTGCACTTGAACGTGTAGGTAAAGTAGAAGACGTTGTGAAAGTCGGTGACGAGATTTCAGTAAAAGTTATCGAGATTGACAAACAAGGTCGTGTAAACTTGTCTAGAAAAGTATTGCTAAAAGAAGAGCAAGAAAAAGAAGCAGCAAAAGAAGAAGCTACAAAACAAGAAAATACACAAGAACAAAATTAAGTAAAAAAGCCAGGATTTCTGGCTTTTTTTTGTTAAATAAAATATATTTGATGCATAGATTTTTATTGATGAAAAGGTATAGTTTTTATGATAACGCTCAAATTAACAAGGATAATAAGAAAATGGATTTTTCTTATTCGTATAGTTAATGGGAGGGTTTGTATGAGAACTCGTATAGTTATATTCATATCTGTATTCATTCTTTGTATAGGTTTATGCTCATATTCAGCGCTAGCAAATGATGATCTTTATGAAGAAATTCAGAAACAAGCGAAACAATATTCAATTGCCGCGCAAAATGCGATAATTGATAAGATTTGGAAAGCTACGCCAGGGTATAATGGTAAAGAGGTTGATATTGAAGCGTCATATAATAACATGAAGAAAATAGGAAAATTTGATGAGAAGCATTTTGTATATCGGGAAGTTTCACCAAGCGTGCATTTAGAAGATTTATCACCTTCTCCTATTTATCGTGGTCATCCACATAAAAAAATGGTAGGATTAACGATAAATGTGGCGTGGGGAAATGAGTATCTTCCACGTATATTAGAAACATTGAAAAAGCACGATGTAAAGGCAACGTTTTTTTTAGAAGGACGCTGGGTAAAAGAAAATTTAAGATTTGCAAAAATGATCGTAGATGCAAAGCAAGAAGTAGGAAATCATTCTTATACGCATCCAGATATGAAAACGCTGTCTAAAATTCAGATACTAGAACAATTACAAAAGACAAATCAAATTATTGAGGCAGCTACAAATCAAAAAGTACGATGGTTTGCACCACCAAGTGGAAGTTTCCGTGATGAAGTTGTAGAGGTGGCGGATGGATTAAAGATGGGGACTATTATGTGGACAGTTGATACAATCGATTGGAAACGCCCAGAGCCTGAAGTGATTCTCCAGCGTGTGATGGGGAAAGTGCACCCGGGTGCAATTGTATTGATGCATCCGACATCTCCAACAGCTGAGGCGCTAGATACGATGATTTCGCAGTTGAAAAAACAAGGGTATAAAGTAGGCAATGTTACAGAATTATTAGATGAAAAACGCATTGATTAAATACATTTGCATGACATTCATGTTCAAACTTGTTATCATTAAATAATAGCAATAATTTAGAGAAACTGGCATTAGGAGGAAAGTTTTTGATTAAAAAATATACTTGTAAAAATGGTGTAAGAATCGTTATGGAGAATATACCAACTGTTCGTTCTGTTGCAATTGGTATATGGATTCATGCAGGTTCAAGAAATGAAAATGAAAAGAACAATGGAGTTTCGCACTTTTTAGAGCACATGTTTTTTAAGGGGACAGAGACGCGTAGTGCGAGAGAAATTGCAGAGTCATTTGATAGCATTGGTGGTCAAGTGAATGCATTTACTTCAAAAGAATACACGTGCTACTATGCAAAGGTACTTGATGAGCATGCAAAGTATGCGCTTGATGTATTAGCTGATATGTTCTTTAACTCCACATTTGATGAAGAAGAATTGAAAAAAGAGAAGAATGTTGTATTTGAAGAAATTAAAATGTACGAGGACACACCAGATGATATCGTACATGACATGTTAACGAAAGCGACATATGAAACGCATCCGCTTGGATACCCAATTTTAGGTACAGAAGAAACGCTTGAAACATTTACAGGTGATACACTGCGTCAATATATAAAAGATCATTATACACCTGAAAATGTTGTAGTTTCGATTGCTGGAAATATTGATGAAACATTTGTCCAAACAGTGGAACAATATTTTGGTAACTACGAAGGAACAACAAATCGTGAACAAGTACATAGCCCGATTTTTCATTTTAATAAAGTGGCCCGCAAAAAGGAAACAGAACAAGCTCATTTATGTTTAGGATTCAAAGGCTTGCAAATGGGTCATGATGATATTTATAACTTAATTGTATTAAATAATGTATTAGGTGGTAGCATGAGTAGCCGTCTGTTCCAAGAAGTACGTGAACAACGTGGTTTAGCATATTCAGTGTTCTCTTATCATTCTTCTTATGAAGATACTGGAATGCTAACACTTTATGGTGGTACAGGAAGTCAACAGTTAGATACGCTGTATGATACGATGCAAGAAACGTTAGAAACATTAAAGAATACTGGTATTACAGATAAAGAACTTGTGAATAGTAAAGAGCAGCTTAAAGGAAATCTGATGTTAAGTTTAGAAAGTACGAATAGTCGTATGAGCCGTAATGGTAAAAATGAATTACTTCTTAGAAAGCATCGTTCTCTTGATGAAATTATTGAGAGTGTAAATAGTGTTACGAAATCAGATGTAGATTTACTGATTCGCAATATGTTTACAAATGAATTTTCTGCAGCGCTTATTAGCCCGAATGGAGAGCTTCCAAAAGGAATGAAATAAGGAAAAAAACCGTATCTCTTACGAAGAGATGCGTTTTTTTTATGTATTAAGCTTTTATAACGAGTTTTTGAGTGGTAGAGAGAGGAGTTCATTTTTTTGGTATTTTTTAGAGACATGTAGAATACGTACTTATTATAGGATAGATTTAAGGATATTGCATGGAAGATGTTTGTAAAGGAGAGGGGCATATGCGTTTAAGTGAATTAAGTGGAAAAGAAATTGTGGACTTAGAGCGGGCAGAAAAAATGGGGGTTTTAGGTCACGCTGATTTAGAAATTAATGAAAAGGACGGTAAGATCCAAGCTCTCATCATACCAGTTGGAAAATGGGGTGGATTTAAAAGGGAGCAGCAGGAGGTACGTGTAGAATGGAATCGTATTAAAAAGGTCGGCCATGATATGATTATTTTTGACCTTGCAAACCACTCAGGCTCATAGTGAAAGATAACCATTTCGGTTGTCTTTTTTTATTTTATTCTCCTATTTGCGGACAGTAATACTTCACCTCAAAACTCAGTAAAAACATAGGAATTAGGTGGGAGATAAACGGTCTGTAAAAGCCTGATTAGTGAGGGCAAAAGTCTCCTTCAAACTGATTAAAGTTTCACTATATGCTTAGAAATATTGGATGCTTTTGTTTTTCAATCACCTCTAACTCGTACGGCACATATGATGTGGAGGAAAAAGAAAAAGTAGGCACTTTTCTTATAAATGAAAGAAAAAGAAGGTGAAGTAGGGAATGTTGACTGAGATGCACATTGCTGTCATAGGAGGAGATGCAAGGCAGCTAGAAGTGATTCGTAAGTTGGTTGAACTTGATGCGAAACTTTCATTAGTAGGATTTGATCAACTGGATCATGGTTTTACAGGGGCAGCAAAAGAGAGTATGCAAAATCTAGATTTCACTTCTTTAGATGCAATTATTTTGCCGGTAGCAGGAACAAATGCAAAAGGAGAAGTAGATACTATTTTTTCAAATGAAAAAGTTGCACTTACGAAAGAACAGATTGAAAAAACACCAGCAAACTTTACTATATATTCAGGAATTGGTACACCGTATTTAGAAAGTATTGTGTCTACCACAAATCGAAAACTTGTGAAACTATTCGATCGTGACGATGTGGCGATCTACAATTCTATTCCAACGGTAGAAGGAACATTAATGATGGTTATTCAACATACAGATTATACAATTCACGGTTCGAATGTAATAGTTTTAGGATTTGGTAGAACAGGAATGAGTGTAGCGAGAGCTTTTCAATCATTAGGAGCTCATGTCAAAGTAGGAGCACGACGTTCAGAACATATCGCTCGTATTTCGGAAATGATGTTCTCTCCTTTTTATATGCAGGATATTGAGAAAGAAGTAAGTGATGTTGATATTGTCATTAATACGATTCCACACCTCGTTGTAACGGCTAGTGTTATTTCGCGGATGCCAGCTCATACATTGATCATTGATTTGGCTTCTAAGCCTGGTGGTACGGATTTTCGTTATGCAGAGAAGCGGGGGATAAAAGCCTTGTTGGCACCCGGTCTTCCAGGGATTGTTGCCCCAAAAACAGCAGGACAAATTTTAGCGAATGTTCTTTCTCAGTTATTAACAGCAGATATGATTGCAAAGGAGGAGAATGGAAAATGAGTTTAAAAGGGAAACGAATTGGGTTTGGATTTACAGGATCACATTGTACGTATGCGGAAGTCGTGCCGCAGTTAGAGAAACTAATTGCAGAAGGAGCGGAAGTGCTGCCGGTTGTTTCATATACTGTACAAACAACAAATACTAGATTTGGTGAAGGAGCAGAGTGGATTGAAAGAATTGAGGAGATAACAGGAAATAAGGTTATTAATTCTATTGTAGGGGCAGAACCACTAGGCCCCAAAATCCCATTAGATTGTATGGTGATTGCTCCATTAACAGGAAATTCAATGAGTAAATTTGCCAATGCAATGACAGATTCTCCTGTATTAATGGCAGCAAAGGCGACGCTTCGGAATGGGAAACCAGTTGTATTAGCTGTTTCGACAAATGATGCACTTGGTCTAAATGGTGTAAACCTAATTACACCAATATGGTGACGACAAAAAGCAAACGCTTATTTGTCGCCATCTTTAGGGAGCTTAGGATAAAGAACAAGTTCGAAATCATCGAGTCTTTGCCACTTTTCCTTCTTATAAACAGCCTTTTCTAAAACCGACTTTAGGAGGCTGTTTTTCTTTTTCGGATCATCTGTTTTGAAGTACAGATCAAGAACGTGCTCGACTTGAGGAATTGTATCTTTCTTTACTTTTTCCTTTTTGATTTCTGTTTTAATTTCTTTTTTGAGATTTTCCATCGTTTCAGTAATTTCATTAATACGATCAGAAACAATATTAGAACGTTCTAAAAACATATCGACAGTATAAACACCACGCTCTAATAAATCATGCAAATTATTTTTTTGTTTTTGGACATCCACTAACTCTTTTTCAAGTTTTCGTAATGCAGCCTCGTTCATTTGGATAACTTGTGTTTCTTTCAACTTATCATCTTGCTTATGTTTTTCAAAATCAGCTTTATAATTGATATACCATTCTTTTAGAGCATCGAGTAAACGTTTTTCGATCAATTCTGTATAACTAGACTTATTTTCACAACCACGATGTTTACAATCCATTGTATGTTTTCGATTTTTGGGATATCGTTGTACCATGCTGTATCCACATTTTCCGCATCTGATAATCCCAGCTAGGGGGTTCTTTAATCCATTCGTATTATAAGGAACGTGATACCTCGTATTTAATTTCTCTTGTGCTTTTTCGAATAGGCTTTCTGGAATAATCGGATCATGTTTTCCATCCGCAATAATCCATTCTGACTTATCTTGTCTAGTGCAACTACGTTTCGTTGCATCCGGACGTTTCACTTCTTTTCTTTTTTGCCATGTTACTTTTCCAATGTAGACGTGATTTTTTAACATATCTAATATACTGTATGGATTCCAATCGTTGCCTAACTTACTTTTGTAACCAAGTTCATTTAGTTTTCGCATAATCGCAGTTGCGCCCATATCCTCATTGGCATACCATTCAAATATCATTCTTACAACAGAAGCTTCTTCTGAATTAATCGTTAGTGTACGTTCACGCTTATTTAGACGGTGGATATCATATCCGTATGGCGCATGGGTACCGAGGTAATTGCCAGCCTCTACACTTGCAATACGGCCGCGTTGCATACGGCGTGTAATAATCTTTAATTCTTTACGTGCCATAAACGCTTCAAATTCGCTGTATTCTTCGTCCCATTCGTCATTAAGGTCATAAGTCTTCCTAGGTGTCATAATCTTCGTATTCGAGCGTTTAAACGTTTCTAAAATGATTCCTTGCTCTTTCATACCGCCACGACCTAATCGGTCCATATCCATGCAAAGAACAACATCATATTTGTTGTCTTCAATTTCTTCAAGTAGCGCTAGCATTTCAGGACGTTTTACTAAGCTTTCACCAGAAACAATTTCCTCTCGGACAGCTAAAACATTTAAGTTTTTTTCCTTAGCAATTTTTAGTAGGGTAGAGCGGTGCTTTGCTAAAGTTTCCCCTTCACCGCGTGCTTCAGCTTCGAGATCGGCACGAGATTTACGTAAGTAGATTGCTGTTTTCATAGCAGAACCTCCTATAATTAGTATTAATTATATGAAAAGTAAGTAACATAAATTATAAAAATTCAATGTAGTTAATGTAGTTAATGTAGTTAAGTAGAAGTTATAGTTCTTATTATGTAATTAGGCATATTTGTGAAAAAACATTTTGCAAATGACTAGCCAGCAGCTGATTTTCATAATGTAACAAGCGTTGCTCCGCAGTATGAAATGAAACATTGAAAGTTTTTGCAATGAGGTATATCGATTCTTTTCTTGTTTCGGGGAGGTCTAGTGTCCTTATCATAAAAGTAGGAATACAAAAATGTAGCTTGAAATTGTTTGCTTTTGCTTCTTGATAGTCTAAAAATAATTTCGGTATGTATAGCTGATTTCCTACATGGAATAGAACATGGCAAAGCTCATGCCCAAAGTCCTCCCATTGTTGATAAGCCATGTTTCGATTATCAATAATAATACTAGGCAAGTTATTTCTACAAATAGCACGGCTTCCAAATGGAGCAAAATGTAACCAAATATTTAGTTTTTGGGAAATTGTTATCATATCAATTTGTTCGGGAGTAAAGATAGACAAAGAATGATACAATTTTTCAATATAGTCTTCGATTTGTGTTGTGTAGTAAGGCTGTGTTTTATGCACATCATTCACTCCATTGTCAAAAATACAAACGTAAGTTCTGGTTTTACTGTAAAAAGAAAAGCCCGTTAAGCGGGCTTAAAATATAATTCTAAGTATCTAAGGTGATTTCTCCATATTTACTATGAATCTCTTTTATGCCATTTTGATAACTTGTTTCATCAATAATTTTTCTTTCATGTAGATTTTTTAAGGAAAGAAATAGTCTGTCGTGATAAGGAAGTTTTATATTTTCGTCGCTATAATCATCTTCAATTTCATCAACTATGTTTTGATATTTGCGCTTTAACATCGTATAAAAATTATTTTCTGTTAAGCTTTCGAGTTCATTGATATTAAAACCAATAATAATTCTCTTTTCAGATAAGGCTAATTTTCTTCTTTTTCCTTCTGCAAAGTGCCACAAAGATTTTCCTTTGCTAAAAGATCGATATGAAGAGAATATTCCTAGTTTTGAGTATTTAGATCTAAGTAATTCATTCAAATCTGCAACTTCGCGTACTGATATTGATTTATTATGGTTTTTTGACTCTCCAACAAGTGTTAAGCCAATATTATGGTGAATAAATGTTGGGGTCATTCCATCAATAAATTCTATAATATGATCAATTTGATTATCGCCTCGTTGTACATTGTCATAGACGCGTATGTGTTTAAATCTTTTATATATGTAAGTCATTAATATTTCTAAGGTTTGTCCTTTTTCTTGTTTAGTCCCGTTATGGAACGCTTCGCGTACATTTTGGATTAACTGTAGAAAATCTTCTTTTTCATTACTTGATATAGGTCGCCAAATATTATCATCTGGAGAATGATCGACATAAAAATTATAACTTATTGTATCAGCCATGACCTTCACCCTCAATTGAAAGTATTTTTTTTATGAATGCTACTCTCACATCTGTTGTTTTTAATGTAGCTTCACAATCTGGGCATTTATCTTCTTGTTTTTTTATAAATTCAATGAGTTGTTCATCTGTTTTAAATTCAAAGCTATGAATAAGGTCTAAATCTTCATTTGTACAGTTAATTATAAAACTTACATCAATCAGATCTCTATTCTTTAATTCCATTAATAAGGTGATAGTTGTTTCTTTTGGTATGCGTGAAGTTCTCGATATGTACTTTGGAGAAATATGTTCCCCATCTTTTAAAATAGTTAATAAATCACTAACTATTTTCAATTTCTCCTGAGGTATTGCTAATTTCTTGCTTGTATTTATATTCATTAAACTTACATAAAACATTATCAACAACCTCCTTTTCAGTAGTAGAAGTTGTAATTCTTTTAAGCGAATAATAGTTATCCTCTTTGGAAACCTTATAAGGATAATTCTTCTCATCTTTTGTGTATATAATACCTACTTTTGAAGTATCAGCATTTTGTGACATTACTCTTATGATTTCTCTACATTCGATTAAACTTAATGGTTTTCCTTTAGAGTTAGCATTAAATGTTGTGACACCTTTATCAGTATTGTGTTGACATACCCTAAAAGGTGTTTGTTTAGGTATCATTCTATATGAATCAATTAATTCGTCTTCATAAATTAACTGTAATGCTTTTTTAATCCTCAGTTCACTTGAAGGAGTTGAAAAGCTAGGTTCTTTACTTAGAAATAACTTCATTAAATCATTTAGCATATTATTGTTAAAATCATTCATCTTCTTTTCAATTAAAGGGTTATTATGGAAGAAATATTCTTCTACAATATCGCACATAGCATCTACAATCCATTCAGGATCCTTATAATTAAAAGGAAAGAAATTCTTTCTAAAATGATTCATGAAAACAGGGATAAAAACATCCATGTCTTGTTTTCGAGTTGTACCCATAATCGAATACAAGTGTTGAGTTGGATGAAGAGAGAGTACTACATGCTTAAGGTTTGTGTCAACTAATATATATGCAAAGAATAGTTCTTTCTTCATATTAGGAATAATTTGATTGATTTTGTCATTTTTATTTTGGATATATGAAGGTGCTACAAATGTATACAATAGTTGATGTTCTTCAATAATATCAAGGTTTACTAATTTAACATCTGTTAGTTCCCTCCAATTTATATTGTAAATTTTTACTAAAGAATCTTTTGATTTCTTATACAATTCCACTAAATTTTTAGTGTTGAAGCTTTGAAGATTTTCAGGTTCAAAAATAAATAGTGTATTGTTTCCTTCTAAATGAAGTTGAGGTAGCCAATTAATAAAATACGAAAAATCAATTTGCTCCATCATTAAATCATGTATAACATTTTCGTGAAATTGCGATAAACATCCTCCAGGTTTAACATTGAATTGTTCTTTTAACTTATTGAGGTGGTGTCTGGTTGTTTTTTCTAAAATAAATAGTAGATTTTGGATTTGTTCTTCATTTAAATCCTTATAGTGTATTTGCTGTTCCATCTGTTTACCTCCTGTTAATAAAAAAGTTTGATGAAAGTTGAAACATTTCAATACAGATCTGTTATTTTGAAAATGGAAATAACATTTTTCTAAAATCTAATAATATAGGAACAATTAACCATTAATTGACCAAATAAATACACGCAATTTAGCGTGTATTTATTATGTTTCTTATTTAATTAGCCTTGTTTATCCCCAGGTTTACGATCTTTTTCTTTATCTTTAATAAATTCCCAAAACTGTCTAAGCTCTTCCTGTTTTTCAGGAGAAGCATCTTTTATATCTTTAAACCAAAGGCCAAGTTCAGGATCGTTAAGTGTTTTTTCTAAATTATGATCTATCTTGTTTTCTTTTGGAAGGATGGATTCTTCATTAAGAAGAAAATCTACAGAAACACCAAAAAAGTTTGCAATCTCAAGTAAACGTGACTTTCTTGGTAAACGATCGTCACTATTTTCATAATGTGTGATAGAAGAGCGAGGGATATTTAGTTTAACTGCTAATTCTTCTTGCGAAAGTCCTTTAGATTCCCTGAGTTCTCTTAATTTTGTAGAAAATGACAAATTTATCCCTCCTTTATAAATAAGATTTTAACATGATATGTTCGTGAAAAAAACAGTGCGAAAAACGCACGAAAATGTTGAGATGTTCGTTTTTAGAACATATTATGTACTTATGAGGTTCGAAAAACGCACTATATGGTGGTGAAAAATTGAATAAGATTACTAACTTAAGAAAAGAAAAAGGAATAACTCAAGAAGAGTTAGCCATAAAAATCGGAATAACAAGAGCATACTTATCAAATCTAGAAAATGGAAAGCATAAACCATCTTTAGATGTAGCTTTAAAAATTGCCGAAGTATTAGATAGTACTGTAGAAAAAATTTTTAAATGTAATGTGCGAAAAACGAACATATAAACTGATTAGAAAGAAGGTGAAAAAATGTCAGTAGTTCAAATGGCAGTACCAACAGATCAGCAGCATACAAATATAGAAAGCACTTCAAGAGGTGACACCATGAGCCAACAAGAAGAATATGCAGCGTCTTATGAATTTGGAAAAACAAAAGTCTACGTTGTGGCTCCTGAACCGAAACCACAAAAGGAAATTGATAAAATCCTTCAAGCATATTATAAGGCTGGTTGGGCCATCATCGAAGAAATGCAAACAAAAGAAAATATCGAGGATTAGTTCCTCTCTTTTTACATAAAAAATAGACAGGTCATGCATGTACTAAATATTTTAATACCTTAACAACTTAATATGGAGGCGAACAAACATGGGAACAAGCATATATTGTAATTCATCAATTGGTGATTTGTTACAAAATGCGAGAGAGTGTTGTGAAAATGCTGAGTTGAAAACAAAAAAAGGATTAGCAAAGTATCTTGGTATTACATATGAACGCTTACTACGTATTGAATCTGGTCAATCCAAACCGGAATTTGAACTGGCGATGGATTGGTGTGATGCAACAGGAGCAAATCTAAATAAGCAAGCAATTAAACATATTTATGGTGTCGGTTTACCGCCTACGGATCCACGTTTAACACAAGATGTAAATTTACAATTGATGAATTACATCAAGCAAGCTGAGGAAGGAATAGCTGCAGCAAAGGAAATTATGAATTTGCAAGTTACAACGCGGTCATGGCAGTTGAGTGAACAGAAGAAACATGAGTATGCAGTTCATGCGAAAGAGATATTCGATATGATCCAAGCGACTCAATGTGTAGTACAAGCCTTAACACAAGTTCATTCCGACATTATGGATCAAATACAAAGAAGTTGGTTACAAAAAGCGATGTCAGAAAACGTCATTATCCATTCAGTAGACAGTTTAATAAATATAACAAAAGTGTTGTAAGGGAGGTAATACATATGACAGTAGATTATAAAAATCCAAACTTAAATGATTACAAGAATTTAATTCGTTACGATGCAAAGTTAAACGGTGAAATAACAATAGCAAAAACGTTCGGTGATAATAGAAAATTTGAGGAGTTAAATCAAGAGAAGAAGTTAGTGGGTATTCGTATCAAAATTATTGAAGCATCTTTCACTTTAAAACATAAATGGGCAAAAGAAAAAGCTACCGCCTAGGAAACAGTAGCTCGCAATAAATTCAACAAAGCAATTATAACATTGTATAAATCATTTGGACAAGCACTGTGCTTGTCGTTACAACCAGAAAGGGATTGTTCCTCCCCATACCTCTACTATGCTCCTTTCTGGTTGTAACGATGCGTACAGCATCAACTCAAATAGAAAGGAGATGTAATTCATGACACATAAATACGATCGTCTTCATGATCTAGTTCTTCCAGGAGATTTTTCATTTGCTAATAAACTTCATAACTGTATGGTTGCATGTATTCATAGCATGTTTAATGCAGAATCAACTGAAGAATCAAATCGCTGGGAAGAAGAACTGGAGCGATGTATGAAAGAATTTAAAATGCTTCGTGATACAAAAGAAGAACATGAGGCATCGATGAGTTATCGTGTAGTGATTAAAGATTTAAGAGCAAGAGGAGTTAACGCCTCATTAGTAAGACGTAGAAAATAAAAAATCTATCACTTAGCAGAGTGATAGATAAATGGTTTTGCAAAAGATCTTAGGATTAATTATATCAAATTAGCATTCGTATAACAATGGAGTGTGTTGCATGCTTTTAGACAAATCATTACATAGGGTGTTACTGAACCCTAAGGTATTTCAGCGAGCGACCTCAGAGCAACACCTAATTTACTTAATAAAACAATATCTCAAAACAGGATACAAGAATTATCGCTTATTACGTGTAGAGGACGGATTCGCGATATGTAAACAGGAGGATGAATAAGATGGCAGTTTATAGACCAGTACATGTTTCATTTTGGCAGGACTCATTTGTTTTAGATCTTACACCGGAGGAAAAGTATTTCTATTTATATTTAATGACAAACAGTAAGACGTCTCAATCAGGAATCTATGAGCTTCCACTTCGTATTATTGAAACCGATACAGGATATAACCGTGAAACTGTTATGAAGCTATTAGAACGTTTTGCTGAGTACGGAAAAATTAATTACAACCAAAAAACAAAAGAGTTGTTCTTAATAAACTGGTTAAAATTTAATCCAATTAAAAATGTAAACATTGAAAAGTGCGTTTTAAAAGAGATTCAATCTGTGAAGGACCAGGATTTTTTAGTTGACTTCTATGAAACTTGTTTGCAATTAGAAAAAGAGCAAGATTTTAAAATTCCTCGTATTAAGGGGTATTTATCAGTCCGTTTGGAGGGGCTTATAAGGGGCTTCCAAGACCCTAGCAAGGAAGAAGAAAAAGAAGAAGAAAAAGAACAACAACAAGAAGAACGCACAGGCGTGGAAGAAGTTGTTGAGGTTAATCCAATTTCTTTTTACGAGCAAAACTTTGGATTCATGACACCTTTTATCGCAGATGGTATTCACGCTTGGATAGATGATTTAAATGCAGAGCTAGTTGTAAAAGCTATGGAGATTGCTTTAGAGAAAAATACGAGAAACATGTCTTACGTAAATACGATTTTACGAGATTGGCATCTTAAAGGATTGAAAACAGTAGCAGATGTTGAGGCTGCTAATCAAGCTTTTCGTGCTAAACAAACAGTACAAGCGAAACAACAGCCAGCACAACAACCTGTCACTATGTCTGAATCTACTAAGCAAGTATTACAGCAACAAGAATCATGGCAGAAAAACATTCCTACAGATGAGGAACTTGCAGCACTTAATCAACAGAATGGATGGATGCAATAATGAGTAACGACATCATTCGTAATGTAGAGGCAGAACAGAGCGTTTTAGGGAGCATCATTGTTGAAGGAGATTTGATTAAAGATTGTCAGTTGAAGTCAAATCAATTTTCTCTTCCAACGCATCAAGTCATTTTTAAAGCAATGAAGGAGCTTGATGATGCTGAAAGTCCTATAGATCTTGTGACTGTAGTTGAAAAATTAGATAGTTTTATACACCAAATTGGTGGCATTCAGTTTTTGGTTAATTTAGCTGAGGGCGTTTCAACAACAAAAAACTTTTCATATCACGAGGGTCTTGTGATAGAAGCGTGGAAAATGAGGCACGCTCAAGAGGTTGCTGGCAATTTATATAAATGCCTTCAAAAAGACAAAGATATTAGTGTAATCAGCACTACCATCGATGAACTAAGCGCAATTGAGGAAACGGGTTACTCAAATGAGTTTGATCTAAAAGGAACGCTTGTAGAGCTATATAAAAAAATGCAAATCGATGTTGGTGATTTAACAGGTATAAACACTGGATACAACGACTTGAATCGAATGACTTCTGGATTACAGGCAGGAGACTTAATCATTGTCGGCGCACGTCCGGCAATGGGGAAAACAGCATTTGTATTAAATGTTGCTTATCATGCAGCGAGCTCAGATACATCCGTTGGAATCTTTTCGTTAGAGATGGGAGAAGAACAATTGCTCAAGCGAATGATTTCTAGCACTGGCAACGTTGATGCAACAAAAATGAAAAACCCTAAAAAGCTTTGCAATATCAAGGACTGGGAGAAAATTAGCCAAGCAATGGGGCTGATTAACAATCTACCACTGGAAATATACGATAAGGCAAACGTCACAATGCAAGAAATTTATGCAAAGACTAGAAAGTTAAAACGTAAATATCCAGATAAAAAAGTATTAATAGCGATTGATTATTTACAGCTTATTGTTGGTGATCCAAAGCATAGAGGAAATCGCATGCAAGAGATTGGTGAGATTAGTCGTAAGTTGAAATTGATGGCCAGGGAATTAGATGTATGTGTAGTTGCTTTATCACAGCTAAGTCGTGCCGTTGAGAGCAGACAAGATAAACGTCCCTTGTTATCTGATTTACGCGAGACTGGGCAAATTGAGCAAGATGCTGATTTGATTGCATTCTTATATCGAGAAGATTACTACGATGCAGAAACAGCGAACAAAAACATAACTGAAATTATTTTAGCAAAACAAAGAAATGGCCCTGTCGGTACAGTTGAGCTTGCGTTCATTAAAGAGTTTAGCAAATTCATTAATTTAGAGAGAAAACACGATGACCAACAGGAGGCACGGTGATGTTATTACGACAAGAAGTTGAACGACGAAAATTGCTCATTATTCGTAAATTACTCGGTTTAGGGTTATCTGAAGTAAATAGACAAACATTAGACCAATTAACATTAACACAACTTGAAGGGATTTTAAAAACAGGCTTGCAGATATTGGAGGGAAAGAGCAATGCCAAAGCAGTTAACAATATTTGATGTTGAACCGGTGGTGGCGTTTGATTCTAAGAAGGCACATATTCATCTAGTTAATTCAAAATTACGCTTTGCTGATGTAGTCGTTAAAATACCGCGACAAGTAAAAGCGATTGATGAATTAAAACCAACAACAGCACCTGATGATCGTTACGAACTATTTGAAGATTATACGATTGGGATTTGGCGATACAAAAGAGCGGAGGGCAAACAGTTTGATTGGGAAGATGCAGAGAAGCTTTGTAAGAAAGCAAGAGATAATAAAGAGCCAATTCCAATACGGCTCCATTTATCACTTGAACAAGAATTTATTCCAGATAATGTTGTGCAATATTTATAGACAAATAAAAAAGCCGAGATTGCTCCCGACATAATTATTCGACAAAGTAATTATAACACATATGGGAGTGGTTTCGGTGGCAATTATCAAGGAAAATATTGCGGAAATGAAGGCTGAAATTTCTTTAGTAGAAAATATGATTTATGTCGTAAAAGATGGACAAATTCATCCGATAGAGCCGCCAACAAGTGGTCATGGTGAACAGTCCTTTATATATAAAAGCGGAAAAGTAACTCGTATGGATGAACGTGAAAGTCAATTATTTTAATACAATTTGAATTTTGTAGAAAAAGGAGAATGAGAGATGAAATAAGACCGCCTCATTTAAGAGAACGGTCATACAAAAAACATTTGCTGGAGGTCGCTACGAATAGCTAACAATGTCTTCTTTAGTTATTTTGGACAAGAATTTTGACGTCTATACATATAAAACGGCAGGCAACTGTTCAAGTTGCCCGCTACGTCTTTAGGATACCAAAGCACGTTTTGAATGGGTGAAGCCATCAAGTCGGCTTTCCGATAGTATATGTAAAACATAAAAAAGTATTCAAAAAGGAGAATGGATATGGATGACGAGGTAAAAAAATTAGTAGAAAAGACAAAGGAGCTTTTTCCAAAGTCTTTTGTAAACAGTGGTAACGAATTAATATTTGAACCTCAAAATAACCTTTACTTTAGATTAGAAGATGTAGAAAGTGAACTGGATTTTAAATGTAAGTTATTTGCCTGGCTATCAAGACCTATTAGTAAAGGATTGAGTGAATATTGGTCTAGAAAAGTCTTAAGAAGCTTTAATAGATTATTAGGGACAAACTTCACCAAACAAGAAATGAGATTGGTCTACACTTATTTAGGAAACGGTGTAAACAAATCATTGTGTGTGGAATTCGTCAAAGCTAATTATGATTTATCATTACTGAATCCTGAAAATAAAAGAGCAGCTAGCAAAAGCTAACTGCTTGGCTCCAAAGAATCTCCAAGGGGGTGGAGAAAGGTTAGGGATTATAAATGAGTTCTGGCTATCGCCTATCTACAGTATTGACGGAGTATTTAGATTTATTAACTGAAGAACAATAAAAAAGCTAGGATTTCTCCCAGCGAGTCATAGGGTATTCGTGCATAGACGAATTACTTATATTATATCGTAATAACTAACTTGGTGAGTTTTTAAGTTGGTTAAGTTTTTTACAAGATAATTACAATTGTAAATTGAAGGTTAAGGAAGGTTTTAACAAAATAGTTATTTGGGAGAATTGTGATTATTCAAATGTGTTTCAGCCATTCCAGCGCCAATAATAGCACCAATAATTAATGCGCAAGCAATTAAAATACCTAAAATAATTAACATAGCAAAAGTAATTTTTTTCGCTGTATCTCCTTTCGGGGCAAGAATAGCTAAAACAATTGAGATAGGTATTAAATAAATTAAGTAATTGTTTGTATGCCCAGATAATGAAGCAAAAAACACGATTGAAGTTAAAAACATTGAAATAAAACCAAAGTATTCTCTCATTTTGTTATCCTTTCTCGAAAAATGAATTATACAGATTATACCATGAGGGAATTGAATTAGAGTAATTTTCAAACAAAAACGCTATTTTAATAAAAAAAGAGCTTGTGACAGAAAACAAGCTCTTTCTAAGGGAAATAACATAATTGAGATT
>NZ_JAGDQK010000029.1:0-35873 GCF_017498755.1 Bacillus sp. XF8 | reverse complement strand
TCCTCTGGTTCACCTGGGTCTGTCGTTCCTTCTCCTGGTTCACCTGGGTCTGTCGTTCCTTCTCCTGGTTCACCTGGATCTTTTTCTTTTTCATTTTCTACTTCCACTTTGACTACATCTTGTTCATTTTGAAGTGTTACTTTCCACTCTTTATCAGAAAGTTTGTAGCCTTCCGGAGCTTTTGTTTCTTTCACTGTGTATTCACCTAATGGTAATTTCGATGACATCGCTTTTCCGTTTTCATCCGTTTTTAGCTCCGCTACCTTTTTACCATCTTGATACACTGTGAATTCTGCACCTGATAAGACTTTTTCTTTATCATTTGCATCTACTTTGACAATTTCAAATTGACCTACTACTTTTTCATTCAATACTTCTTGTTTCACTACTTCATCTGCCACTACATTTACTTCTACTGTAGCATTTACTACTTTATAACCTTCTGGCGCTTTCGTTTCTTCCAGCGTATATTTACCTGGTACTAAGTTTTCAAACTTAATTACACCATCTTTATCTGTTGTTTTTGCTTCTCCAACCACTTGACCATTTTCGTCTTTCAGTCGAAATTCTGCGCCCGCTAGTACTTTTCCGCTTTCTGCATCCTTTTTGATGACTTGTAAGCTTCCGAGTTCTTTCGCATTTTCTACTTTTACTTGAACAACTTCATTCGCCTTAACTACTACTTCGATTTCATTTCCAGATAGTTTATAGCCTTCTGGAGCTTTTGTTTCTTTTAACGTGTATGTGCCTGGTTCTAATTTCGCAGAGATTACTTTACCTGTTTTGTCAGTTTTTAACGTCTCTACTTTCTTACCATCTTTATATACTTCAAATTCTGCATCTGATAATACTTTCGTTTCATCGTTTGCGTCTACTTTGACGATTTCAAACTGACCTGTGACTTTTTCATTGATTTTTTTATTCAATGCTTCTACCGTAACGATCTGATTGGATACCACATCAACACGAATAGATTCAGTTGATAGTTCATAACCTTTCGGTGCTTCAATTTCTTTTAATGTATATGTTCCAACTGGAAGTTGTTTTGATAAGGCTTCACCTTTTTCATTTGTAGTGATTGTATCAACAACATTTCCAGCTTTATCGTACACATTAAATTTGGCACCTGCTAGAAGTTGACCTGATTCACTATCTTTTTTAAGTAATTTAAATTGGCCATTTTCTACTTTTTTCGTATTTCCCATAACAATTTCAACTACTTTTGTACTATCAATCGTTACTTTTACAGGTGTATCACTTTTCACATATCCTTCAGGTGCATTCGTTTCTTTTACAACGTAATCACCAAGCGGTAAGTCTTTAACCTCTGCTATACCATTGTCATCTGTCGTAACAGTGGCTACAACTTCATTGTCTTTATTTACAACATCAAATGTTGCACCTTTCAGAACAATATTATTATCGCTCTCATCAACTTTTTTAATTTTCAAATGCCCTTTTTCAACTACTGGTTTTTTCCATTTTGACCAGTTAAATTTGAAATTATGAACTTCAAATCCGCCTCTTTGGTGTAAGCCCCCAAGGAAAGCTTGTCCGTTAATAGATCCGCCGTGTGTTTCTACTACCGCATTAGGAGCAAATACACTTCCAACGATTCCGTATCCTTTAGTTGAAATTTTCGTAGCATTTGGGAAAACCCACATTACTTTACTAGCCAATTCAGTAAAGTGCGAATTAGGATCATACGCTTGAGAAGTATTAATTAATTCCGTTGCCATTCCAGTATTATTTGTATCATACAAAATTGCACCCGTTCTAAAATCTACTTCTGTTGCATCTGAATAAATAACAATAAAATCTTTGTTATCTACATTTGGAAGAAAAACATCTCTCACATTTAATGTTGATTGTCCTGTTAATCCTGAAGAAACATAAATGTTAGGGTTATTTACATCTTCACCAATACCAAAACTCATATTAGGTTTTGGATTATTTGTATGAAACTGACTCGCGTCTTCAATTACACGATTAGTATCTTTTCGGAACTCTTTAAATTTCGCATCAATCTCAGACTTTTCTTTATAAGAAATACGGTCATATGATGATTTTAACGCACCAGTTGAATCACCTTCTTGTGTCATTACCACTGTACCATCTTGTATAATGACTTGACCCTCGCCGGCTTTCGTAAATTGACCTCCTAGCAATAAGGATGGATATCCCTCATCAGTCCATTTTGCCCCCGCTAAGTTAGGTGCCCCAGTTGCAGCTGCTGCAACTGTGTAGCTTGATGCATTCATATTCCCTTGAACTGCCATTGCTCCTTCGATATCAGCACTCGTCGCACTATGATCTCCAAAAATGATTGCATTGTAATAGGAAGCATCTCCTAAACCTTTTAACTCTGCCACAGCTGCTTCTGCTTTACTTGATAAGTGGATTAAAAAGTTCGTACATACAAGTAATAACGCTATAACACTAAGACTTATTTTCTTGATTTTTTGTTTGAATGCTTTCACTAAACACTCATTCCCCCTCTTCACAATTTTGCTTACAGATAAAAAACATTTCTTATAAAACTTCATTTTTTACATTTCGACTATTAATCTAAAATATCCACTTAAAGACTAGAAGAATTCATACTTCTATATGTCTATACAATAAACAGAGCAATTCATTTTGAAAACATAGAATAAATAGGGAGTATACAGGACAATTTTTTATTGGGTGAGGCCTTAGAAAGATACCGTAAATAATCTTCAACTGATGGTAAATAGTAGTAACATCCTCCACTCTACAACACTATACTTAAACATTCAAGTGAATTGTATAGATTTAATACACAATTTACATACATCCAAAAATATCAAAAAATATAATTATTCACAAAATATTTTCGGATTACTAATCTTCAAAATTTCCTTTTTCCAACAAATAACTGATTAAAAAATGAAGAAACGTAGCTTAAAAGCTACGTTTCTTCATTAATGCGTCATCGTTTATGAACCTGCGAATGATTTTTTAGAAATGGAAGTGGGAATTGCTTTCGAAAATGTTCTTTAATCATATACTCGACTCCGTTTTCACTATTAGAACGAGTAATCCAATCTGCCGCTTGCTTCAATGGAATAGGTGCATCTCCCATCGCAACTCCTAATCCAACACTCGTAATGACATCTAAATCTTCCAAACTATCTCCAATCGCCACCATTTCATTCAATTCTATTCCAAGGTGTTCTCCTAATAATTGCAATCCTCTTAGTTTCGATACATGTTGCGGAAGAATTTCTGCCCTTCCCCCATCGGATTCTATATACTCGACATTTTTAAACGCTTTTCTCAACGTTTTAAGCGCGCGTTCTCTTTCTCCTCTACTCGCAAAGACAACATCAATTTTCGGAGCTGCAACAGGCTGATCACGAAGTGCGTCACCTAATGAATCTACAAATTGAACAGGATAAAATAATGGATCCGTACTTGATAATACAGTGCGCGCAATTAAATTTGGTGTATTTTGCTCACGGTTACCAATAGAAAAGCGTTCATGTGAAATACGGATATTACATTCAAAATGTTCAAGTACTTGCACGATATTAAACGTTTTCTCTTCTGATAATCGTTTTTGAACGAGTGGTTTATCTAATGACGCAGAAATAAAAGCACCGCTATGCGTAACTAATATGGAATCTAGTTTTAATGACTTTGCTATTTTATGAGCTGATTGAAAGTGCCGACTTGTAAACAGCGTAATATATACACCTTTTCGTTTCACAAAATCAATAGCTTCTCGTGTTCCTTTTGATATCTTCCCATTTTTCTGCAGGAGTGTCCCATCTATATTAAGAGCCAACAAGCGATAAATCATGTCGTTTTCCCTCCTCTTAGCTGCTTTTACTCTATCCATAATTTATGAAATAAATTTATTAATTAGAACGAGTTAGAATCCTTACCACAAATTTGGTTTAATATATACATATATCAGCAGTAAAGGAGCTACCAATATGAAAGCACCTCCTTCTTTTTATGAAGGCGATACATTAGAAGTCGCTAGACATTTACTTGGTCATAAACTTGTACATATAGTAAATGGAGTAAAACGGAGCGGATTCATTGTAGAAGTAGAAGCATATAAGGGACCAGATGATAAAGCGGCCCATAGCTATGGCGGGAGGCGAACCGAACGAACAGAAATTATGTTTGGTGCGCCTGGGCATGCTTATGTGTATCTTATTTATGGTATGTATCATTGTTTTAATGTCATCACTGCTCCAGTTGGCATCCCCCAAGGCGTTCTCATCCGCGCACTAGAGCCAGTCGATGGAATAGAAGAAATGAAAATAGCACGTTATGATAAAACTGACATTACAAAAACGCAATATAAGAACTTAACAAATGGACCTGGAAAGCTATGTCGTGCGCTCGGCATTACTTTAGAGGAACGGGGGCTATCTTTGCAAGGTGATGAACTCTATATTGAATTAGTTCCTGAGGAAGAACACCTATCCTCTCAATATGATATTACTGCTGGTCCTCGCATTAATATTGACTATGCAGAAGAAGCTGTGGATTATCCTTGGCGTTTTTATTTCAAAAAACACCCATTCGTTTCTAAGTAAAAAAGAAGCCAATTTGGCTTCTTTTTTACTCTGCACCTTCCGCGGTCGCAATATCATTTTCAAGGTTTTCTCTCGATAAATCAGCTGCCATAAAATCAGCTGTCTCTGGGAGAGCTAAATGTAAATGCGCTTTTTGACAAATTTGAATTGTACAGTTTTGGACGGTGAAATCAAAAACATGTCCGCCCCCGCTTCGCTCATCATCAATATAATGCAAATGATAACCCGCTACTCCAATTCCTTGCGCATAGTCTGGTGTCCAAAATCCTGCCATTGTTCCTTTTGTATTTGAGAAAGAAAAAATCGGCTGTGATTTTGTCACTTCTACAAGCGGTGTATACGGCTTTTCTTGACGTGGAACAGTTCTCGTTCTTACTTCACGGAATGTTCCATCCATGCGAATACCATAAAATAAATTTTTACTTGGCATTAATTCGTGTAATAACGCTTCTACTTCTTCACGATTCATTGGACGATCAATTGTATAGCTCATTTCTTTTTCAAAAAATGTTACAGTTGAAAATGGCGTTGTTTCTTCTGGCTCTACCATTTCTGCCGAACCATCGGAACGTAAATGATAAAACTCTCCATCAAAAGCAATCATTTCACCATCTAATTGATCAAACGTACCGATGCCAAAATCACCGTGGTTTTTTAATTGTTCAAAATTAATGATTCCATCATATATACCATCTAATAAAGCAAGCATTGTCGATGTTTGATATACTTCATTATTCGTTTTCGTTTTTTTTGCATCAATATCTAATAATTGCGCAATACTCATATCTATTCTACTCCTTTACCATTAGTTCAATTGGTTTGGTAGTAATTTTTCACTTAATTTAATATTATCGCGGTAATCAATTGGAATATCTACAACTACAGGACCTTCTACTTTCATTGCTTCCTGTAATACACTTTCTAGCTCCTCTGGTGCATTTACGCGAAGTCCAGTAGCACCGAAGCTTTCTGCATACTTCACAATATCAACATCACCAAATTCTGTCGCTGATGTTCTGCCATATTTCATCATTTGTTGGAACGCAACCATATCATATGTACCATCTCTCCAAACAAGATGAACAACTGGGGACTTAAGACGTACTGCTGTTTCTAGCTCCATTGCAGAGAATAAGAAACCGCCATCTCCAGAAACAGAAACAACTTTTTTACCTGGTTCAACCAATGTCGCTGCAATTGCCCAAGGAAGTGCGACACCTAATGTTTGCATACCGTTACTAAATAGTAATCGACGTGGTTCATAAGAGCGGAAGCATCTCGCCATCCAAATGTAATGTGAACCGATATCACATGCAACCGTTGTTTCATCATCAATTAATGAACGAAGTGTACGAATCACTTGTAATGGATGTGTAAGTCCTTGTGAATCACAAGCCCGCACTTCAGCTTGCTCTAACAATTTCGCACGCAATTGATCTAAAATAGCTTCTGATTTTGTTGACAAGATAAGTCTTGGTAATTGCTCTGCAATGCTATCTACAGTTAATGCAATATCACCAATTAATTCGCAATTTGGTTGATAGTCATGGTCAATATCAGCTTGATGATCGTCAAGATGAATAATTGTTCTGTCGCCTAATTTATTCCAAAACTTCGGATCATACTCAATTGGATCATAACCAATAGATAAAACAAGATCCGCTTCTTCTAGTAAAATATCACCTGGTTGATTGCGGAATAATCCAACGCGTCCAAAGAAATGATCTTCTAATTCACGTGAAATCGCTCCAGCCGCTTGGTACGTTTCAACAACCGGCAATTGTGTATCAGCAATTAACTTACGAACCGCATTTGTTACTTCATTTGTGCTCGCTCTCATACCAAGTAAAATGACTGGTAATTTTGCAGATTTAATTTGTTCTACAACTGCTTCAATTTTATGTATGGGAGCGATACCAAGTTGTGGCTTAGAAAGCGCACCAATAGATGATACTGTCGTTTCAGCAGTCATAACATCTTGTGGAAGACTAACAAGCGTTGCTCCCGGATGAGTAGAAGTTGCACTACGAAATGCATTTGTAAGTGCTTCTGGCACATTATCAGGATGCTCTACTTCTACGCTATATTTTGTGATTGGTTCGAATAGTGCAGCATTATCCATGGATTGATGCGTACGTTTTAAACGATCTGTACGTGGTACTGCACCTGCCAAAGCAACAACGGGATCACTCTCTGCAGTAGCAGTAACAAGACCTGTCGCTAAATTTGATGTTCCTGGCCCTGATGTAACAAGACATACACCTGGTTTCCCTGTCAATCTTCCAACAGCCGCTGCCATAAATGCTGCGTTTTGTTCATGGCGACAAACGATTAACTCTGGTCCTCGTTCTTGCAACACATCAAATACAGAGTCAATTTTTGCACCCGGAATACCGAAAACATGTGTAACTCCTTGCTGGATTAAACAATCGACAACAAGATCGGCTCCTTTTGTTGTTGTTTTCACGTTGTTGGCTTTTACTTCTGTACTCAAACTAATCATCCCTTTATGTCAAAATCGTGTACAATAAAGCTTTTTATGTAAACTACACAACATATTACACCTAGTTAATTAACTTAGTGTAATATGTCCTGTTGATTATTATATTATAAATGTATTACTTTTCCAACAATATGAATTCGACATTATTTTGACAATAAACGATGAAAACCTTTACATTCATTCTATTATATTAAAATAATATTTATTGCGAATTTTTCCATCCTTATCACATATTTTTCAGGCACATTCCTCTACCTTATTTCCTATATAGCTTTAATTTCTCCAATTAATTAAGAACAGAAGATTCCGCCAAAGTACTGATGAATTCCATAGAAAAAAGACGCTTCCCACTAGTTCAGGAAACGTCTTTTTAGATTAAGCTTGATATGCACTATATAACTCTTCAAGCGGCTTCATAATAATTTTGTTAATATCGCCGATTACAACATTTAAACGTTGCTCTGCTTCCATTAACTTTACGATTTTTGAATCTTGTTGAATAAGTGCTACAACTTCTTGTGCTTTTTGGTTATCTTCTTCTGTAATTTCTTGGCCTTGCATCATTTTTTGTTGTAAACCTAATTGCATTGTACGGAACTGATCAAATAGTTCTTTTGATGCTGCATCTCCTTGAACTTCTGCATAACTAGCTTTTAAAGCTTGGAAATCTGTATTTTCTGCAATTGCTTTTTGTAATTCATATGCAACATCATGAATGTTTTTTGTCATTTTATTTTTCCTCCTTTAGCGGGCTTGGTCTACTGTCCTCGCCCTTTGAGTATCTTTTGATACGCACCTTCTTACAATATCAAACTATGCTCAAGATGTGAAGAAATTTCACTTTATTTATCAATGTATATAAAGTGAAACTTTAATCAGCGGGGGGCTTACTGCCCGCGAATAGCGGGATAAATCCATTTCGATCTTTCCACACATCAGTCACTGCTATGAAAAACAAAAGAGGACCTCCACTCGCTTGCTCCCTCTGTTTTCACTTGGCATGGGGCGAAAAAAGGCCCTGACCGCTTCTATGCATGACCGGATTCTCTCTCACATCCAAAAAGAAAGCTTTTTCAATTTGTATGTATATAGCGGGATGAAACTCCGTCCTAAAACATTGATCATCCAAAAATAGAATATCGTTATACGGACAACAGTATAATGATATGGAAGCATGTTTGCAATGTATATAATGAAATTGCTCTGATCCATTTTCACAAGTAACTAATCCATTATCATAAAATTTTAAAATAGGAATAAAAAACGATTGAGCAGTCCCCTTTTCTCTTTTTACATAATGGATAAAATAGAGCACTTGGGATTATACATGCTAATGTGAAAACAGCATGATTATTCACTGGCCGAAGAAGCTTCCCACGGCCCATTACGGTTGAATCGATTTATACCGTAACTGAAAAAGGAGTGACTACTATATTGAAAGATCATATTTACACATTACAAATTTCTATTGATCACCCAAGGTCGCTAACATTGCCCTATATATTTTCTAGTACTTCTCCCTTTACATTTCTTTCCTTCGGTACACGACATACGACATGTGAAAATATTGAAATTCATTATACTTATGCTCACGAAATTATAATAGGCAAGCAGATCGCAGAAGAACTCTTGCTTCCGCCTTCAAACGCCATGCAAGCTTTCATTCAAAATCAAACACTTATCTTTGGACCATTGATTGGTATTTTCACAACCGGTTTTACGGAATCCACTTCTCATCCCATTGGCAATCGTTCTATCAGTTTCAAGGAGTTACTGACCCCACCTCACTCTTTACATCCATTCGTTTTCTTATTTGGTGCACAACATATAAACTGGGATGAAGAAACGATTAATGGATACTTTTTCAAAGAGGAAAGCTGGATACAATGTAAAGTTCCTTTTCCAAACGTTATTTACGATCGGTTACCTAATCGGCAAGCAGAGATGTATAAACCTATCATTCGAGCAAAAAAACAATTACAAACAAAGTACGCCATCCCATGGTTCAATCCAGGGTTTTTCGATAAATGGAATATACACCAGATTCTTATAGATAAAAAAACAGTCGCTTCTCTGTTACCTCAAACAGAAACATTTCGGCACTTCGAGCAAGTAGAGCATTTCTTATCATCACACAAACACGTTTATATGAAACCTGTGCATGGTAGTTTTGGAAAAAATATTTATCAAATTTTTTATTCGACTACAGAAAGCTGTTATTATTGCCGTTACCGAGAAGGGGGACAAAACAAATTACGAAAGTATCACTCTTTAGAAACACTGATCAATCACGTTATGCAAGGACATGATTTAAAACAATTTATTGTCCAGCAAGGAATTGTTTTATTACGTATAGGTGGGCAGCCGGTAGACTTTCGAATTCATACAAATAAAAATCGTTTTGGTAATTGGAGAGTTAGTGCCATCGTTGCGAAAATCGCTGGAAAAGGCAGTATGACAACGCATATAAATAGCGGTGGAGAAGTAAAACTACTCCAAGATATCTTTCCTGATGCGACGGAGCGTGTTCGAATCATGAATAAATTAACAGATGCAGCCTTGCAAATAAGTTCTACTTTAGATCAGTGCATGGAAGGAAATATTGGAGAGATTGGTTTTGATTTAGGTTTAGATAAAGATGGGAAGGTTTGGCTATTTGAAGCCAATTCCAAACCTGGAAGAACTGTCTTTCAATCCGAGAAATTACAAGAACATAGTGAGCTGACGAGGCAGTTATTTTACGAATATGCCATCCATTTAACAGAACACTCTCCCCCACGCCCGAAACAGCGATTACGAGAAGATGAAACTTCCGCCTTATGATAGGTGGAAGTTTCACTGTATTACACTAGTTTCACTGTTAGTTCAGTTTGTGTACCACACGCCCCGCAATAGAAAACATGAACACAATATTGCTGAGAATTCTCCCCTGTTAAACCGTCTACTTCTATTAATAAATCTTGATCCATGTATGCGCTATAAGCATCTGTATAATCCACAACTTTCCCATAATCTTGGAGTACATTTGTACAAGTTGGACAAGAATATGTTTGAGCTTCCAATGCATTACAAAGCGGACATATCGCCATATAAACTCCTCCAAATATAATTCACTCCTCCAATTATAGAGGTTTCATATTTACAATTAGTGTAGCCTTCTTTTAGAAAAATACAACGTTTACTCACTTGTTTATTTCATACTCTTCACACCGAATCATTTACAAAATTTACAAACCATTAACCCGCATATCTTTCTACGTAACATCCATACTATGAGTACATTCACCTCAAACGATGGATTGGCGCCAAACGGGGCGATCATCTGGTTCAACTCCAGCTAATCCAACCAAAAATTTTTTATACTCTAAGGAGGATATATTCCTATGGCAAACCAAAATTCTTCAAATCCATTAGTAGTACCAGGCGCAACAGCTGCAATCGATCAAATGAAATATGAAATCGCTCAAGAATTTGGTGTACAATTAGGAGCAGATTCTACAGCTCGTGCAAACGGTTCTGTTGGTGGCGAAATCACAAAACGTTTAGTAGCAATGGCTGAGCAAAGCCTTGGCGGATTCCAAAAATAAATATATATGGCAAAAAAGGTCTCAGGGCATTCGCCCTGAGACCTTTCTTACTATTGAAGCATTTGCAAGAATTTCTTTGTTCGTTCTTCTTTCGGATTTGTAAATACATCTTCTGGTGTCCCTTGTTCTACAACAACACCGCCATCCATAAAGATAACACGATTCGCAATTTGATGAGCAAAGCGCATTTCATGCGTTACAATCACCATTGTCATTCCTTCTTTTGCAAGTTCTTTCATGACTTTTAGGACCTCTTGCACAAGTTCTGGATCTAACGCTGACGTTGGTTCATCAAATAATAGAACCCCTGGTTCCATCGCAAGCGCACGAGCAATTCCAACGCGCTGCTGCTGTCCGCCTGATAGTTGGAATGGATATAAATTCATCTTGTCACCAAGTCCAACTTTTTCAAGGAAATACGTCGCTTTTTTCTTCGCGTCTTCTTTCCCCATCTTTTTCACTGTAACAAGCCCTTCCATTACATTTTGAATCGCTGTTAAGTGCGGGAATAAATTATGATGCTGGAACACCATACCCGTTTGTGTACGAAGCGTTACAATATCATTCTTCGTTATTTTTTTAGAGAAATCCAGCTCTTTATCACCAATGCGGACGATACCGGCATCTGGTGTTTCTAATACATTTAAGCAACGTAAAAGTGTTGTCTTACCAGAGCCAGACGGTCCAATAATTACAACAACCTCACCTTTTTCTACTGATAAATCGATATGCTTAAGTACAGTGTTATCACCGAAACTCTTTTGTAAGTGTTGAATTGAAATCATAAAAACAAAAACTCCTTTTGTAAAAGGATTATTTTAAAGTATAACGTTCTGAACGTTTTTCTAATATTTGTTGCACGATAGATAGTAAGAAACAAATCACCCAATAAATAAGACCTGCTTCAAAATAAACGATTAAAAATTCATAATTCATTGCTGCGATTTCCTGTGCTTTTCGGAACATTTCTGTTACTAAAATTAACGATGCTAATGAAGTATCCTTCACTAAACTAATAAATGTATTCGAAAGCGGCGGAATCGATACACGTGTTGCTTGCGGTAAAATAATGCGTTTTAGTGCTTGTGGATATGTCATCCCAATTGTATACGCAGCTTCCCATTGTCCTTTCGGAATAGACAAAATAGAAGCACGAATAATTTCAGATGCATATGCACCAACATTTAATGAAAAACCAATAATAGCTGCTGTATATGGGTCAATCTCAATTTTTAAAGTTGGAAGCCCATAGAAAATAATAAATAATTGTACAAGAAGTGGTGTTCCGCGAATAATAGATACATAGATACGAGCAATCCATTGCAGAAGGCGACTACCTGAAATACGCGCAAGCGCCGTCAAAGTCGCTAATATGAGACCAATCACAAATGTGATTAGTGTTAATGGAATTGTCTTGAAAAGAGCACCCTCCAGCATAGGCATGAAGGATGCTTGCATGATATCTATCCATGTAGATAATCGATCTGAAATCAATACACTACTTAGATACATCTTCACCAAACCATTTTTTCGTTATTTTGTCGTACGTACCATCTTTCTTCATATCTTCTAACGCTTTATCTACTTCTTGTACTAATTTATCGCTACCTTTACGGAATAAGAACCCACTTTGTGATGCTTCTTTTTCTGTTGCTGCAATTTTAATATTTACATCTTTTTTCGTTTGTAAATAGTTTAACACTGATAATTTATCATTGATTGTGAAATCAACGCGTCCCGTATTAAGTAGTTCTACTGCTTGACTAAAGCCTTCTACACCTTGGATTTCTGCGCCATTTTTCTTTGCAAGGTCAGCATAGTTACTCGTTAGAGACTGCGCTGCTTTTAATCCTTTTACATCAGTAAATGAAGCTGGCTTATCTTTGTCCTTTGCAACGACAAGTGCTGCTGAAGAAGAAATATACGGTTTAGAGAAATCATATTTCTTTTGACGATCTTCACGAATTCCGACTTCATTTGCAACCATATCAAATCGTTTTGCATCAAGTCCAGCAAGTAAGCTGTCCCATTGCGTTTCTTTAAATACTGGTTTTACACCTAAACGTTTTGCAACTTCTTCTGCTAACTCAACGTCAAACCCAGTTAATTTTCCACTTCCGTCGTGGAATGTAAACGGTGGATATGTACCTTCTGTACCGACAACGATTTCACCGTTCTTCTTAATTTGTTGTAATGCATCTTGACTAGCTGTATCTTTTTTCTCTTCTTTGCCACAGCCCGCTACAATACCGACTGCTAGTGTAGCTACTGCAAGCACTGAAAATAATTTTTTCATAACGTTAATCCTCCAAGTATTCTGATAGGAATTTAAGAACTATATTGATTGTATGCAATCTTGAACAATTTTTCAATGAAAATGTTCGTCATTAGTGTATCCTTTTTCTTCATAATCAAACAAAATGATACAAAACCGATACATACAAAAAATAAGTAACATGTTTAAATATAGCATTTATAGAGGAAAAGGTAAAACAAAAAAAACTTCCTTTTTGGGTGGGAGAGAGCGTCCGGTCAGGGTCTTTTTCTGCCTCATGCCCTGTGAAAACAAAAGGAGAAAACAAGTGGAGAACTGCTTTTCTTTTCATAACAAGGACTTATATGTGGGAAAATCAACATGGATTTTGCTATACAAAAAAGGACTTGCTACTGAAGCAAGTCCTTTCAAGATTCTAATACACAATACCCGATCATCCCGCACAATAATAAAAAGAAAGCAATGTTAAAGGTAACTGATAATTCTTCCATCCCTATCTCCTCCTTTACTCCAAAATATCACATGGATAGAGAGATGGACGGTCCTATTTGTAAACATTGCTTTAAAATTTTCTGAACATTTCGTGAAAATTACGCACTTTGACTTCCTTCTATTTGTGTTTTATACATTTCATAATAACGACCCTTTTTTTGCATTAATTCATCGTGAGAGCCCTTTTCAAGAATAGTGCCCCGATCCAGTACAATAATTTGATCTGCACTCTTAATTGTTGAAAGGCGATGCGCAATAATAAATGTTGTTCTTCCTTTTTTAACAACTTCTAGAGCCCCCTGAATCATTGCTTCCGTTTCCGTATCAATACTTGAGGTCGCTTCATCTAAAACTAAAATGGCCGGATCAAACGCTAATGCACGAGCAAATGATATAAGTTGACGCTCCCCTGTTGAAAGCGTGCTTCCTTTTTCCGTAATCTCTTCATCTATATTGTTCGCAAATCTCTCTGCTCCCACATCATGCAGTGCTTTTATAATTCGAGCTTTTGAAATATTTGGATTCTCTAAACTCACATTTGATGCAACTGTTCCACTAAATAGAAATGGATCTTGCAGTACAATCCCCATATGTTCACGGAGTGCTTGCTTTGGTATAGTTTTTACGTCATGCCCATCAATTGTAAGTTTTCCTTTTTGAAACTCATAAAATTGGAAGAGTACATTCATAATGGAACTTTTTCCGGATCCAGTATGACCAACGAGAGCAACCGTTTCTCCTTTTTTTGCCTCGAAAGAAATATGTTTTAACACTTCATCTTTTCCATTATAAGAAAATGAAACATTATCAAACCGAACATTTCCATTAAGACGTGGAATGCGATCTTCCTCGAGTACTTCTCCCTTTTCATCTAACAGTTCAAATACACGTTCTGATGCAACTCGCGCTTGCTCTAAATTTGCAAGCTGATTTACCATATTTGTAATTGGCGAGAAGAGCCTTGTTAAATAATCGACAAATGCATACAGTATCCCTAAAGAAATAATTCCAGTAGCGCTCAAAGAGGCGCCGCCAAAATACCAAATAACCCCCGTAAAGGCAATGTTGCGCAAGACACCTACTAAATTATGGGATGTTGCTGCATTTAAATTTAAAATTTTATTTTGGTACTTAAAGTAATCTTCATTTAATTCTTCAAATTCTTTCTTCGTTGTACGCTCTTGACGAAATGCCTGAATGATAGGCATTCCTTGAATGGATTCATTCACTGTTCCATTAATATCTGATAATCGAGAGCGCATCTTATGATTGTAGACAGAGGCATATTTTCTATATACAACAGCCCAAACAATTAAAATTGGGATGATAATTAAACAGAGAAGCGCTAATTTAATATCAAGTAAAAATAACGCAATAAAGATTCCAATAATATAAATAAAACTAGAAACAAATGTCGCTAAAACTGTCACATATAACTCACGAATTGCCTCCGTATCATTCGTTACACGCGATACAATTTTCCCTGCTGGTAAATGGTCGAAGTAACGAATCGGTAATGTTTGAATATGAGAAAAGACATCTTCACGCATAATTTGAATGATTTTATTAGATGCTTTCTGTAAGAAAAACTGTTTACCGTATGCAAACAAAGATACGACTAACAATAGTGCAAAATATCCTCCGCCAAGTAAAAGTAATCGTTTCATCTCAGGTTCATAAAACGAATACACTTCTTTAGTTGTTAACATTTTTGCTTTATACACTTGCGTTGCTTTCCCGCTTTGAACTGTAATAATATCCCCCTTTACAGAACGTGTTCCCTCGGCTGCAATTTTGTTAGGTACAAAATAATAAGTGAAACCAACTTGTATAATACGAACTTCTTTTCCTTTTTGTTCTCCTTTTTCAAAACGGTCGCTTCGCTTATACCAAGCTCCGTTATATAATACGGCATCCTCACCTTGCTCCGTTTCATACCAAGGCTTCTCAATCCCAACAATATGATCATCAATCATTGTCTTTGCCACAAATGGCCCTGCAAGCTCGGCAATAACGAAAATAAATAACATTGCAAGTGCCGCAAAAATGGTTCCCTTTACTTTCATGGCGTACCTAAATAACCGCTTTGAAACGCTCATATTTTCACCTCACCCTCTATATTTTCACCCTGCTGTCTTTCAAACTGCTCTCTATACCAGCCATCATTAGAAACGAGCCTATCATGTGTTCCCTCTTCTATGATTTCACCATTATCCATAACGAGAATCCAATCCGCATGCTGCACAGCTGATAACCGGTGCGTTGTTATAATTGTTGTTTTTCCGCTTCTTTCTCTTCGTATATTTTCAATAATTGCCGCTTCCGTCCTGGCATCTACAGCTGATAATGAATCATCTAAAATTAAAATTTCTGGATTTTGAATAACCGCTCGCGCAATCGAAATTCGCTGTTTTTGCCCACCAGATAAAGAAACGCCTTTCTCTCCAACAAGTGTCTCTAACCCTTCTGGAAGGAACTCTAAATCTTTTTTGAATGCTGCAATTTCAATAGCCTTTTCAAGTTCCTCTTCGCTTGCTTCTCTGTTTCCAAATAAAATATTTTCCCTTGCTGTTTTTGAAAATAAAATATGCTCTTGTGGTACATATCCAATCCAGCCTCGTACGTTCTCAGTCGAAATTGCACCAAGCGTAACGTCTGACACTGTAATATCCCCTTCTCCAAGTGGATACTGACGAAGAAGTTGACGAACAAGGGTCGTTTTACCACTCCCTGTTTTCCCAACAACGCCAAGTGTTTCTCCTTGTTTTAATGAAAAAGAAACATTTTTCAAATTCATATCTGATGAAGCCGGATACGAAAAGGAAACTTTATCAAAGTCGATATACTCTGGTTCGTGTACACGCTTCGGCTTTTTCACGTTCTTCACGTCAGGCTCATACGCTAATGTTTCATTAACACGGTCTAGCGAAGCATTTCCGCGCTGCATCACATTGATTAATTCACCAATCGCAAACATCGGCCAAATCATCATTCCAAGGTAAACGTTAAAGGAAACAAGTTCTCCAAGAGTAACCTTTGATTGGAATACTAAAAACGCTCCATATACGAGACCAATTAAATAACTAAGACCTACTAGCATCTTGACTGTTGGCTGAAACAACGCATCAATTCTTGCTACTTTCATATTTTTTTCATATACATCTGTTCCTAATTGATGAAATCTTTCTTCATCAGCTTTTTCCTGTACATATGCACGGATAACACGCACGCCAGCAATCGATTCAAGTACTTTATCGTTCATATCTCCAAAAGCATCTTGAGCAACCGTAAAGCGTTCATGTAACTTTTTTCCATATATATTCATCGCATATGCCATAATCGGCAAAGGAAGAAGTGCCGCAATTGTAAGTTGCCAACTAATTGAAAAACCCATCATAAAAACAATTGTGAGCATATATAAACTAGAATCCACTAGTGTCAAAATCCCAAAACCAGCAGTCATAGCAATCGCCTTCAAATCATTTGTCGCTCTCGCCATTAAATCACCAGTACGATTTTTGTGATAAAAGGTCGGTGTCATTTTCAGCAAGTGCCCCATAAATTTTGAACGCATCGTTTTTTCAAGCACGAATGCCCCGCCAAACAATTGGTGTTGCCATACATAAGTGAGTAAATATCCACCAACTGTCGCTCCAAATAAAATCCAAATATATTTCATAATTACTTCACTTGTTAAAGATCCTATTTTTATATGATCAATTGTTAATCCGATTACTTTTGGAGGAATGACTTCAATTACATTTACAATTAAAAGCGCTCCAATTGCGATACTATATCTCTTCCAATGTTCTTTAAAAAACCATGTTAACTTTTGTAATACTGAAAACAATGAAATCTCTCCCTTCTCAATCTTGTTTCATTCTATTTCTGTTATCCACTATCAAAAGCCCCTATCTTTATACCGCGCCAACTATACTGTTTAACCATACCTCTTCCCCTTTCATATCTTGTTTTATCGAAACCATACAAAGTATGGAAACAATCAAAATAGAGACAAAAAAGCGCATACCGTCGCTTGACGATATGCGCAAAAACGCATAAAAGCGTACGTTACGAAATACGCAACGTACGCTTTTTCAAAAACAAAAAAGCACTATCTTTCCGTACGGGTTGCGTAATAATATGAACGTTTTCCATCATATAATCCAGCTAAGCCAGCCATATTTACCATTACAATCATTACGCACACCTCCTTCATTTATTTTCCATTTTTAATTTTATAACTTTAGGAACTTTTCTGTCAATTGTTTTTTTCATTATTTTACAAAACAAACTTTTATCACAAGAAATATAAAGTGAAACTTTAATCAGTGGGGGTTTTCTTCATCCCCACTGATTATCAGCCTGCACCAATCGGGCTTTTACGGGCAGTTGATCCCCCACCTATCTTCCTCGTTTCCCTCTGAATCTTGAGGTGGGGGTCTTACTGCCCGCAAATAGCGGGATAAAATACATACTCCCTTTCCCATACTCGAAAAAAATTATCTATTAATACTATTTATAAACCCTATATTTCACTTGAAAATAAAGTAAACCCCTTTCAGAAAGGGCATACAAAATTAAAATCACACAAGAAATCGTTTTCATAAACATTTTGTTTGAAAAATATTCTCAAACCCCCTACAATCACCATATACTCACTCTTACAAGTTGCTATTTTAGGAGGACAAATCATGACAACTAGCAATACGTACAAATTTTATTTAAACGGTGAATGGAGAGAAAGCTCTTCTGGGCAAACAATTGATATTCCATCACCATATTTACATGAAGTAATTGGACAAGTACAAGCGATTACTCGTGAAGAAGTTGACGAAGCAATTGCATCAGCAAAAGAAGCTCAAAAAGAATGGGCTGAAGCTTCTCTTCAAGAACGTGCAAAATATTTATATAAATGGGCTGATGAGCTCGTAAATATGCAAGATGAAATTGCCGATGTTGTAATGAAAGAAGTCGGTAAAGGTTATAAAGATGCGAAAAAAGAAGTTGTTCGTACAGCGGACTTAATTCGCTACACTGTAGACGAAGCACTTCATATGCATGGCGAAAGCATGATGGGTGATAGCTTCCCTGGTGGATCTAAATCTAAACTTGCAATCGTTCAACGTGCACCACGTGGCGTAATTTTAGCAATCGCACCATTTAACTACCCTGTAAACTTATCTGCGGCAAAACTTGCACCAGCTCTTATTATGGGGAACGCCGTTATCTTTAAACCAGCAACACAAGGCGCAATTAGCGGTATTAAAATGGTTGAAGCTCTTCATAAAGCAGGTCTTCCAAAAGGACTTGTAAACGTAGCAACAGGACGCGGTTCTGTTATCGGTGACTACTTAGTAGAACATCCTGGCGTAAATATGGTATCGTTCACAGGTGGTACAAATACAGGTGCTCACTTAGCGAAAAAAGCTGCTATGATTCCGCTTGTATTAGAACTTGGCGGTAAAGACCCTGGTATCGTACGCGAAGATGCTGATTTACAAGAAGCTGCAAAACATATCGTTAGCGGCGCATTCTCATACTCAGGTCAACGTTGTACTGCAATCAAGCGCGTGCTTGTACATGAAAATGTAGCGGACGAGCTTGTTAGCTTATTAAAAGAACAAGTAGCTGAACTATCTGTTGGTTCTCCAGAACAAGACAGCACAATCGTTCCATTAATCGACGATAAATCTGCTGATTTCGTTCAAGGATTAGTTGACGATGCAGTGGAAAAAGGCGCTACAATCGTGATTGGTAACAAACGCGAGCGCAACTTAATTTACCCAACATTAATTGACAATGTAACAGAAGATATGAAAGTTGCTTGGGAAGAGCCATTCGGCCCAATCCTTCCAATCATCCGCGTTTCTTCTGATGAGCAAGCAATTGAAATTGCGAATAAATCAGATTTCGGCTTACAAGCAAGTGTCTTCACTAAAGACATTAACAAAGCATTTGCAATTGCTAACAAAATTGACACTGGTTCTGTTCAAATTAACGGACGTACAGAACGTGGCCCTGACCACTTCCCATTCATCGGTGTAAAAGGTTCTGGTATGGGAGCACAAGGTATTCGTAAGAGCCTTGAGTCTATGACACGTGAAAAAGTAACTGTATTAAACTTAATTTAACATTTTATTTTAGAAGCTAGTCTACGGCTGTAGATCTAGCTTCTTTTTTATTTCTCAAACAACATTCTCGTCCCTACTTTTAATGACAAATTGTTCGCTATAATCTGATTATTACTATATCCATTGACGTATAAAAATACATTTGTTACCCTTGATTATGTTAATTTAATACATAAATCCTCATTCGTATCTCGGTGAGGTAGAGGTTGCAGTCATTAAGAGTATCTTTCGGGAGATGTAGTGGCATCGATGAACGAATGAAAAAGGAATGGTTGCCGAAGTAAGAAATGTCCACCATGCATTCTTGCTGGGTCTGTATTGAATAAGTGCAGAACTGTCACAAACATTTTGTTTGTGGAGAGCTATCGAGAGGTATGTCGTGGGTTTCCTATAAGATAGAAAGCACGTAGCGACAATTACACGTGCTTTTTTTGTTTTGTATGAAGCTTACCTTTCTTCCTTTTTGGAGGACATACATATCTCCTCGCTTGACTTGGTTATACTAACTTTGGAGGTATTCTTTTATGCAACAAAAAAAATGGGGCTTTTGGGTACTAACAGCATTTGTTGTCGGCAACATGGTTGGTGCTGGTATTTTCATGGTGCCAAGTACATTAGCACAAACAGCAAGCCCTCTCGGTGTCACTTTAGCTTGGTTAACAACAGGGTTTGGGGTTTTAATGCTAGCTCTTGTTTTCGGTAATTTAGCAATTCGTCGTCCTGATTTAACAACAGGACCACAAAGTCATGCATATGCTTTATTTTCATCACCAAAAAAGAAAAAAATGGCTGGATTCAGCATGGTTTGGGGCTATTGGGTCGCAAACTGGGCAAGTAATGTTGCTATTATTACATCTTTTGCAGGTTACTTATCTCTCTTCTTCCCGATTATGAAAGATACACGTCTCTTATTTTCAATTGGGACTTTCAATGTGGAAGTTGGAAAGCTTATTACATTCTCCATCTGTTCTTTCTTATTATGGGGAACGCATATGATTTTAACAAACGGTGTAAACGGAGCTGGGAAATTAAACTTCTTAGCAACAACAACGAAAGTGACTGGATTCCTTCTATTCATCGTTGTTACTTTGTTTGCATTTCAAGCTTCAAAATTTGGACAATGGTACACACCAATGATTGATAAAGAAGGCGTGTCACACGGACTGCTTTCACAAGTGAATTTAGCTGCCCTGACAACACTTTGGGCATTTATCGGTATTGAATCAGCCGTTCTTTTATCAAACCGTGCTAAATCTCCAAAAACGGTAAAACATGCAACTGTCGCTGGCTTATTAATAACTGTTGCTATTTATTTAGGAATTACCATTTTAACAATGGGTGTGCTTCATATGGATAAACTACAAACTTCTGAACGTCCATTAGCTGATGCATTAAATGCTGCAATGGGTCATGGCGGCGGGAAATTAATGGCGCTACTTGCTCTTACTTCCCTATTCGGTTCTATCTTAGGCTGGATTTTATTAAGCTCAGAAGTACCATATCAAGCAGCAAAAGAAGGTTTCTTCCCTTCCTTCTTTGCAAAAACAAACAAAAAAGGAAGTCCGATTCATTCACTAAGACTGACAAACATTATGTCACAAGTCTTCCTTTTCTCAACGTTATCAGGGACAATTGCTGAGGCATATACATTCGTTATTACTGTCTCAACCTTAGCTTACTTAATCCCATATCTCGTTTCACCAATCTTCCAATTAAAACTCGTTGCAACTGGTGAAACGTATAAAAATGAAATGGGTTCAAGAATTATGGATGGTACTGTCGCAGTCATTGCACTGTGCTATGCACTGTGGGTCATTAAAACTGGCTCCTCTGATATAAAAACATTCCTTCTTGGAATCGGCTTATTTGTAATCGGCTTTGCCTTCTATCCATTAATGAATCGTGATAAGAAACGAAATGAAAAAAATAAGAACGAGCAAATTGCTTAAAGCAATTTGCTCGTTTTTATTTTTGTATAAGAAAGAAACCCTTATAATAAAAGATAGAGGTGAAAAAATATGTCAATCGAAACACTATGGAGCACTCGTTTCCAAAAGCATCTTCAAAATGTCATCATGTACTTTGCACGCATGATTAGCGGTCTATTATATAGTTTCATCTTCGTCTCATGCACCTGCGCATATTATTACGCCAAGTTTCTGAAAACATCTCCTTCTAAAGGAGTCTCATTATTACTAATCACAATTGTACTTACAATCGTTATAACTAGATGCCCAATTCGTACGTTTCTCCAGAAACCTGATGCTGTGTATTTACTAGCACTTGAAGAGAAATTGACTTCTTACTTTAAACAATCTCTACTATACAATTATGTCATTCAGCTTTTTCCATTGCTATTCACGTTTCTTATCATCGTACCATTAGCAATGCAAACACTACATACAACCATTCCTTTTTTATGTACAATCTTTTTTATAATAATGCTCGTTAAAGGATGGAATATATACATAAGCTGGATATGGCGTGATCAATATAACGGCCAAATCTGGTTTATCATTCGATTGACTTGTAATGCGCTCATTCTTTACATGCTCTTTCAATCCATATCAGTCGTTCTATTAGGAGCCATGTTATTATTTCTTATCTTTATACTTGTTTATACGGTAAAACAACCAACAAAACGAATCCAATGGGAATATGTAATTGAGCAAGAAGAAAAAATAGACATGCGCTTTTACCAATTTGTAAATTTTTTCACAGATGTTCCCCAGCTAAAAAAACAAGTGAAACCAAGAAAATGGCTTACAAATTGGCTGGAACCCATATTACATAAAAAACGAGCTACCTTTTTATATTTAAATACTTTATCATTTCTACGTGCTAATGATTATTTTGGTATATATATGCGATTGACTATTATCGGTTCTTTTATTTTATATTTCGTGCCAAATGTATTTGTAAAAGGTGCGATTACTTGTTGTCTCTTATATATGACCTCCATGCAATTACGCTCTTTATGGAAATATTTTTTGAGAAATAATATTGTAGCATTATATCCAATTTCATCTGAAGAAAGAGCACGTCAATTTCTCACACTTATATTTTCATTAACAATCGTTCAGCTAGCGGTATTTTCGATTATTATATTCATTTCACTACAGCTGTTTTTACCTGTTCTTTCAACTATTATAGTTAGCATATTTTTTATCAAATTTATTATCGTACCAAAAACAAAAAAACAAATTTCTTCTTCGGAAATTTAAATGAATGATTGTGTATTCTGAAAAAAAAAAAAACAGAAAGTATAGCTAAAGAAGCTACACTTTCTGTTTTTATATTCTCGACAATTAAATAAATTAGGAGAAATAAAATGAGTAAATTAAAGAGAGTATCTATATAACATAACTGATGAAACAATCATTAAATAGCAAAACTAATTCTAGAAGATATGTACCCAGGAGGATGTATCTTCAACTTATTGAATGAAATTTTTTATAGAACCTATAGACACACTAAAATATCTACTTCATTTTTATTTTATATAAACAAAAAAAAGAACTCATTAGAAGATGAGCTCTTTTTCGGCTTGTGTTCTTCAAATAAAATTTTTAAAAGAAGATAGTTATAATTATACATTTATATATTATGAAGTTCAATATTTAATTTAGTAATTACCATAAGGTAATGCTCGCTTTTGCTTTTTTATAACCATCACTCCCCCCTCCTTTAGTACACGCCGCAGTTCCTCATGAACAATATTCTATATATATCCAAACGCATACGAATATTTAAGAAAAAACGAATTAATACTGTTTTCTTCGCAAGTGCTGCAACTGTATATTTAGATTCATTCCAGCCATTCCTCACTTCTTTTAATCAGTTGTTATATTTTCGAATGTGCCAAGGCTTCAATGTTTTTAATAAAGAGGATTTTGCTGTACCTCTTCCCCATTTATCTCAAATTCCTCTGTATGCTACACCATACATTGGCAAAATGATAGGATTTCAGATACATAACTCTTCTTTATATCCTCTTTTCTATTTTTTCTTCTCATCCATATCTTTTTGTAAGTGCACAAAATGGTATATTACCTCAGGGTCATTCACGAAAGCATATTTTCCCCTTTCTCTCTTTTTCTACCACTTGCATTTTTCGTTCCACATCATTTATAACTATTGTTATTCAAATAAGATGCTACTAGTAAAAAAAGAGAGCAGACTATCTGCTCTCTTATGACGCCTCATTATGTTCAGAGGAATGCTTAACACTCCCCATTCTCTTTAGTTTATTCCATCCTACCGCTACCCCTCGAATAGATGAAAATACAGATTTAATTACAACATAAGTCATAAATTGACGATAAATAAAGCGTTGTAAAATTAACCATGCTAATGGTTTAGGGTTCTCTTTCTCTAATTTAAATGCAAAAAGAGAAGCGAGAAGATCCATTGCAAAGAATACAAGATAAAATCCTAAAACTTTTAGAGGATTACTACCAAACATCCCCATAATCATTAATATATCTGCTAAAGGAGCAATGAATTGCAGGACATATTGGAACAACCACATATTAGGTAATGCAACAAACCCTAATGTTTTATGCTTTGGGTTAAACAATGCTTTTCGATGTTTCCAAAGACATTGGAGTGTACCATACGACCAACGATATCGCTGTTTAATAAGACTTTTCACATCTTCAGGCGACTCCGTATAAGCATATGCTTTTTCTTCATATACAATTCTATGCCCTTGACGTAAAAATGTTATAGTAAGATCCGTATCTTCTGCAAGTGTATCTTCGCTTAAATACCCAGATTCAACTACATTCTGTTTACGCCATGCTCCAATAGCTCCAGGAACTACCGTGATACAATTCAATTCGTCAAAGGCTCTGCGCTCTAAATTAAATCCTGTAATGTATTCAACATGTTGCCAAGTAGTTAACAAATTTCGTCTATTTCCCACTTTGACATTGCCTGAAACTGCCGCTACATTATGATCTTCAAAGTGTCTAATCATTAGAGAAATAGCATCTTGCGCAATAATAGTATCCGCATCTAAAGTGACAATGATTTCTCCTCGTGATTTTTGAAATCCTAAATTCATTGCGGATGATTTTCCACCGTTTTCTTTTTGAATTAAACGAACTTTAGGATGTTTATGGAATGCTTCTTGAATTACTTTTGACGTACCATCTTTCGATCCGTCATCAACAACAATAACTTCAAACTCTCTATAATCACTATCCAAAATTGAGCGAATCGTCTTGGTTATAACCTTCTCTTCATTATATGCTGCTATCACAACACTAACGAAAGGTTGATAAGACGAATTAGTAAATAAACGAGATCTTGTTTTCTTTTTTTGCTTGAATGCAAAATAAATTAAAAATAGGAATCGGAAAATACCTAATCCAATAGCAATATAAAAAATAGTTGTTAATATATGCTTAGAATATCCCGCTCCTGAAAAAACAGCTTTATTGTAAAGTAAATATTGCTTATCCTCAGAAGAAACGGGAGGCATAACTTCATCTCGTTCTTTATCCATTAAATCTGAAATTGTTACAAAACTATATCCATGCTTTTTAAGGTCTTTAATAATCATTGGCAGCGCCTCTACCGTATGGGTACGATTCCCTCCTGCATCATGGAGAAGAATAACATTTCCCTCCCCCTTATAAATGGGATTAACAGCACGCTTTACCAATTCATTTGTTGATGGCGTCGCCCAGTCCTCAGGATCAACTTTTTCTGCCACCATTGTATAGTTCATATTTTGTGCACGCAAAATAGGCAATATTTCATTTGATGAATCCGGGTCAGCATCTGCTTCATATGGTGGCCTAAATAAAACCGTAGAATGTCCAGTTATTTCCTGAATCAGGCGCTGAGTTGTATTCAGTTCTACTTTTGTTCGTAGTAAAGACGTATCAGCTACGTTAGGATGCTTGAAGGTATGATTGCCAATTTCATGCCCTTCATCGTATATTCTTTTAACAATACTAGGATTTAGTTGAGCGTTTTCACCAAGTACAAAAAAGGCTGCTTTTATTTTATACTCTTTTAATATATCTAGAATTTTCGGTGTGTATTTAGGATCTGGTCCATCATCAAATGTTAGTACTACTTGTTTTCCTTTTGGTTTTCCGTAGCGCTGCACTTGATATGCAGATGGTAGTGATTGATACACTTCATCTGTAAGATAACCATCTTTGCCTACTTTAAAATCTCTCAAGCCATTTTGTCTTTCATTCTCAATCTGTAAAATTTCGCCTTGCCCAGAATAATTTACTTCATCTAAACTAGCGATTTTATGTAATGCATCAGGATTATTTTGTACCTCAATAGGATCTTTTAAAGCTTTCCATATAGTAGGATCTTCCGCACCTAGTCTCCATAATGCAAACCCTTTTGCATTGTTGTTCATTGCGATTTTTACTTGATTATAAAGAGTAACACCATCTAAGAACCAAGCAGTATGTTCTTTCGCTCCTTTTTTATATCGAAAATAAGGGTTTCCACTGATCTTATCCCATTGAATTTTTATATTTGAATCATGAGCCATTGTCATAACTTCTGAGAAAGTTAAAGACTTCGCAGGTTTTTTGCTCTTTACTTCCCAATCATATCCATAGTTACCGAAAGCAACTATAAGTTTCTCAGAGGGAATGTCTAGTTTATTAAGCGTATGTTCAAACCATTTATTTGAAGCAATTGGTCCTGGTGTACCTGCTCCATAGTGCTCATCATACATCATTACAATCATACGATCTATTGCTTTGGCTAATGCACTATAATCAAAGGCTTTATCATTAGCAGGGACATCTTGCGTTACGAGCAAATGATGTTTGTGAAAGACCGTGGTAAGCTCTTTCATGAAATTTGTTAATTTATCTCTATCGCCTTCAGGTATTGACTCAAAGTCAATATTAATACCTGCAAATTGATTCTCTTCAATTCGCTTTACTAAATCATTAATAAACTTTGTCTGTACATTATCTGGAGCATTCAGTAACTTATGAATAAGTTTACTATCAGGACCAGAAGCTTCTTGAGTATAGTTAGTAAGCAAAGGCATAATTTTTACATGATTTTTTTTTGCTAACTTTACAATCTCAGGTTTAATCTCACTACTAATTGTTAAGTCTGCTTTTAAGTGATACCATTCTGGTACTAACATGGTTAATGAATTAATATTTTCTTTTAAAGAAGCAGTACTATTTTCATCCCAGTTTACATAAAAACCATAAACTTCTTTAGGTTGTTTACTAGTATTGCTTGAATTTTCCAAATTTTTATCTCCGTATATTTCGGTATTAGGAGATTTGAATTCTTCCTTCTTTAACTGCTGGTTGCTGAGTTTTTGATTAATGGGTACAAGTTTGGTATCTTGCTTTACAGAAGAGTTCATATTTGGAATTTCTGGTGTTGAAAAAATACTTCGAAAGAAAAAATAGAATACGATAATCATGGTAACTATTGAGATACATAGAAACCAACTAAAAGCTATTTTTCTTCTTCCTTTAGGATCATAAAAAATGGGTTTTGAAGTGTCTTTCTCTTGTTGAATTTTTTTCTCCATTAGTTTTTAATATACTCCTTTTCCTTTTATTCTGAACACAAGCATAAACTATTCTATTTTATTCTAAGTACAAACGCAAACTATTTTAATAGATAGACCTTCTAGAGTGGCTGGTTGCTACAAGTCCTGGTGTAAGAAATATATAAAGCTTGGATATACTACTGATAATACACTTATAGTGGCCGTTCAATTAGGATGGTTCTGGTGGTCATTGGCAATGCAGCCACAATATCTTACATATATTGGTCTCTCCTCCCCCTATTTAATTAGCGAGACACCAAACTGTGATACTCCTGTTTACTTTGGTGAAACAATTGTAACGAACTATACATTCTATAAATCAATTGATTCACACCTATTTGTAAGAGAAAGTGATAGAAAACACTTGCGAGGTGCTGTTGACGCAATAAAATTTAGATGGGCGTATAAGTATGAACTGAACACCCCTATTTTTAATCACTTTTTTAGGCATTTCTCATATAGTGAAAATGACTATACTTTTGCTGCATTTTATTCATCATCCATAAGTTACAAACTGGCTGATCACATATATAAAAGATGGGAGCCCGACTATGAACAACAAGCAAACCTCAACGCCCCCAAATCACTCTGAGGAAAACCAAAGAGAAATTAGCTTGCAAACATTAAGAGTCATTGGACTCATTGTGCTAATTAGTGGCTATATCCTTGTCGCTTTGTCTGAAGTAGGTGAACTGAAAAATCTTTTAACAAATCCAAGTGCTAACAATGACCTAGCGGAAACTGATCCTTTTTAGAAGCAAGGGGCTATATAAAGTGAAACTTCCATCAGTGGGGGGGGTTCTTCATCCCCCACTGATGGTTAGTTGAACCAATCGGGCTTTTACGGGATAAAAAGCGAATCATTCTAAAAAATGATCCGCTTTTTGTATAATCCTATCCAAGATGAGTTATGCTTTCTTCACGATATTCATTCCTTCTGATCGCTTTCATAAACAATACAATACTGCCTACACCAATCAAAAAATAAACAAGACTCATTCCCCATGGTGCAATGAATGAACCGAGCATAACGCCTAATGCTCCATTCATTTTTGCCACTTGAAATACCATACCATTGATAGCCATATAAGAGCTCCGTGCATCATCCGGAACCATATCAGCCATAATGGATTGACGAACTGGCACATACATCATCTCGCCAACCGTTTGAAACAGACCAGCTATTAATAAAATCCACAAGCTATTACTTGATCCAAGTATAGTGAATCCAATTGTATAGATAAACAACCCTACATATAATATTTTCAAATCATTAAAACGCTTCATCATTTTAATAACAAGAGCTGAAAATAAAACAATCAAAATCGTATTCTCTGCAGAAATCCAACTTAGCATGCGGATACCTGTTAAATCAAAACGAATATCATTTCCAAATGCAAACTGAATTGTTTCAAATTCCTTTTGCAAGCGTACACCTAAATAATTATTAAGCTGAAATTCTAACGATAAAGTACATATACTTGCCAAACAAAATATTAAAAATGCCCCGTCTGTCATAACAACTTTATAACTTTCAACCATTTCCTTTAGCACATGCTTCTTTTTTATAATTGGCCGAGCGACATATACTTCTTCCATATATACAGCAATTAAATACAGCGTCAGCAGCGCTACTACTGTTAATAATACAAATAGTTGAAAACGGTAATGTTCAAATAATAATCCCCCAAATATCGCTCCAATCGCAATAGACAAGTTGATTGCCCAATAATTGATACTATACATGATTTTTCGATTCTCAGGTGTACTTACATCAATTAGCATTGCCTCTGTTGCCGGATTCATAAGCCCTGAACCAAGACTATGCGTTAACATAAAAACGAAAGTGAGCCAAGGTGAATCTATATAATCTGAATTCACGATTCCCATACAAGCAATCGAAACTACTTGTATCACTTGCCCTATAATCATAACCTTTTTTCGTCCTAATCGATCTCCAATATAACCGCCATAAAGCCCAATGACGAGTGCCGCCATTACGTTTATTAGTAATAAAACACCTGCAAGGACACTACCCAGTTTTACTGAAAAATAAATCGCCATAAACGGGAAAATCATTGTTGATACAGTGCGTGTTAAAAATGAAGTTATAATCCTAATTTTTATATTGCGATGCATACTCCAAAATCCCATTCTTTTCCTCCCCCTTATGTGTATTCATTTTACTTTGAAAAAGTGGAAGAAAAAGGTTAGAATATTCTAAAGAATTTCCCCTTTTAATAAGAAGGAGTCGTTTAAACATGAAAGTGATGGACTATTATATTCAACTACGATTGCATGATCCAGAAAAACAATACATGCAAAATAGCTTGCAAGAATTAGCCGATATTTTATATTGCAGTACAAAAAACGTGAAAATTTTACTTAGAAAAATGACGGAAGACAAATTAATTACGTGGACACCAGGACGAGGGCGAGGAAATAAAAGTGAAATTCTCTTTCTCCATACCATTTCAGAAGTAGTTATGCCCTATGCTGAATCTCTCTTACAACAAGATAAATTAAAAGAAGTATTTCTTCTTTTAAAACAACCATTTCCACTTTCCCTTCGAAAAGGCTTAGAAGAAAAACTACAGCAGCACTTTGGATACCAGCCTTTAAACGATATGTATGACGTATTAAAGATACCTTGTTCGAGAAAAATATTGCCACTTGATCCAGCCTTTGCAGCTGTCACAACAGAAAGTCATCTCATTGAGTCAAATTTTTGATACATTAGTTCATTACAACTACGCCACAGAAGAAATTGAGCCACACCTCGCACATACATGGGAGGTTAGTAAGGATCAACTTACCTGGACCTTCTATTTACGAAAAGGCATCCAGTTTCATCATGGAACAATTTTATCTTCTAAAGATGTTCAATTTTCATTTGAAAGACTACGGTGTGTTCAATCTCCCTATACCTGGCTAACAGAAGAGATTGTACAGATTGAAACACCATCACCGTTACAAATCAGCTTTCACTTGCAAAAGCCGAACTTGTTTTTTCTACATTATGTAAGTTCGATGCAATTAGCCATTTTACCGCATGATGTAGAAATACAAAATCATCATTATATCGGGACGGGCGCTTTTAAGTTACATTGTTATGACGAAGATCAAGTTATATTAGAAGCATTTACGGATCATTTTAAAGAACGTGCTTTGCTTGATCGTATTGAGTTTTGGCGTATTCCAGAACATGCACAAAGACATACACATTATGAACTACCAAATACTGAACATACAAAAGAATACGAAGTGCAAATAGAAGAAACCGGGTGTATATATGCTGCTTTCAACTTTACAAAGCCTGGTCCACATCATAATATTTATTTTCGAAAAGCTTGGAGGGAACTATATGATGTTGAATCTATTATTCATGATTTAAAAGGTATGCGGACTATCCCTGCATCCAGCTTCTTTCCAAGTCGAAGCCGAGCAACAATAAAACTATCCTATTCTTTACATAAAGCAAAAGAATACTTGCAAAAGAGTACATATCAAGGGGAAACTATACACATCTATTTCTTTTCATTTAAAGACAGTGCTTACGATGCCCTCTGGCTAAAAGAGCGCTGTCAAAGTTTAGGAATTCAAATACAGCTTCATCCTTTTCCAGTCTCAGACTACTCAGATCGTTCTATTGATCAACACGCTGATATTATTTTAATGGGAGAAGTATTTGCTTCTGATTTAGAAATCGCCTTTCTAAATGTATTTAAAAGTAAAAGCTGTTTTATCAATCGCTTTATGCATCCTCACTACAAAAAGCAGATTGATTGTTTACTAGATTCATTCTTATTGGAAGAGAATAAAGAGAAGCGTTATGAGCTTATGTACGAAATTGAAAGATTCCTTCAAACGGAATATATTATCTTATTTAATTATCATGTTTTAAAAAAGAAAACATACCCATCGTCTCTAAAGAACGTAACAATTGATTCTTTTGGCTGGACAGACTTTTCAAAACTATGGATTCATCCAACAGAGTCAGCTAGCGAACTATGAAAAAACAAAGGAGATATGATCTCCTTTGTTTTTTATCGTACTACGATAAAGATTTTAACTTGTTTTTTCCGCTAAACTTTCTACCATTTGTTTTTCTTTCCACATGACTGTAATACCGATGCCAATAGCCATAATGAAAGCAGAGAAAAGATACGGATAGTTGATATTTACATCAAATAGTATTCCCCCCATAGCCGGTCCAACGATATTACCTAAGCTTGTATAAGTTGAGTTCATTCCAGCAACAAACCCTTGCTCCTTTCCAGCTGCTTTTGATAAAAATGTCGTTAATGCCGGACGAAGCAAATCGAATGCGAGAAAGATAAAACAAGTTACAGCCAATACTATCCAAAAATTAGAGATTAAGGTGGATACTACCGCCAATATGGCACCTGTAATTAAACAGACTTGAATCAAGACTTTTTCACCAAGTATATCTACTAACTTTCCAAATAGAAATACCTGTACAACAACACCAAAGATTGAGCTTATTGTAATAATACTGGCAATATCCTTCGGTGTGAAACCAAATTTATGATCAGAAAACAGACTAAAAACAGTTTCATATGCCGATAAACCAAAAGCAAGTACAAACACAATAACAAATGCGATAAAGTATACCGGATTTAGTGATTTTTTTAAATCGCTCATAAAGTTTGTTTGCTTCGTATTAGCAGAAATTTCTGCTAGCTGTTCCGCCGTTAACGGCTCTTTCAGAATAAATATAGAAGAAACGCATGCGATAAAGGCAATGGCTGCCGCAAAAAAGAAGGGTACACGTATACCGTATTCTGCAATAAAACCACCAATTCCAGGCCCAATAATAAACCCTGTACTAATAGCCGCAGAAAGATATCCCATCGCTTTTGGTCGTTCCTGAACTGAGGTAATATCTGCAACATATGCCGTAACACCAGGCATAATAAAAGCAGCACTAATTCCCCCTAACATCCTTGATATATAAAGTACCCATACATCCCTTCCTAAACCAAAGATAAGTTCTGAAGTACCAAAAAGAAATAAACCAATTATGATAATTTTCTTCCTACCATAACGATCAACCCAGCGTCCTGTTAATGGCGACATCAGTAATTGTGCCACTGCAAACACTGCAACAAGATACCCCATCGTTTTTCCTGATAATTGCATAATATTCATGAATGACGGCATAACTGGGATAATAAGACCAATTCCGAGAAATGCAATGAATATATTACTAAGAAGAATGATTAATACCATCTTTTGTTCTTTTATTGATTTCTTCATTTATCAACACCTCTTTCTGTAAAAATCATTGATGTGAAATTCTTCTCAAAAAATAATACCCAAAGGGGTTTTAATTAGCGAAAATTCTTCATTCCCACAAATGGGGACATAAAAATAAGATCACTGTTTGCTGACATTTATATCCTCTATATGAATTGAATGATGAGATTTATTTATAGTATTTACCTCTTACCTTATTTTTCATAAACCTCCCTCAAATGACTGACTATCATTCATTTCAGGCGAAATGAACCCATCTCTTTGCTATAAATGGATTCACCTAACTGTTTATTCTTGAATATCCAATGCATGTGTTAAAAAATCTAGTACTTCAGCTTTCTGAAGATCGGCCTGATCATCCTTTTTATGATCATATAAATAAACTTGTTCTGCTGCAGATTCAACCAGAGCGATAAATAACTTTGCAGTTCTTTCAACATGAATAGAATTACGAATTGCACCTGAATCTTTTGCTTCACTTAAGAATTGACTTAACCACATATAAAGAGGCTGATATACAGTTTCCCATTCTTTTATATGCTCAGTGGATGCAAGGCCAGCATACATTAATGCTTGTATTTCACGATATTCCGCTATAAAGTCAAAAACCGCATCTATTACTTGCTTCACTTTCTTTGAAAAAGGTTCATTATTCTGTACCCTTTCTTTTACTGCACGTATCATCTTTTCAACCATAACTTCTGCTATTGCAGGCATAACAGATAATTTAGAAGGAAAATACAAATAGAAAGTTCCTTGGGCAATGCCAGCCAATTTCACAATGTCAGAGATCTTTGTTTTTTCAACTCCTTTTTCCTGAAACACTTCAATAGCTGCATAAACAATTTTCTCTTTTTTATTCATGATCTGAGTCCTTTCACACGTGTATAGAATGACTGTCACTCATTCTATATGAAAATTTATTGTACTGTCAACAATAGAGTGAAAGTTAATATGAATTTCTCTCCATAGAAAAATCCCCTAATAGAACATAGAAGAATGTCCCTTCTTTTTCTGTTAGGAGATTAAATCAAAATATATATGTTTTCTATCTCTACTCTTCATTCCGTTGCATACCTGTGTAAATAAGCAATAAACGAACTAACTCCAACACCGCTACCGCGGCAGCAGCAATATATGTTAAAGCAGCTGCACTTAATACTTTACGAGCCTGCCCATATTCATCAGTTGAAACAATTCCTAACGCTTTCATTTGATGCATCGCACGCTTCGAGGCATCAATTTCAACTGGTAATGTAACCATTTGAAAAAGGACACCTGCTGCCATTAAAATAATACCTAACAATAACATGTTTGTCATTGCTGTAAACATTCCAATCATAATGAATATCCACGATATATTTGAACCCAAATTTGCGACTGGCACTAATGAATGACGCAAACGCATAAAACTGTAATCATTCGCATCTTGAATTGTATGCCCTACCTCATGTGCCGCTACAGCTGTTCCAGCAACTGAACGGCCATAATAATTATCAGTTGATAAACGAACTGTTTTCGCGGCTGGATCATAATGATCAGATAAATGTCCTGGAGTTTCTTCCACAGCTACATGATACAAACCATTTTCATCTAAAATTTTCCGAGCTGCTTCAGCTCCTGTCATACCTGATGTTGAAAGTACTTCTTTATATTTACTATACGTTTTTTTTACTCTAAATTGTGCATATAATGGTATACTTATAATCATAGCAAAGTAAATTAAATAAGACATTACAGCTCCTCCTATACGATATTTTTAATAAACTTTTTCTAACTTTAAGAAAGAGCCTTTAAACCTGTCACTCCGCATACAATAAGAGCCACACTAATAATACGTGCCTTACTTTTTGATTCTCCAAATAGGAACATATTTAACAAAACGGCACCTGCTGTTCCTATCCCAATCCAAACTGCATAAGCTACACTTACCTGTAAAAATAGGAAAGATGTGTATAAGAATGCGAAAGAAATACCAAATCCTCCTATATAAATAGCACCATTTGTTACTGATTTATCCTTACTGTACATTTTAAGACCTATTACACCAACAATTTCACTAATTGCGGCACAAAGGACAAAAATCCATCCCATCCTTAAGCAGCTCCTTTCATAACTTCTTCTTCTACTTCTTTGTTATCAGCTAACTTCAGGCCAATAACGCCAGCTACTACCATAACTATGAAAAATAATTTCCCTAGACTAAAACTTCCACCAAAAAGAAAAACGTCCATTAAGAAAGTTCCCACAGTTCCTGCTCCGGCAAAAACGGCATATACTGTTCCTGTCGCAAGATGTTCACACGCTTTAGAAAGCATATAAAAATCAACAACAATAATCCCAAAAATTATTGCCCAATGCCACCATGCGTGAGCAGTATTAAAACCAAACACCCAAAAAACTTCAAAAATACATGTTAATATTACATATAACCAAGCTTTGTTTTTCATACATTTCCACCTCTTATGACTGAATGTCATTCATTTTTAACTTAAATTTATCTATCTTGCTTACAGTCATTGAATATTTATTTTCTTATATCCAATGCATGTGTTAAAAAATCCAAAACTTCAGCTTTTTGTAGACTAGCTTGATCCTCTTTTGTATGATCATATAAATAAATTTGTTCTGCTGCCGATTCAACTAAAGCAATAAAAAGTTTTGAAGTTCTTTCAACATGAATAGAATTCCGTATGACTTTGGCATCCTTAGCCTCTTTTAAAAAGCGTTTTATCCAAATGTAAAGAGGTTGATATAGACTCTCCCACTTTTTTATATGTTCGGTTGATGCTAAACCGACATATATTAATGCTTGTATTTCGTGGTGTTCCTTTGTAAATTCAAAAATTGCATCTACAATTTGCGAGAATGTATCTAAGAAAGAAGAGCTATCCTGTACTTTTTCTTCAACTGCACATATCATCTTCTCAACCATAATTTCTGCAATAGCAGGTACTACAGATAGCTTTGAAGAAAAATATAAATAGAAGGTTCCTTGAGCAATACCAGCTAATTTCACAATGTCCGAAATCTTTGTTTTTTCAATCCCTTTTTCCCTAAAACATTCGATAGCAGCGTATACAATTTTTTCTTTTTTACTCATTATCTACACCCTTCCACGAAATAAAATGACTGAATGTCATTCATGTTTATTGTACATGAATGATTTATAAAATGTCAATCACGAAATTTCAGAAATGATTCAACTTCTTACAAAACTTAACCCTCATTCAATTAGAACTTTGAATGAGGGTTATCAAAAATCTTGGCTCTTAAATTTACTTAGACGCTTTTTTCTCTTCTTGGATAATTGTTTTTACTTCACCTGTCTTGATTTTGTTACTGTCAGAGAAGCGAAGCAAGTCTCCCTGAATCAATTGGTCAGACATGCGCAGTTCATTTTGAGCACGATCGATCATTGCTTGAGCTTCTTCTTTTGGTACCTCTACGACTTCACC